>NZ_JBNCLD010000024.1:0-85086 GCF_049844505.1 Micromonospora sp. DT229 | reverse complement strand
CTCCTCCACCATCTCGCCGGTCGGCCGGTCGGTGCGCTCACCGGCGTCGGCCTCGGCTTGACGGATCCAGTTCCGCAACACCTCGTGATGCACGCCGAGTTGCTCGGCCAGACGCCGGATCACCGGCTTCGGATCCGACTCGCGATACAAGCGCACAGCACGCTGACGTAGCTCATCGGGGTACTTCTTCGGTGGTGCCACGGACGACTTCCTCCCCACGGCCATCAGACCATGATCAAGAAGCTCCATGAAAGCGGGGGTGGCTCACCCCGGCCGGTTCCGCAGCGAAGCCGCCTTCGCCTCACTCGCCGGCGTCAACCCCATCCCCGCCAGCTCCGGCCGCATCACCCGCCACCGCCTCAACCGAGGCGGCGACCGCACCCTCAACGCCGCCCTGCACACCATCGCCAAAACCCGCCAACGATGCCACCAACCCACCAAGGACTACATCAACCGCCGCACCACCGAAGGCCGCACCCCAGCCGAAATCACCCGCAGCCTCAAACGCTACATAGCCCGCCAAATCTGGCGCACCCTCGAAGCCACCACTTGACAAACACCTTCACAGATCTTGCACTTTTTGTCGCTGATACGTGGCTTATGCGGCTTATGCGGCGACGGAAAGTGCAAGATCGGCGGGAGAAGGGGGCGCGGGGGGCGGGGGCATGACAACTGTCATGGGTGGGAGGTGCACGGTGCCCTACCGCTGGTGACGGCTGGGGGAAACACTGATCCGCAACGCAGCCGACACACCAGAGGTACGGAAGGCGATCGGGGAAGAGTCGGGCTGGGCCGCTAGCGGGACAGCCGGGACATGGAACAGCTGTGGGTAGTCCAGATACCCACAGCTGACTTCATCCTATCCGCAATCGCCGCTCCGTGCAGGAACCAGACGCGCCACTTCGGGAGAGACACATGCGCGACTTCGAAGCAGACACCGTCAGCGTGATCCGGGCGCGGGCCGCCGCGCTCGCGGCCTCCTGGTTGGACGGCGCCGCCGGGGCACCTCAGGACATCCTGCGAGTGGACAACCTGGCCAGCGGCCCCACCGAGCCGGTTCCGTGCTTCTGCCTCGGCACGTTCTGCTGGGTCAACACCCAACTGGCGGAGTAACACCGATGTCCGGCCTGCCCGCCACGGGTCGCGCGTTGTTGCTCGACCCGTCCACCCGAGACGATCCGAGCCGGTACGGGCGGCTGCTCGCCGAGGCGCCGGTGCTGCGTACCGGCGGGTTGTGGCTGGTGTCGGGCTACCAACAGGTGTCGAGACTGGCCGGGGACCCCCGGCTGGTGATCGATCCACGGGCCGGGGACCCGCCGTTGCCGCTGACCCAGTCCGAACGACTGGAACTGATCTTCGGGCGGATGTTGAGCTTCCGCGACGGTGCCCCCCACCGCCGTCTGCGGCAGCTCGTGTCCGGGGCGTTCAGCGCCCGCCGCACCGGTGGCCTGGAGGAGACCGTACGCGACCTGGTAGCCGACCTGATCTCGCAGGCGACGGCCGGCGGCCCGGAGTTCGACCTGGTGCCGGCCGTCGCCGAGCGGCTGCCCGTGCTCACCACCTGCCGGCTGCTGGACCTGCCGACCAGCAGCTGGCCCCAGGTCGACCGGTGGGCCCGGACCCTCACCGGTCAGCTCTTCCGCTTCGGTCAGAGCGCCGAGCAGCTGGCCGAGGTGCACCGGCAGGTCGACCAGATGCTGCGGTTCATCGAGGAACTGGCCGCGGCCCGCCGCAGCCGCACCGGCGACCTCGTCGCCGAGCTGTTCGGGGCCTCCAGCGGTACGGATGCCCGGCTCAGTCCGGAGGAGTTCGTCTCGTTCGTGGTGCTGCTGTTCATCAACGGCCTGGAGACGGCCACCGCGGCCATCTCGATCTGTGTGGCACAGCTGCTGGACCGACCGGAGCTGGCCGCCGGGCTGCGCCGGGATCCCGACCAGGCCCTGGAAGTGGTCGACGAGTGCCTGCGGCTGCACAGCCCGGTCTGGTTGGCCGCCCGCCGGGCGGTAGCACCGATCGAGGTGGAGGGTCAGGTGATCGAGGTCAACGACCCGGTGTTCCTGCTCTGGGCGGTGGCCAACCGGGACCCGGCGGTCTTCGCGCAACCGGACCAGTTCCGGCCCGGTCGGCCCGGTCGACACCTGGCCTTCGGGCGCGGACCTCACCACTGCCTGGGTGCGGCCATGGCCCGCATCCAGGCCGCCGAGGTGCTGCGACAACTGGCGGCGTACGAGGGGCTGCGGGCCGGGTCCGGTCCGGCCCGACGTCGGCACACCCCCGCCCTGAATACGTACGACTCACTGCCGGTGACGGTGACCCCGGCCGGTGAACCCCTGCCGATCCGAGCGGAGGCGAGGCACCATGCCACGAACCGGTGAACTGGACGACGTCGTACGGCTGACCACCCGGCGTAGCTGGGCCCTGCTGACGGCCGTACTCCTGGCCCTCGGTGTCGGCGGGACCTGGGCCGTGGTGGCCCGGATCGAGTCGACGGTGTCCCTGGAGGGCATCCTGCTGGCCGGGCGCGGCCCGACCGTGGTGACCGCCCCGGCCACGGCCACGGTCGCCTCGGTCGAGGTGGTCCCCGGCCGACCGGTGGCGGCCGGGGAGGTGCTGCTGACCCTGCGGGGCGACGACGAGACCATCAAGGTGACCAGCCCGGTCACCGGAATCCTGAGCACCCTGACCGTCCGGCCCGGCGACTCGGTCAAGGGCGGGGTCACCCTCGGCGCCGTCGACCGGGCCGAGCAACGACTGTCCGCCCTGCTGCTGCTGGACGCCGGTCAGCCGGCCGGCATCCCGGCCGGGACGCCGGTGCGCGGCGCCGGGTTGAGCGGCACGGTCACCCAGGTCGAGGCGTACCCGCTGAGCACGACCGACCTGGCCGACCGGTATGGGATTCCGCGGCTGCCCGGGTATCCCGACGAGCGGCTGGTCCGGCCGGTCCTCGTCGACCTGGGGGTGTCCGCCTGGCCGGGCGCCACCCTGACCCCCGTGCGCCTGGACCTCATCGTCGGCACCGACCGGCCCCTGGACGTTCTGCTCGGAGGTGGTCGGTGATGGTCGTTCTCGCCGACAACCAGACCACCGCCCCCCGGGCGGAGGAACCCCAGCCCCAGCCACGTCGGCAGCGGGCCGTACGCACCGTCGAGACCCCGCAGATGGAGGACGCCGACTGCGGCGCGGCCTGCCTGAGCATCATCCTCAACCACCACGGCCGACGGGTGCCGCTGGCCGAGCTGCGGGACCGCTGCGGGGTGGGTCGGGACGGGATGACCGCCTCCGGGTTCGGCCGGGCCGCCGCCGGCTACGGACTCAAGGTCACCGGCCGGTGGATCGACACCTCCGACCTGGACATGGCCTCCCGGCTGCCGGTGCCGGCGGTGGTGCTGCTCGACGGCCGGCACTACGCGGTGCTGGAGGGCGTTCGGCGGGGCCGGGCCTGGATCAACGATCCGGCGGTGGGCCGACTGCCCCTGACCCCGGCCGAGTTCGCCACCCGGGCCAACGGCCCGGTGCTGATCGCCAGCCGGACCCCGGAGTTCGAGCCGGGGGGTGAGCGCTGGCCGTTCGCCCGCGCGGTGGCACAGCGGATCCGACCGTACGCACCGATGATCCTCGCCGGGGCCCTGCTCGGCGCCGTCGCCGCGGTGCCGACCCTGCTGGCCTCGATGTCCATGCGGGCCGTGCTCAACCGGGTGCTGATCATCGGCGACCTGGCCTGGCGCCCGGCGCTGCTGGCCATCCTGGTCGGTGGCGCGCTGCTGGCGGCCCTGGCCGGGTGGGCCCAGCAGCGCATCTTCGCCACCGCCCTGGCGGTGATGGCCACCCGGTTCTCCAGCCGGTACCTGACCGCCCTGCTGCGGCTGCCTGGGGAGTTCTTCCACCGTCGGCATCTCAGCGGCCTGGTGAACCGGACCCAGATGAACGACGGCCTGGCCATCGCGCTGTCCGAGCGGGTCGTGCTGCCCGCCGCAGCAGCGGTGACCGTGGCCGGGTACGGGCTGTTCATCGGCTACCTGGCACCCCGGCTGCTGGTGGTGATGTCGCTGGCGATGGCGGCGCAGATCGTGCTGCTGAACCTGGTACGACGGCGGGCGGGTCCGCACCAGCAACGGCTGCTGTTCGAGCAGCTACGGCGGGACAGCACCGCCCACAGCGGACTGAAGATGATCGAAGCGGTCAAGGCCGACGGCGCCGAGCGGTGGCTGTTCGCCTCCTGGGCCCGATCGGCCGGCCGGACCATGGACGCCGCCAACGCGCTGGCCTCGGCCACCCTGGGGGTGATGGCGCTCAGCGCGGCGGTCGGCCCGGCCGCCCTGGCCGGACTGGCCCTGGTCGGCGCGCACGACGTCGCCGGCGGCCGGATCGACCTCGGTACCCTGCTCACCGCCCAACTGGTGGGTGGGGCGATGCTCGCCCCCCTGGGGCTGCTGGTCGGGTTGGGCTCGGAGATCCAGGTGACCCGGGTGCACGTCTCCGTGATCGACGACGCCCTGGCGGCCACCCCGCATCCGGCCCGCGCCACCGTCCTGGAGCCGAACGCCGCCCCGGAACCGGAGCAGCCGTCCCGGCTGTCCGGGCGCATCGAGTTCGACCGGGTCAGCTTCGGCTACGACCGGCACCGCCCACCCCTGGTCCGGGACATCTCCTTCACGGCCGAACCCGGTCAGTGGGTGGCCCTGGTCGGGGTCAGCGGCAGCGGCAAGTCCACCCTGGCCAGGCTGGCCGTCGGGGCGGCGCAGCCGTGGGAGGGGACGGTGCTGCTCGACGGGCGGCCCCGGGAGACCTACTCCCGGCGTACCCTGGCCGCCTCGATCGGCTACGTGGAGCAACAGCTGCGCCTCTTCGAGGGCAACCTGCGCGACAACCTGACCCTGTGGGATCCGACCCTGCCGGAGGAGCGGCTGCGCGCCGCCCTGGTCGACGCCGGCATCGACCGGCTGGTCGAGCAGCGGGGCGGCCTGGACAGCGGGGCGGTCAGCGAACACGCCCGCAACCTGTCCGGCGGGGAGCAGCAGCGCCTGGAGTTGGCCCGGGCCCTGGCGGCCGACCCACCCCTGCTGGTGCTCGACGAGGCGACCAGCGCCCTGGACGCGAGTACGGAGTTCGCGGTCCTACAGGCGCTTCGCCAACGAGGGGTGACCTGCATGTTCATCGCCCACCGGATCTCCACCGTGCGGGACGCCGACCTGATCCTGGTGCTGGACCGGGGCGAGATCGTGCAGCGCGGCACCCACTCCGAGCTGATCGAAGCCGACGGCGTCTACCGGCGGCTGGCCACCGATGGGCGGACGAAATGACCACCGTCGACCCCCTCACCCTGGACACCCCGACGCACCGCGCCGCGGCGGATCTCGCCGCGGTCGACGAGGCCTGGCGGCGGCTCGCCGCTGCCGCCGCCGAGCGGCCCGAACGACCGGACGACGACGCCGCGCGGACCCTGGCCGCCCACTACGACCTGCCGCAGCCCGCCCCGGGCCTGGGCCTGGTCGCCGCGCTCCGGGCCGCCGGACTGCACTGGACCGAGGTACGCCTCGACGGCCGCTGGTACCGCCACGGTGCCGCCCCGTTGATCGTCTTCCCGGTCGAGGGGCCGGCCGTGGCGCTGCTGCCGGCCCGGCGCGGCTACCGCACTCCCGAGGGTCGCCCAGTCACCGCGGCCATCGCGGCGCAGTACGAGCAGACCGCCTGGCAGGTCTATCCCCCGCTGTCACCGAACCAGCCGGTCACCGCCCGGGGGCTGCTGCGGTTCGCCGCCCACGGCGCCGGCCCCGACCTGGGTTTCCTGCTGTCGGCCGGGCTGCTCGCCGCCCTGATCGGTGGTGTCCTGCCGTTCCTGTCCGCGTGGATCATCATCGGGGTGGCCGGGGGCAGCGTCGGCGGTCAACTGCTGTGGAGCCTGGCCGCCCTGATCGCCGGCTTCGTGGTGTCCAACGCCCTGCTGCTGTCGGCCCGTAACGCCGCCCTGGTCCGGCTCCAGGGTCGACTGCAACTGCGCCTGGAACCGGCGGTCTGGTCGCATCTGCTCAGCCGGGACGTCCGGGCACTGGAGGAGATGGGCACCAGCGACCTGGTCCAGCGCGCCAACTCGGTCACCGAGATGCGCAAGGCGCTGTCCGACAGCGTCGCCGCCGGGGTGCTCGGCAGCGCCTTCGGCCTGGTCAGCCTGGCCGCCCTGGTCGTCGTCGATCCACTCGTCGGTGGGTGCGTGCTCGGCGCCACCGTGCTGCTGATGGCGGTGGCGAGTTACGCCGCCATCCGCCAGCAACGCCACGAGCTGGCCAACCGGGAGGCCTTCGCGGCCGTGGCCGGCTTCCTGCACACCGCCCTGCTGGCGATCGAGAAGATCCAGGTGGCGGCCCGTGAGGAGCGGGTCTTCGCCGGCTGGGCGCAACGGTATGCCCGGCAGCGCCGCACGGACGCCGAGACCCTGCGGTGGCAGGCCCGGGTGGCGGCCTGCGCGGCGGCCCTGCAACCGACCCTGCTGGCCACCCTCGGCATCGTGGTTACCCTGCGTCAGGATGTCGCCCTCGGCACCTTCGTCGCGGCCAGCATCGCGGTGGGGCAGTTCGCCGCCTCGGTAGGGATGCTCCAGGGGGGCGTGATCTCGGCCTTCTCGCTGGTCGCCGCGTACCGGCGGCTGGCACCGGTGCTGACGGCGGCACCGGACGTGGCACCGGAGGCCGCCGACCCCGGCCGGTTGCGGGGCCGGGTGCAGCTGCACGAGGTCACCTTCACCTACCCCGGCACCGGCCGACCCGTCCTGGACCGGGTCAGCATCACCGCCGAGCCGGGCGAGTTCGTCGCCGTCGTCGGCCCCTCCGGCGCCGGCAAGTCCACCCTGATCCGCCTGCTGCTCGGCCTGGTACCCCCCAGCTCCGGTGCGGTCCGCTACGACGGCCGGGACCTGTCCGAGCTGGACGTACGGGCGGTCCGGGCCCAACTGGGGGTGGTGCTCCAGCAGGCCCGGGCGGTCCGCGGCTCGATCCGCGACAACGTGGCCGCCGGCACCGAGGACCTCACCGACGAGGGGGTGTGGCAGGCCCTGCGGCTGGCCGGTCTGGCCGAGGAGGTCCGGGCCATGCCGATGGGGCTGCACACCATGGTCAGCGAGGACAACAAGGCCTTCTCCGGCGGACAGATCCAGCGGCTCATGCTGGCTCGCGCCCTGGCCAAGCAGCCGCCGGTGCTGGTGCTCGATGAGGCCACCAGCGCGTTGGACAACATCACCCAGCGCACGGTGACCGACCGCATCGCCGAACTCAACGTCACCCGGATCGTCGTCGCCCACCGACTCAGCACCATCCGAGCCGCCCACCGCATCTACGTACTCGACAACGGACGGATCGCGGCCGAGGGCACCTTCGACGATCTGGTCGCCACCGCACCGCTGTTCGCACGACTCGTCGCCAGGCAGGAGGTCACCTGATGACCACAACCAGCGCATCCATCGGTCTGGGTGCCATGTCCGCACCCGACACCCTGCTCGGTCTCGGCGGTGCCGACGAGCGGCTGCTCAGCGTCATCGCGTTGGCGGCACCGTTCGACGAGCGGGAGGCCGGCGTCTACTTCGCCCCGGTACGCTCCGGAGGCCGCCGCAAGCTGGCCGAACGTTCCCAGCGGTGGCTGCGTTCCGCGGTGGCCGAGGACGACGTGTCCCTGCGGGCCCTGCTGCTGCACCGCCAGCAGACCAGCCGGGACCTGGGCGCCGGGCTGGTCGACGTGGTCGTGCGGGACCCCGGCAAACTGCCCGACTGGGCGTACGCCCTGGTGGACTTCCTGCTGGCCCAGCCGCCCACGGCCGCGCAGGACCCGGCCGCCGAACTCGTCGGTGGGGTCTTCGTCTCCTTCCAACGGGCGGCGGCCCGGCTGACCGGGCTGCGGCAGAACATGCTGCGCGGGGTGGCCCTGACCCCGGAGGCCGCCGACGACGTCACCGGCCAACTGGTGCAACGTCTGATCAAGGTGTGCCACGCCGCGCTCGCCTTCGAACTCCAGATCGCCGACGGCTCGACCACCCCGGTCGACTGGTACGGCCGGGCCGGCATCGACGTCAGCCGGCTGGGTTGGCTCAGCCGGCTGGAGGGGCTGCCCGGCCTGGCGTACCTGATCGGGGTCACCTGCCTGAACTACAAGCGGGCCGTCGGGGAGGTCTTCGACCGGCTGCACCAGGACCTGCCGATGCTGCGGCGGGAACTGTGGTCCTGGGCCGACCCGGGGGCCCTGGCCTCGTACTCCGGTGACTCCGGCGACCTGCACGACAGCGGCCGTACGGTCAGCCTGCTGTCCTTCGTCGGCGGTCAGCGGGTCGTCTACAAGCCCAAGGACCTCAGCAGCGTCGCCGGGTTCATGGATGTGCTGACCTTCCTCAACACCCACGGGCTGCCGCTGGACCTGACCACCCGGCAGGTGCTGCTGCGCGACGGCTACGGGTGGGAGGAGTACGTGGTGGCCCGCCCCTGCCGCAGCGGGGAGGACCCGGCCCGGTTCTACCGCCGACTGGGGATGCTCACCCGGCTGGCCCAGCTGCTGGAATGCCGCGACCTGTGGGCGGACAACCTGATCGCCATCGGCGAGCGGCCGATGTTCATCGACCTGGAGAACATCCTGCAGGGGCGGATGCGTAAGCCGGTGCTGCTGGGGGCGCGGGCCGAGGCCCTGTGGCACGAGGTCGAGGAGAGTGTCGCCAAGACCGCCGTGATCTCCTACCCCCGGATCGGGGCCCCCGGTCGACGGGCGCACGACATCGGCTGCTGCGCGCCGATGCAGGAACAGTTGGCGGTCGACTCCGACGGCTTCCCCGAGGGGTGGGAGCCGCCCCCGTACCGGCCGATCGTGGACGGTCGGCCGGTCGACCCGGCGGCGTACGCCGACGAGGTGGTGGCCGGCTACCGCGAGATGGACGCCTGCCTGGTCGCCAACGCCCACGCGTTGGCCGCCGAACGCGGCCCGCTGCACCTGCTGGCGCGGGCCCGGGTCCGCTACATCTGGCGCAGCACCTGGGACTACCTGTCGGTGTTGCAGGTGGCCTCCGGGCCGCTGGCGTTGACCGACGGGGTGGCCCGGGAGATCGTGCTGGCCCGGCTGTTCCGGGGAGCCCGCGAGGTGCTGCACACCGACCCCCGCCGCACCGACAGCCTGGAGATGATCGAGCGGGAGATCGAGTCGCTGCGCCGGCTGGACATCCCGCTGTTCCAGTCCGAACCGATGACCTCGACCGTACGCACCCCGGAGGGTTCCCGGGTCGAGAACCACTTCTCCGGCACCGCCTGGCAGCGGCTGCGGGCCCGGCTGGACGAACTCATCGAACGGGCCGAGTGCGGCACCCCGATGCCGGAGGAGGCCCTGGCGGCCTGTCTGGACTTCGCCTCCGGCGGCCGACCGATCTGGACCCCGCCGCCCGGGGATCCCGACGGTCGCCGGGATCCGGCCCGGCTGGGCATCTCCGTCTACCACCCGAGGATGTTGCGCGCCGAGGTCGACCACGACCAGCTTCTGGCGGGCGCCTGCGCGGCGGCCGACGACATCATCGCCGCGGCCCTGCCGGTCGGTGACGGGCAGCACGGCTGGGTCGGGGCGGTCCACTACCCCGCGTACGGCCTGGACCAGCTCGAACCCCTGCACGGCGACCTGCTCACCGGCACCGCCGGAATCGCGGTCTTCCTGGCCGAGCTGTACCAGAGCACCGGCAAGCCGACCTACTGGGCGTTCGCCCAGGACGCCCTGGCTGCCACCACCGAGTTCTCCGCCGTCGCCGGGCAGGCCAGCCTCTACCGGCGGATGGCCGGCGGGCAACCCCCGGTCGGCGGGTTCGTCGGCATCGGCGCGACCATCTACGCGCTGGCCCGGTGCGGGCAGGTGATCGGCGATCCGCAGCTGCTGGCCCAGGCCCAGAGCCTGGTGTCCACCGCCGCTGACCTGCTGGACAGCGGGGCCAGTGTCGCCGATCCGGTGACCGGCCGGGCCGGTCTGCTGCTGGCCCTGCTCAAGCTCACCGAGGCGCAGCCCTGCGCGGCGGCCGACGAGTTGGCCGCGCGCCTGTACGAGCAACTGCTCACCGAACTGCCGCACGGGGTGCGGTCGACCTACCCCGCCGGGGTGGCCCTGCTCGACGCACTGCCGGGCGGGGCACCGGGGGTGGTGATGGCCCTGGCCCGGTACAGCGCCCGGCACGGCCTCAGCACCGACGGCGAGCACCTGGTGCTGACCGCCGGAGCCACCCCGGGTGCCCGGCTGGCGACCACCGTGGCCGCAGCCACCCTCGGCCGGCCCCGGCCCGCCGACCCGGTGGCCCCGACATCGGCCGGTGCACCCTCCAGTGTCGACCTGATCAACCGGATCGAGCTGGGCCTGGCGGCCTGGCGGGCCGAGGGAGACGAGCAGTCCCGCACGGCCGCGCACGCCGCGGCCCGGACCCTGCTGAGTCGCCGCGCCAGCCAGGGCCGCTGGTTCCCCGACCGCCGCCGCCCCGACCGGACCCAGCTGTCCGCGGTCGACGGTCTGGCGGCGGCCGGGCTGGCCTGCCTGGCGCTGGCCGAAGAGGACGTTACCTCGCTTCGAGCGATGAGCTGACGGGAGAGATGCGATGACCATCCGTCCACGGGTACGCCGGAACCTGCGCGTGGAGAACGTGCCCGGCGAAGCCGTTTACGTGTTCTCCGAGCGTGGCCACCAGGTCATCGAGGGTGAGCTGACCGAGCGGGTCCTGCCGCTGCTGGACGGCAAGCACGATCTGGACGACGTGCTCGACGCCCTGTCCGACGAACCGCCCGAGCGGGTGCTGTTCCTGATCGAACGGCTGGTCCGGATGGGGGTCGTGCTGCGGGTCGACCCGGAGCTGCCGCAGCGCGAGTCGGCCTTCTGGGACATGGCCGGTACCAGCGCCGAGGTGGTAGCCGGCAAGCTGGCCACGGCCACGGTCGGGCTGTCGGTCGTCGGTGAGGTGGACCCGCAGCCCCTGCTGGCCGCGCTCGGCGCGGCCGGTCTGCGGGTCACCCCGGTCAGCGCGGCCGAGGCCGGCGAGGTCGACCTGACCGTGGTGGCCACCGACAACTACCTGAACCCGGAGCTGGCCGAGCAGAACGAGGCGGCCCTGCGTACCGGGCGTCCCTGGCTGCTGACCAAGCCGGTCGGTTCGGTGCTGTGGATCGGCCCGACCTTCAAACCGGCCGGCCGGGAGCACGGCTGCTGGGCCTGTGTGGCCTTCCGGCTCTCCGGGCACCGGCAGGTGGATGAGTACCTGCGCGACAAGCTGGACCACTTGGGGCCGCTGCGGGTGCCGCTGGCCGACCTGCCGACCACCCGGGAGATCGGGGCCCGGCTGACCGCCCTGGAGGCGGTCAAGCACCTCGCCGGTCTCGCCACCGAGCAGGAGGACGGCATCCTCACCCTGGACACGATCTACTTCGACACCCAGCGGCATCCGCTGCACCGCCGCCCGCAGTGCCCCTCCTGCGGTGACCCGGAGCTGGTCGCCCGGCGGTTCGCCGCACCGGTGCGGTTGCAGTCGCGGACCAAGACCTACACCGGGGACGGGGGGCACCGGGCCCAGCGGCCCGACGAGGTGCTGGCCCGCTACTCCCCCCAGGTCAGCTCGGTCACCGGGGTGGTGCGGGAACTGCGGCCCTTCGCCACCGGCCGGGATTTCGTCAAGGGGTACTACGCCGGGCACAACTTCGCCCGCCGGGTGCACAACCTGCGGCATCTGCGCACCGGGCTGCGCAGCATGGCCGCCGGCAAGGGCACCACGGACACCCAGGCCCGGGCCAGCGCGATCTGCGAGGCGATCGAACGCTACAGCGGGCTGTTCGTCGGCGACGAACCCCGGATGACCGCCACCCTCGAGGAGTTGGGCGACCGGGCGCTGGCCCCGAACGACCTTCAGCTCTACAGCCCCCGGCAGCACGAGAACCGGGTCGCCTGGAACGCGGCGCAGCGGTCCAGCTTCCAGATCGTCTGTGACCCCCTGCCGGCCGACCGGCCGATCGAGTGGAGTCCGGTGTGGTCGCTGACCCACGAGCGGCACTTCCAGGTGCCGACCGCCCACCTGTACTTCCAGTACCCGAGCCGCTCCGGTGAGCTGTTCGCCTCGGCCTGCTCCAACGGCAACGCCGCCGGGTCCAGCATCGAGGACGCCGTGTTGCAGGGCTTCCTGGAACTGGTGGAACGCGACAGCGTCGCCCTGTGGTGGTACAACCGGCTGAACATGCCCCGGTTCGACCTGGACAGTTTCCGCGAGCCGTGGTTCGACGAGTTCCGGGAGGTCTACGCCGGGCTCAACCGGGATCTGTGGGTGCTGGACCTGACCGCCGATCTCGGCATCCCGGTGGCGGCGGCGATCAGCCGACGCACCGACAAGCCGGCCGAGGACATCCTGATGGCCTTCGGCGCCCACCTGGACGCGAAGACCGCAGTGCAGCGGGCGCTGAGCGAGATGAACCAGTTCCTGCCGGCGGTCATCGACGTGCAGCCCGACGGCAGCGGCTACGCCTACCCGGACCCGGTCCAGCAGGGCTGGTGGCGCCACGCCACGTTGGCCTCGGAGGGTTACCTGGCCTCCTCGGCGCAGGTGTCGACCGCGACGACCCACCGCAACCTGGCCAGCGCCGACCTCAAGCAGGACGTGGACACCGTACGGGGGCTCGTCGAGCAGGCCGGCATGCAGATGCTGGTGCTCGACCAGACCCGGCCCGACCTGGAGCTGCCGGTGGTCAAGGTGATCGTGCCCGGGATGCGGCACTTCTGGGCCCGGTACGGCGCCGGACGCCTCTACGACGTACCGGTGCGGCTCGGCTGGCTCGACCAGCCCACCCCGGAGGAAGCCCTCAACCCGATCCCGATGTTCCTGTGACCGCCGGACTGTTCCTTCGACGCCTTGGAGGGGCGCGATGACCGTGACGCAGTCGACCCGGCCCTACGAGAGAGCTCTGCGGCTGCATCCGTCGAGCCGACTGGTGCCCGACGCTGGGCAGCTCACCCTGTGGTCCCGGCACGGCCGGGCCTGTGTCGGGGAACGGGACCTGCCGATGGTCGCCGTCCTTCAGGCTCTGGCCACCAGGGAGGTGACCCCGACCGAGCTGGAGACGCTGGCCCTGGCCGCCGCCGGAGGGGACGACGAGATCGCCGTCCTGGCCCGGCTGCACTGGCTGCTGGACCGCATCGGCAGCGCCCTGGAGCAGCAGCTCGGTCCCGCCGGTGAAGCGGGCTGGCTGCGGGTGACCCCGCTGACCACGGACCTTCGGTTCACCCCGGCCCCGTACACCGGGGACGCCGCGGTGGGGCTGTCCCGGTTGGCGCTGCTGCGCCGCCGGGAGGGTCACCTGGTGGTCGAGTCGGGGCTGGCACCGTTTCGGGTCAGCCTGCTGCACGAACAGGCGGTGGCCCTGGTCGGGGCGCTGGCCACCCCGCTGACCGTGCCGGCGCTGGCCGATCGGCTGGGCCTGGACGAGGCCGCCGTCCGGCACCTGGTCGGCTTCCTGGCCGCCGCGCAGCTGACCGACGCGGTGGACCCGGCCGCCGACCAGTGGGACCTGCACGAGTTGTACTTCCACTCGCGCAGCCGGTGCGGGCGTACCGACGAGTCCTTCGGGGCCACCTTCCCGTTCGTCGGGGTGCGGCCACCCCTGCCGGCGGTCAAGCCCGCCCCGGCCGGTCCCGAGGTGGTGCTGCCCCGACCGGACTTCGACACCCTGCGGGCCAACGACCCGCCCCTGGTGCTGGTGCAGGAGGCCCGCCGATCCGTGCGGGGTTTCGGGGTCGAGCCGATGACCCTGGCCCAGTTGGGCGAGTTCCTCTACCGGGTCGGCCGGGTGCGCTCGGTGTACGGGCCGGACCACGACAACCGGATGCCGTACGAGGGAGTCGACCGGCCGTACCCGACCGGTGGGGCCTCCGGGGACCTGGAGATCTACGTAACCGCCCACCGGGTGGCCGGTCTGCCCCGGGCCGCCTACCACTACGACGCCGGGACGCATCGACTGGTGCGGGTCTGCGACGACCCGACCCTGATCGAAGGGATGCTGGCCGGGGCCGCCCAGGCCACCGGCGGCACGCCCACCCCGGACGCCCTGATCACCTTCACCTCCCGCTTCGGCCGGATGACCTGGAAGTACGACGCGATGGGGTACGCCGCCACCCTCAAGCACGTCGGGGTGGCGTACCAGACCGCGTACCTGGTGGCCACCGCGATGGGACTGGCCCCCTGCGGGCTGGGCAGCGGCGACGCCCACCTGTCGGCCCGGGTCTTCGGGCTGGACTGGCAGGTCGAGTCGTCCGTCGGCGAGTTCATGCTCGGCAGCCTGCCGCGCTGGGCCGACGGGACGGATCCGCACCAGGGCCGGACCAACTGGCGTGGCGTCAACGACCCGGACTGGGCACATCGGGCGGCCGGGTTGATCAGCGCCGCCCGCCACGACCGCGCCGCCGGGGAGCCGTCATGATCGAGGTGGACGACCTGACGGTGGCGTACGGCTCCGTGCGGGCCGTGCAGCAGGTCAGCTTCCAGGTGGCCCCCGGCGAGG
This sequence comes from Micromonospora sp. DT229, assembly GCF_049844505.1. NCBI lineage: Bacteria > Bacillati > Actinomycetota > Actinomycetes > Micromonosporales > Micromonosporaceae > Micromonospora > Micromonospora sp. DT229. The sequence goes on along the minus strand of NZ_JBNCLD010000024.1, from coordinate 70,567 downwards.
TGGTGGCCCTGCTGGGCCGCAACGGCGCCGGGAAGACCAGCACCATGCAGGTGCTGGCCGGGCACCGGGCGGCGACCTCGGGGCGGGTCCGGGTGGCCGGTGGCGATCCCTACCGGGACCGGGCCAAGGTACGCCGGGAGGTCGGCATCATGTTGCAGGAGGCCGGTTTCCTCGGTGAGCTGACCGTGGCGGAGACCGTGCAGGCCTGGCGGCGGTTCGGCAGCAATGCCATGCCCCGCGACGAGGTGCTGGATCTGGTGGACCTGCGACCCCAGGCCCGGACCCGGGTGGGCCGGCTCTCCGGGGGGCAGCGGCGTCGGCTGGACCTGGCGCTGGCGATCCTGCACCGGCCCCGGGTGCTGTTCCTCGACGAGCCGACCACCGGGCTGGACCCCGAGGCCCGGCACAACACCTGGCAGGTCGTCGAGGGGTTGGCCGCGGGCGGCACGACAGTGCTGCTGACCACCCACTACCTGGAGGAGGCCGAGCGGCTGGCCGGGCGGGTGTTGATGATGGAGGCCGGGCGGTTGACCGTCTCCGGCGACCTGCCCACCGTGCTGGCCGCCGGGACGGGCACGATCAGCTTCGCGGCGGACCGGCTGCCGGCCGATCTGCCCGCCGACTGGTCGGCCGAGTACGCCGACGGCCGGGTGGTGATCCGTACCCGGACCCTCGACGAGACCGCCACCCAGGTGTTCGCCTGGGCGGCGGCCCGTGGCCGGGTGCTGGCCCAGGTGGCGGTCCGGCCGGCCAGCCTGGAAGAGGTCTACCTGGGGCTGGTCGACGACCGGCCGGATCGGCGACCCGGCTCGGTCGGTGCCGTGCCGCAGGAGGTGGGGCAGCAGTGAGTACGGTGACGATGCTCGGCGGTTCGGTGGCGGTGTGGCGGCTGGAGCAGCGACTGTTCTGGCGCAACCGGGCCCTGGTGGTGCCGACCTTCCTGGTGCCGGTGGCGATGTGCGTCAGCATCCCCTTCACCGTGCCGGCGGGGCTGGACTGGGACGGGGTGCCCTACCGGGGCCACTTCCTGACCGCCATGATCGCGATGATCACGGTCTACTCGACCTTCACCACCCTGGTGGTGACCCTGACCAGCCGCCGAGACGCCCTGATCCTCAAACGGTTGCGCGGGACGGAGCTGTCCAACCGCTCCATCCTGGCCGGCAACGTGCTCACCGCGTACGTCCTCAGTGGTTTGCAGTTGGTGTTGCTGCTGGGGATCGGGCTGGCCGCCCTGGGGGTGCCGGCCCCGCGCAATCCCCTCCTGTTGCTCGCCGCCCTCGCTTACGGCACCGCGGTGTTCGCCGTGTTGGCCGCCGCCTACACCAGTGTCGTGCCCAATGCAGAAAGTGCTCAGATCCTCTGCATTCCGGTGTTGTTCGCCTGTTTCGCATGCTCGGGAATATTTGTTCCGCTGTCGGTCTTTCCGGACTGGTTGCGGACATTCGCGGAACTGCTGCCGGTCACCGCTCTGGTCGACGCGGTCCGCGCGGCGTTCTACGGCGGCGGCTCCCTGGCCCGGGACGCGGCGGTGCTGGGCCTGTGGTGGGCGGTGGGGGTGATCGCCACCCGCAACTTCTTCCGCTGGGAAGGGAAGCGGTAAGGCGGTCTGATTACGACGACTGTTCGGCTGGTTGCTGACCCTATAGACGAATGTGAGGATTTCTTGGCAAGTGCTTGGGGGTAGCTGAATGGTCGACGCGGGCACTGCGCCCCACCCGGACAATGCGACGACGGGCGTCGCGGTACGGACCGCGCAGACACTGGTCTTCCTGCTGTCGATCGCCTACCTCAGCATTCCCGCCTCCCGGGTGATCACCACCCAACCGGTGCCGCAGGCCGGACTGGCCCTGCTGGCCCTGATCGGGGTGGCGCTGCTGCAGTTCCGGCACACCTGGCACGGGCTGCGCGCCCAACCACCGGTCACCTGGTCGTGGACCCTGCTGCTCCAGGCGATCCTGTCGTACGCACCGGCCCCGCTGGCCGGCGACGCCTGGCTGGGAGTGCCGTCCTTCCTGGCCGCCTCACTGCTGATCACCCTGCGCGCGCCACTGGCCTATGTGGCCTATCTGGGGGTGGTGGTGGCGGAGATCCCGTTCGCCCTGCTGGTGCACGAGGATCCCAGCGACATCGCGTACGCCACCCTGGGCGTGGCCCTGACCGGGGCGGTGGTCTTCGGCTTCGTCAAGATGGCCACCCTGGTGTGGGAGGTCCACCGGCTGCGGGCCACCCTCGCGCACCGGGCGGTGGACATCGAGCGGCTGCGCTTCGCCCGCGACCTGCACGATGTGCTCGGGCACCAGCTGTGCGCCATCGCGCTCAAGGGGGAACTGGCCTCCGCTGTCCTGCGCACCCGGCCGGAGACCGCCGAGCGGGAGATCGCAGAGCTGATCGGCCTGGCCCGGGAGGCCCATCGCGACATCCGGGAGGTGGTGGCCGGCTACCGCACGGTCTCACTCGCCGGTGAGATGACCGGGGTGACCTCGGTGCTCACCTCGGCCGGCATCCAGTGCGAGGTGGACACCGTGCCCCTGGAGACCCTGCCGCCGGAGACCGCCACCCCCCTCGCCTTCGCCCTGCGGGAGGGGGCCACAAACGTGTTGCGGCACAGCACCGCCCGACACTGCTCGATCACCCTGCGAGCGCAGGACGAGGGTCTGCGCCTGCGCATCGTCAACGACGGCGTACCCCCCGGACCCTCCCATGGGGGCGGCAACGGGCTGGAGGGTCTACGCGAACGCCTACACGATCTCGACGGGCACCTGAACGCCGGCCCGGTCGGTGCCGGATCTTTCGAACTGACGGTCTACGTGCCCAGCACGGTCACGGAGGCAGCAATGGTGGAGGCAACTCGATGATCAGGATCCTGCTGGCGGAGGACATGCACATGGTCCGCGGCGCCCTCGTGGCGCTGTTGTCGCTGGAGGCGGACCTCGAAGTGGTGGCGGAGGTGGCCGACGGCACGGCGATCCTGCCGCACGCGCTGACACACCGTCCCGACGTGGCCGTACTCGACATCGGACTGCCCGGCATCGACGGCCTGGCGGCGGCCGGCGCCCTCAGCCAGCGGTTGCCGACCTGCCGGACGGTCATCCTGACCAGCCACGCCGACTCGGCGAACATCGCCCGGGCGATGCTGACCGGGGTCTCCGGATTCCTGCCCAAGGACGCCCCACCGGCCCGGCTGGCCGATGCGATCCGTCGGGTGCACCGGGGCGAGCGGGTCATCGACTCCGAGATCGTCGTGGCGGCCTTCCACCATGGCCCCAACCCGCTGACCGAACGCGAACGCGACGTCCTGTCCCAGGTCGCCAAGGGCTCCGACGTGTCCGACGTCGCCGCGAAGCTCTATCTGGCGCCGGGAACCGTACGCAACTACCTGTCGGCCATCATGTCGAAGATCGGGGCCCGCAACCGGGTGGACGCGATCCGGATCGCCCGCGATCGGGGCTGGATCAGCGCCTGACCTCCCACCGAGGCCACCCTCCCCTGCGGAGGGTGGCCTCGTCCGTGTCCGGCGATCGCGGGCACGGGCATGACACTCGTCATGTGTAGGTCGTGTCGATGATGACTGTTTGACGGCGACGGCCGGACGCCACCATGGGTGTGGCCGATCCACCGGAGATCACCGAAGGGTGACTCTCCGGGAGACGGCTCGGTGGCCGCAATCCCGCGCCCACCGGAGCAGCGGACAGTCCAGATGTCCGCTCCTCGCACATCAGCGAGCGCCGGCTCCGCTGGCGCGGTACGAGGAGGATCGTCATGGCCGAAGGGATCTACGTCCTGTCGGACGAGGACCGCCGGAAGTTTGCCAAGATCGTGTCGAACGCCTGGTCCGACACCGATTTCGCCGACCGCTACCAGACCAGCCCCTACGAGGTGCTGGCCGAGCACGGCATCGACTACCCGGCCGCGGTGGCCCCGCCGCTGCTGCCCCCGAAGCCGACCGGTGACCTGAGCATGGAGGCCCTGGAGGCCGTGGCCGCCGGCGCCGCCGAGGGCACCCTGGGCAGCGCCAGCTCCATCAGCACCATCGGTGGCACCGCCTTCACCGCAAGCACCGCCGGCACCTTCAGCGTCGAAGAGCCGATGGGCAACTGAGGCAGGCGGCCCGGGTGTCCCGCGCAGCCGCCCGCCGGCCACAGGTCGGCGCCCAAATTGCGCGGGACACCCCGCCCATCTGCTCGGAGGGAGAAACCGATGACCCCGGTACCGGCGGAACACCGCACCCGCTTTGCCCGACTGGTCGCCGACGCGTGGTCCGATCCTGCCCTCGCCGACCGCTACCGACTGGACCCCACCGCCGTCCTCGCCGAGTACGGCATCGTGCTCGGTGCCGGCGACGAGGTCCCCGACCTGCCGCCCGCGCCCGGTGAGATCGCGGTCGAGGACCTCAGCACCGCGGCCGGCGCGGCGATGGCCACGATCGGCACCGTCAGCTGCCCGGGGGCCTGCGTCGGAATGAGCGCCTGAGATGGTCGCCATCAACCCGGCGGCGGGCGCCGCCGCACCCGCCGCCGGGCAGGTCCGCCGCGCTCGGGCGGTCGTGGTCACCCGAACGGTGGCGTACGTCTTCACGGTCGCCATGCTCGCCTTCGGCCTGCTGCCCATCGTGACCGCGGTCACCGGCGGCCGACCCTGGTGGGTGGTGATCGCCGGAGCGGCCGGCTTCACGGTCGTCGCCACCGCCTTCATCCGGCTCGTCACCCACGCCATGCGTCAGCCGTGGAGCGACCGCAGGCGCCACGACGCCCTGCTGATCACCGGCATCGTGCTGCTGCTGCCCGTACTGGTCGACCGGAACTGGCAGGTGATCGGCTTCCTGGCCCTGGCCGCCGTGGCGGTCACCTTCCGTCCCCGGTACGGCCTGCTCCTGGCCGCCGGGGTGCTCGTCCTGATCACGGTGGAACGGATCCTGCTCGACACCCCGGGCGTCGCCTTCCTGACCGTGCAGGACGTGCTCACCGGTGCCGCGCTGGCCGGCATCATCGTCCTCGTCGCCTTCATCGAGGAACTGTTCGCCGCCCGGGCCGAGGTCGCCCGCCTGGCGGTCGACGCCGAGCGGGTGCGCTTCGCCCGCGACCTGCACGACACCCTGGGGCACAACCTCTCCGCGATCGCGCTCAAGAGCGAACTCGCCCTGCGGCTGCTCGAACAACACCCGGTCCGCGCCCGGACGGAACTCAACGACGTGTACGGCATCGCCCGCGAGTCGCTGCGCGACGTCCGCACCGTGGTCAAGGGTTACCGCCGCGACTCCCTGCAACGGGAGCTGGAGGGGGTGCAGTCCGTGCTGGTGGCCGCCGGGGTCCGGTGCGAGGTCGCCACCCTGGCCGCCGCCCTGCCCGCACCGGTCGAGGAGGTGCTCGCCTGGGCGGTCCGCGAGGCGGCCACCAACCTGCTGCGGCACAGCAGCGCCAGCCGGTGCCGCGTCAACATGAGCCGCACCGACGACCAGGTACGTCTCGACGTCGTCAACGACGGCGCTGCCTCCCCGGCACCCACCGACGACATCGGTGGCAGCGGGCTCACCGGCCTGGCCGAGCGGCTCGCCCCGCTGGGCGGCACCCTCACCGCCGAGCACCGCGCCGGCGGCGAATTCGTCCTCACCGTACTCATCCCCTGCTGAGAACCGAGGAGAATCCATGATCCGCGTGTTGGTGGCTGAGGATCAGAACCTCATCCGTGGTGCGCTGGTGGCCTTGATGTCTCTGGAGAACGACATCACAGTCGTGGCGGAGACCGAGCGCGGTGACACCATCCTGGCCGAGATCGAGCAACACCGGCCGGACGTGGCGGTGGTCGACATCGACCTGCCCGGCATGGACGGCATCGTCGCCGCGCAACGCCTGAAGGACGCCGGCTCACCGGTACGCATCCTGGTGCTGACCAGCGTCGGCACCCCGGGGAACTTCGACCGCGCCATGCAGGCCGGAGTGGCCGGCTTCCTGGTCAAGGACGCGCCGAGCGACCGACTGTGCCGGGCCATCCGGGACGTGCACGCCGGTCGGCGGGTCATCGACATCGAACTGGCCGACAGCAGCTCCGCCTCGACCGCGCCGGTCGAACGTCCCCGCCCCGGCCCGCTGACCCAGCGCGAACGCGGCATCCTGGCCGCCCTGCACGACGGCACACCGGTACCAGCCCTACGCTCCATCTTCGGGCTGTCGACGGCGACCCTGCAGGCACACGTCATGGCGGCCGTGTCGAAGACCGGGGCACCCAACCCCCACGAGGCCGCCCGGATGGCGTACGACAACGGCTGGCTCTAGCCTTCACGGCGCGGCGGGCGGGGTGATCGTCCCGGCCAGGTACTGCCGTCGTCGCTCCGGCTCGAACTTCTCGATCGCGTACCGCAACGTCACCCGAGGCATGTCCCGGTGCCACCGGGACAGGAACTCCTCGGTCACCGCCCGATCCCGGTTACCCACCTCGCGCAGCATCCAACCGACCGCCTTGTGGACGAGGTCGTGCGGGTCGCCCAGCAACCGCTCGCTGAGCCGCAGGGTCCACTCGAAGTCGCCGGCCCTGATGAAGGCGAAGGTCGCCATGATCGCCATCCGCCGTTCCCACACCAGGTCGGAGGCGGCCAGCCGATCGAGGATCGCACGGTCCCGATCGATCAGCCAGGGTCCGAGGAGGTACGGCGCGCAGGAGTCCACCAGATCCCAGTTGTTGATCCGGTCCGTGTTGGCCAGCACCAGGCGGAAGATGGCCTCGCGCTGCACCTCGTCACCCCTGGCGTACTTCCGCACCAGGACGAAGATCGCCGTCAGCCGTTCCTCGTGCACCTCGCTGCCCAACAGCGTCGCCACCTCATCCAGGGACAACTGACGCCAGTACCGCCCAGCCACCCTGCGCTGCTCTGGCATGGTCACCCCGATGGCCCGGTCCCCCTCGCCGTACCCACCCGGCACCATCTGGAGATACCGACCAACCCCCGCCGCCCGCTCCGGATCCGCCACCTGCGCAAGCGCTGCCCGAACCTCCCCCACCCCACCCATCCCACGCAACCTACCCCTCCCCACCCCGCCCCCACACCCTCGCCACGCTGCCCCGCCTCCCCGCCCCGCCCCGCCCGCGCCCCGCCCCGCCCCGCCCCGTCGATCTTGCACTTTCGGTCGCCGCATAAGCCGTGAAAGCCATGTATCGGCGACCGAAAGTGCAAGATCGGCGAGGAAAGAGGGGGTCAGAGGAGGAGGCCGCCGGTGGCGCGGATGGTCTGGCCGGTGATCCAGCGGGCGTCCGGGCCGGCGAGAAAGGCCACCACGTCGGCGATGTCCTCGGGACGGCCGAGCCGGGCCGGCGCGGTCGACTCCGCCTCCCCGTCCGCCCTGCGCTCGTCGCCGGCGCAGCAGGGTGCCAGTGCAGGCTCGGCGCCCGCCTGCACTGGCACATCCTCATGCTCGCCCAGCGACCGTAACGGTGCCGGGTGACCATGGCGAGGTCGGTCAACCCTTGACGCAGACCACCTGCTTGAGGTGGGCCACCACCTCGACCAGGTCCTCCTGCTGGGCCATCACCTCGGTGATGTCCTTGTACGCCCCGGGGATCTCGTCGACCACTCCGGAGTCCTTGCGGCACTCCACCCCGGAGGTCTGTGCGGCCAGATCCTCCGTGCTGAAGGTCCGCTTGGCCTCGGCGCGCGACATCCGCCGTCCTGCTCCGTGCGAGGCCGAACAGTACGCCGCCTCGTTGCCCCTGCCCCGCACGATGTACGACCCGGTGCCCATCGACCCGGGGATGATGCCCAGCTCACCGGCACCGGCCCGGATCGCCCCCTTGCGGGTGACCAGCACCTCCACCCCGTCGTAGCGCTCCTCGGCCACATAGTTGTGGTGGCAGCTGATCGGCTCGTCGTAGCTGACCTGCCCGAACCGGTCCCGCACCAGGTTCATCAGCACGGCCAGCATGACCGCCCGGTTGCGCCGGGCGTACTCCTGCGCCCACCACAGGTCCCGGCGGTAGGCCGCCATCTCCGGGGTGCCGGTGAGGAAGACCGCCAGGTCCCGGTCGGGCAGGTCGGCGTTGTGCGGCAGCCGTCGGGCCACCGCCATGTGCCGCTCGGCCAACTCCTTGCCGATGTTGCGGGAGCCGGAGTGCAGCATCAGCCAGACCCGGCCGTCGTCGACGCCGCCGGATTCCAGGCAGACCTCGATGAAGTGGTTGCCGCCGCCGAGGGTGCCCAACTGCCGGTGGGCCCGCGTCTCCAGCTGGGCCACCCGGCGGTCCAGGTCGGCGAAGCGCTGCCAGAAGTCACTCCAGCCGCGCTGCTCCAGACCCCGGATGCGGCGCGGGTCGACCGGATCGTCCCGCTGGGCGAACCCCACCGGGATGGCCTCCTCGATGGCCCGACGCAGCCCGGCGAGGTCGTCGGGCAGGTCGGCGGCGGTCAGCGAGGTGCGTACCGCCGACATGCCGCAGCCGATGTCCACCCCGACGGCCGCCGGCGACACGGCCTGGCGCATCGCGATCACCGAACCGACCGTGGCCCCCTTGCCGAAGTGCACGTCCGGCATCACCGCGACCCCCTGCACCCACGGCAACACCCCGATGTTGCGCAGTTGCCGGGCCGCCTGCTCCTCGATCCCGTACGGATCCGTCCAGACCCGCACCGGTGCCCGGGTCCCCGCAAGCAGGCTGAACCCCATGATGCCCTCTCCTCGTCAACGCCGATCATGCACTTCCGGTCGCCGATACGTCACTTCTGCGGCTTATACCCCGACAGAAAGTGCAAGATCGGCGCGGATTGCGTGGGGTGAGGGTAGGGAGTGGGAGGTCAGGGGGGCAATGGGGTTTGGGGTCAGGGGCGGTGGGGGGTGGTGGGGGTGGGGGTGGGAGCCTCGTCGGTCAGGCGGTCGAGGTGGGCGGCCAGTTCGTCGGTGAGCAGGAGATCACTGCGGATCTCCCCGTGCGGGTAGCCGGCCCGACCGACCATGTGCGCGGCAACCGGGGCGGTGGCCAACTGGAAGACCCCGATCAGCACCAGGGTGGTGATGTCCACCCCGGTACGCAGCCGCAGGCCGCAGCCGAGCAGCACCAGCAGCAGCCCGAGAACCTGCGGCTTGGCCGCGGCGTGCATCCGGGTCAGCAGGTCGGGGAAGCGCACCAGGGCCACTCCGGCGGCGAGGCTGAGCAGGGCACCGCTGATCAGGCAGACGGCGGCGACGATGTCGAGTACGGCGTCGAGGCTCATTTGCCGTTTCTCCCTGCGGCGAAGCGGGCGACGCTCACCGATCCGACGAACCCGAGCACCGCCAGCACCACCAGCACCGGCAGCGCGGTGGCGTCCCGGCTGTAGGCGGCCTCGGTGGCGATGGCCGCGACGATGATGGCCAGCAGCACGTCGGTGGCCACGGCCCGGTCCAGGATCGACGGGCCACGGATGATGCGGGTGAGGGTGAGGCCGCCGGCCACGGCGAGCAGCGCGGTGACGGTCACGGCGACGATGGTCATGCCGCTACCCCTTCCAGATCCAGTGGCGGCGGTGGGTTCTCCCGGATGCGACGCTGTTCCTCCGGTGAGCCGATCGCGGCGATGATGCGGCCCTCCAGCTCCAGCACCCCGCGTCGGAACTTCTCCACCTCGGCCAGACTGTCGAGGTTGATGACGTGGATGAACAGGGTGCCGCTGGCGCGGTCGGCCTCCAGAATCAGGCTACCCGGCACCAGGGACAGGGCCTCCGCGGTGAGGGTGAGGTTGAGGTCGGTGTTCACCCGCAGCTGCACCGCGATGATGGCGCTGCGCGGCACATGCCCCGGACGCATCGCCATCCAGGCGATCTGCACGGAGGCCACCACGAGGTCGCTGAAGAACCGGACCAGGAACCGGAGCACGCCGAGGGGATGGATGCGCCCCGCGAAGGTCACCGGCGGCAGCGGGAAGACCGCCAGCAGCACGGCGGCCACCACCAGCCCACTGATCACGGTCGCCCAGGAGGGCGTACCCCAGAGCAGCACCCAGACCACCACCAGGAAGATCACCGCGGTGATCCGGTTGCGGCGTCGGGCGGTCGGGGTCAGGGGTGGGTTGGGCGGCTCGGTCGGGTCCGCCGGGGTCATCGAGTCGGGTTTCACGGCGCACCTCCCGGGAAGACGGCCTCGACGTACGGGGTGCGTTGCAGCAGGTCGTTGGCGGCGTCCGTACTCAGGTCGAACAGCGGACCGGCCACCACCGACAGCACGAGGCCGAAGACCACCAGGGCCACCGTCGGCGCGATCATCAGCCGGGGCAGCACGGCACCGGTCTGCCCGGTCGCCAGGGGCTGCTGCGGCTGCACCGCACCCTCGGTGCGGGCCGCCTGCTCCGCGTCGTCGGCCGCCGGCATGTCCGGGTGGGGTGCCCGCCAGAAGGCCAGGTTCCACACCCGCGCCACCGCGTACAGGGTCAGCAGGCTGGTGACCAGACCACCGGCGACCAGGATCCAGGCCAGCGCACCCCCGTCGTCGATGCCGGCCTGGACCAGGCCGAGCTTGCCGAGGAACCCGGAGAAGGGTGGGATGCCGGCGAGGTTCAACGCCGGTACGAAGAACAGCACCGCGAGGATCGGCGACAGGCGGGCCAGGCCGCCCAGCCGGTCCATGGCGGTGGTGCCGCCTCTTCGTTCGACCAGTCCGGCGGCGAGGAACAGGGTGGTCTGGATGGTGATGTGGTGCACCACGTAGAAGATCGCTGCGGACAGCCCCAGGGACGAGGTCAGCCCCACCCCGAAGAGCATGTAACCGATGTGGCTGATCAGGGTGAAGGACAGCAACCGTTTGATGTCGGACTGGGCCACCGCGCCCAGGATGCCGACCACCATGGTCAACACGGCCGTCACCAGCAGCAGGGTCGCCGTCCGGCCGCCGGGGAACAACAGGGTCTCGGTACGGATGATGGCGTACACACCGACCTTGGTCAGCAGGCCGGCGAAGACCGCGGTGACCGGGGCTGGTGCGGTGGGATAACTGTCCGGCAACCAGGCCGACAGCGGGAACACCGCGGCCTTGATGCCGAACGCCAGCAGCAACATGCCCTGCAGCACCAGCCGGATGTCGTCCGGGAGGGCGTCCAGCCGGTCCACCAACTGGGCCAGGTTCAGGGTGCCGGTCGAGGCGTACACCAGGCCGATGGCGACCAGGAAGATCACCGAGGAGAGCAGACTGACCACGACGTAGGTGGTGCCGGCCCGGATCCGGGTCTCGGTGCTGCCCAGGGTGAGCAGCACGTAGCTGGCCACCAGCAGGATCTCGAAGCCGACATAGAGGTTGAACAGGTCGCCGGAGAGGAAGGCGTTGCAGACACCGGCGGTCAGCACCAGGTAGGTGGGGTGGTAGACCGACAGCGGAGTCTCCTCTTCGCCGTCGGCCATACCCTGCCCGATGGAGTACACCAGCACGCACAGGGTCACCGCGGCGGAGACCACCAGCATCAGGGCGGCGAGTTGGTCGGCCACCAGCACGATGCCCAGCGGGGCGACCCAGCCACCGACCTCCACCACCAGGGGCCCGTGCAGGCTGGACTGCACCAGCAGGGTCGCGGCCACCGCGACGGTGGCGGCGAGCACGGTGAGGCTCACCCACCGCTGGGCACGGGGACGGCCGAGCAGCAGCAGGGTAAGGGCTGCGCCGAGCAGTGGCATCACCACCGGCAGCGGAACGAGGTAGGTCATCCGGTCCGCCCTCCCTTCGCCGTGGCGGACAGCCGCCGATCGTCCTCAGTCGGTGTTTCCTCGTCGTCGTCACCGTCGACGTCGTCGTCGGGTACCTCGTCGCGGTCCGCGAGATCCATGATCCGGCGGTCCTCGACGTCGTCCTGCACCTCGTCGTGCCCGTTGAGATGCCAACTGCGGTACGCCAGGGCGAGCAGGAAGGCGGTCATGCCGAGGGTGATCACGATGGCGGTGAGGATCATCGCCTGCGGCAGCGGATCACTCATCTCCTCCTGCGGGGTGCTGCCGACGATCGGCGGACCCCCGGCCCGCCCGCCGGTAAGCAGCAGCATGTTCGCGCCGTTGCCGAGCAGGATGACACCCATCAGTACCCGGGTGAGGCTGCGTTCCAGCAGCAGCGTCACACCGGCGGCGACGAGCACGCCGACCACGATGACGTAGGTGAGGTTGGGGCTCACACCAGCTCCTTTTCCCGTACCTCGTCGCCCTCGGTCTCGTGTTGGCGGTCCATCTCGGCGCCGAGGCTGCGCAGGATGTCCAGCACCAGGCCGACGACGATCAGGAAGACCCCGACGTCGAAGAAGGCCGACGTGACGAAGTGGATGTGACCCAGCACCGGTAGGTGGAAGTCCAGCAGGGCGCTCTGTAGGAACTCCCCGCCGAGCAGCAGCGCGGCCAGGCCGGTGCCGACGGCCACGAACAGTCCGGCGCCGAGCACCACACCGGCGTCGACCGGGGCGGCACCGTTGAGCTCGGTACGACCACCGGCCAGGTACCGCACGGCCAGGGCCAGACCCGCTACCAGACCGGCGGCGAAGCCACCACCGGGGGCGTTGTGGCCACTGAACAGCAGGTAGATCGAGAACAGCAGGATGGCGTGGAACAGCAGCCGGGTGATCACCTGAAGGATGACCGACTGGGACCGGGCGGTGGCGCCGGTGGTCAACCAGCGGGGCCGGTTGTACTCCGTCGGGCCGTCGCCGGGGATGTCGCCCCGCCGAACCAGGTCGCGGGCATGGCGGAAGATCAGGCTGGCCACCCCGGTGGCGGCCACCACCAGGACCGCGATCTCACCCATGGTGTCCCAGGCCCGGATGTCGACCAGGGTCACGTTGACGACGTTCTTGCCGCCGCCGTAGGCCACCGCCTCGTCAGGGAAGTCCACCGAGATCGGGACGGCCTGGCGGGCACCGGCCGCGACGTAGGCCATGCCGGCGGTGACGGCGCCCACGGCCACCCCAATCGCCACCCGACCCCGCCGGCTGGAGCGGATCGGACGTTCGGAGAACTTGGCCGGCAGTCGACGCAGTACCAGCACGAACATCACGATCGTGACGGTCTCCACCAGGAACTGGGTCAACGCCAGGTCGGGCGCCCCGTGCAGGATGAACATCAGCGCGATGCCGTAGCCGGCCACACCGACCAGGATCATCGCGGTGAGCCGACGCAGGGCGCGGGCGGCCATCACGGCGGCGATCACCACCATGGCGGCGGCGACTCCCTGCAAGGGGGTGTCCCACAGATGGAAGCGCTGTGGCCAGGGGCTGCCGGCCAGCAGCGCACCACCCGGCAACACGACCATCACCACCAGGATGACGCCGAGGTAGAACGGCAGCGAACCACGCTGGGTCCTACCGGTCAGCTCGACCGCCAGCCGGTCGATGGCGTTGACACACTTCTTGTACGCCACGGCACCGTCGAACGGCAGCCGCAGGGTGGCCCGGAACCGCTCCCGGCGCATCAGGTCGAACAGTCCGACACCGCCGGCCACCGCCAGCGCGGACAGGCCCAGCGCCGGAGTCAGGCCGTGCCACAGGGCCAGGTGGTAGCCGGGCTCCGCGGACCGGTAGAGATCGGCGTACGGGGCCAGCAGGAGATCGACCGCCGGGGCGAGGACACCGACGGCCACCCCGGCCAGGGCCAACACGGCGGCCGGGGTGAGGATCGCCCAGGACACCGGCCGGACGGTGGTGGGCTGGACCCCGGGCTTGTCCGCGAAGGCCCCCCACAGGTAGCGCAGGGTGTACGCCACCGTCAGCACTGAGCCGAAGATCACGCCGGCGAGTACCACCAGGTCGGCGGTGCCGCCGTGCAGCAGCGCCTCGACCGCGGCCTCTTTGGCGACGAAACCGGCCATCGGCGGTAGACCGGCCATGGAGGCTGCGGCCAGCCCCGCCACCACGGCCAGGGCGGGGGCGCGACGCCCGACACCGCTGAGTTCCCGCAGGTCACGGGTGCCGGTGGCGTGGTCGATGACCCCGACGGTGAGGAAGAGAGTGGCTTTGAACAGGGCGTGGGCCAGCACCATGGCCACCCCGGCCAGGGCGGTGTCCCGGGTGCCGGCACCGAGGATCACCATCAGCAGGCCGAGTTGGCTGACCGTGCCGTACGCCAGCAGCAGCTTGAGGTCGACCTGCCGCAGCGCCGACCAGCCGCCGAAGAACATCGTGATCAGGCCGCCGACGAGCAGCATCGGCCGCCACGGGGTGGCATCCCCGACAGCGGGGCCCATCAGGGCGACCAGGAAGACGCCCGCTTTGACCATGGCCGCGGCGTGCAGGTACGCGCTGACCGGGGTGGGGGCCGCCATCGCGCCCGGCAACCAGAAGCTGAACGGGAAGATCGCCGACTTGCTCAACGCCCCCAGCAGGACCAGCACCAGGGCGGTGGCCAGGTAACCACCGGCGGGCAGGTTCTCGGACACCTCGGACCAGCGGTAGCTGCCGGCGTGCTGACCCAGCATCACGAACCCGGCGAGCATCGCCAGACCACCCAGGGTGGTCACCAGCAGGGCCTGCATGGCGGCTCGCCGGCTGGTCCGCTTGGCCGGGTCGTAGCCGATCAGCAGGTAGGAGAAGACCGTCGTCAGCTCCCAGAACACGTACAGCAGCAGCAGGTCGTCGGAGACGACCAGGCCGAGCATCGCACCGGCGAAGGCCACGAACACCGCTGCGAAGCGACCCAGACCCGGGTCGTCGGAGCGGAAGTAGCGGGCGCTGTAGGCCAGCACCAGCGCACCCACCCCGCCGACCAGCACCAGCATCAGCCAGGACAGGGTGCCCATTCGTAGCGCGATTTCCAGGCCCAGCTGCGGCACCCAGGTCACCGTCTCGACCACTGGCTCGCCGGAGCGGACTCCGCCGGTGTGCGTCAGCGCCCACGCCAGCGTCGCTCCAGGGACCAACGCGACCACGTAGAGGGCGTGCCGTCCCCAGAGTCGCACCAGCGCCGGGGCGATCACGGCTGTCAGCGCATGGACCGCCACCAGAACCAGCACACACCCTCCTCGGGAGATCATCAGTCGGTGCAACGACCCTATCCGGTAAGGACCGCTGTCTGCATCTGCCGTGATTTGGATCAAAGGTGTGTCCGGCGACAGAGCACTCAGAACGTCCGCCAGGTTCACCTGTCGTTAACCGTTGGACCCGGGCCGGAAACCGCCTGGGATCGACGCGTCCGGTTCGGTCAAAAACGTTCGTTCAGTCCTTCAACGCCCGATGTCCCCGCCCATCGTCGCGATCGATGCGCAACTCCCGCTCCAGTTCCACGATGAGGGTGCGCAGATCGTCCAGGCGTTGACTGATCGCGATCCGGTCCACCTCGTCCGGGATCCCGTCGCCGTCGGAGTCGTAGCCGGGGGCCAGCCCCTCGGTCATCTCCAACCGGCGCGCCTCCTCCATGGAGTTGACGAAGACGGCGATCAGGATGTTCAGCAGCAGGTTGACGGTGATCACCACGAAGCTGGCGTAGTAGAGCACCGTCCACGGGGACACCTCCATCCCCTGTTCGATGAGGTCCGGCAGGGTCTCCAGGGACAGCAGCACGAACAGGGTCAGCAGCGACCGTCCGATGTCCCCGTACTGCTCCGGATAGACCTTGCCGAAGATCAGCCAGCCGGCCATGCCGTAGACGTAGAGGGTCACCACGGCCAGGGCGAAGAAGCCACCGATGCCCGGCAGGCTGCGCCACAGGGCCGCGACTATCGTGCGCAGGCCGGGCGAGAACCGCACCAGCCGCACCATTCGCAGCACCCGTACGACCCGCAACAGCGCGGGGTCGCCGTGCAGGCCCGGCAGGAAGATCGCCGTGATCACCAGGAAATCGAAGACGTTCCAACCCTGGCGGAAGAAGTCCTGCGGTCGGCGCCCGTAGGCCAGCACCCGGATGGCGATCTCGATGACAAATATCACTCGGAAGATCCACTCGACCGCGTGCAGGGCGGTGCCGGCCGCACCCAGGTCGGGATAGGTCTCCAGCCCCAGGACCACCCCGTTGGCCAAGATCACCGCGACGATCGCCAGCTCGAACGGGCGGGAGGCGGAGATCCGGGCGCACGCCTCGACAAGCCTCGACCGCGACGAGTCGACCGGCCCGCGTCGCGGGGCCGGCACCTGCGCACCGTTCACCGGGTGGCTGACCTCGGCACGAGCGCTGGGGCCGGCCGCGCCAGCCACCGTGCGTCACCCAGGTATCGACGTACGGCAGTCATGACCGACAGCCTACGGGGCGACGCCGATCGTCATCATCCGCCCAGTCGGCGGACCATGTTCATCACGGTTTCCACCTGGGCGCCGCCCTTGATGGGGTAGTTCGTCGCCCCCAGGTAGCCCCACCAGTCCCAGCAACCGTTCGGGTTGGCGGTCGCGGTGACGGCCTGCGGGTACAGCACGATCATCGCGTTGGTGTCGGCGTACTGGTTGAGGTTGGCCCGGTCCACGAAGGCCGTACCGACCCGGCTGTGCCCTTGGAGGCAGCCGTGCAGGGCGACGAGCAGGCGGCAGGTCGCGCCGGCCGCGCAGGACGCCGGGACGTAGGCGAACCCCTCGGCGTCCATGCTCAGGGCGGTGGCCCGGCCGCCGGGGGCGAAGGTGTGCTGACCGAACCGCACCAGGGTGCCGCCCAGGGGGCCGGTGTTCGGCGGCTGCACCGTGCCGAACAGCTTGCGCAGCAAGGAGTTCTGCGGGTCGGTGCCGCAGTTGTTGAGATACGGCGCGGCCGTGCCCGTGCAGCCCACCGTCCCGTACGGGGTGACCCAGCCGTGCCCGGCGGAGGAGGTGTTGTCGTACTGCACGTTGGCGCCGAAGTGCTGTTGGTAGCGGACCAGGTCGTCGCTGACCGACCGCTTGACGGTGGTGTCGGAGCGGCCGTGGAAGACGTAGACCGGTTCCCCGGACAGCCCGCTGACCGGGTCGATCCAGCCGTAGCCGGCCCAGGTCCGGGTGTAGGTCTGCAGGGCGCTCAGGTAGGTCGGGTAGAGGTTGTCGCCGCAGCCGTACAGGGCCTGGGCCACGTTGTTCTGGGCGCAGTAGTACGGGCCGGCGGCGAACAGCGCCGCTCCCCTGATCCGCTGCGAGTAGGCGACCTGGAGTTGGGTGGCCAGGTAGGCCCCGGAGGAGACACCGGCGACGTACACCCCGGAGACCCGGTACGGCGACAGGCTCCCGGCCACCGGGGTCTTGGTGTGCACTGTGGCGGCGGCGTACGCCGGTGCCGTGGGGGTGATCAGCATTGCCGTGGGGGTGATCAGCGCTACCGCGACGGCTCCGGCGAGCAGGCGCAGGACGGATTTCAGCATGACGCTCTCCCTGGGGCCGGTGAGCGCCGGCGGTAATGTCGGCGTACGGCGACGCTAGCGTGATCCAGGTCACCGGCGACATGAGCGCGGCCCACACCTGGCCGGGTCGCGGTGTGGTGCCGGGCGCTGTCCGCGGGGCGCTCAGTCGGCGGAGGATCGGGCGACCGGCAGGTCGAAGTAGGTGTCCGGCCAGGGTTCGTCGCGGTAGCGGTAGTGCCACCACTCCCGGTCGTAGCCGACGAACCCGCCCTCGGTCATCAGCCGCCGCAGCAGCCGCCGGTTCTCCCGGGCGGTGGCGCTGACCCGGGTGGCGTCGACGTGCGCCAGCGGGTCGAAGCAATCGAAGCGGGTGCCCATGTCGACACTGTTGTCCCCGAAACGCTCCGGCACGTCGGCGGTGCAGTCCACCAGTGGTTGGCCGGCGACATAGGGGGCCTGCGGGGGCGGGGGCAGGTCGACCAGGGTCAGGTCCACCGTGCTGCCCCGGCTGTGTGCGGTGGGGGCACCCAGATAGCCCTGGTCGAACAGGTCCGACTTGGCCACCCGGGGATAGAACTCGGCCTTCATCCGCTGGTCGCCCGGGCGCCCGGCCCAGGTCAGGAAGTCGTCGGCCGCGGACTGCGGGCGGTAGCAGTCGTACACCTTGAGGGTGTGGCCGGTGGCCAGGGCTGCGTCCTGCACCCGGCGCAGCGCCTCGGCGGCCGGGGCGGTGAGCAGGCACACCGGCTCGGCGTATCCGGCGACCGGCCGGCCGATGAAGTTGTGCGGACCGGCGTACCGGATGTCGGTCAGGATCCGGGGGTCCACCTCGGAGAGCACGACGAAGCCCGGCAGCACCGGGGCCGGTGACGGTGTCGGTGATCGGGTGTCGGACGGTTGCGGCACGGGCGTGGGCCGACCGCACCCGGCCACCGTGACCAGGCCGAGGATCAGCCCGACGAGCAGGGCCGACCAGCCCGCCCGACGACCCGCGGGTGGCCGCGACCGCCAGCCGGGGCGGCGCCGGCCCGCGCCGCACCCACCTCCGTCATGCGGGCGGCCCTCGACCATCCGCGGTCAGCCGCGGGAGGTCGGGGCGTGCCGGTCGCTACGCAGCCGCCGCACGATCAAGGCACCGACCAGGACAGTCAATCCCACGGCGAGCAGCAGGTACGAGCCCGAGCGGAGCCGGTCGGCCAGCGGATGCCCACCGGCGGTCTCGCCACCGGAGGCACCACCGGGCAGCGCCTGGGGTGGCATCGTGGTCGGCGCCGCGGAGGCGGTGGTGGCGCCGGGGGGCACCAGCACACCGACCGAGGCGTCACGGGGCAGGGCGAAAGCCCAGTCGAGCAGCGTGGCCCCCTGTTCCCAGGCGCGCTTGTCGATCGCGTCCGCGCCGAGCAGGGTGACCACCAGTCGGCGTCCGTTGCGTTCGGCGGCACCGACATAGGTGTGCCGGGCCAGGTCGGTGTAGCCGGTCTTGCCCCCCAGCGCGCCCGGGTAGCGGTAGAGCAGCTGGTTGTCGTTGTCGATGGTGAAGCCCTTGGCGCGGTGTCTCGGCTGGGCGGGGATGTCCGCCTCCCGGGTGGACACGTACCGCCGGAAGTGCTCGTCGGCGAAGCAGGCCCGGGCGATCAACGCCAGGTCGTACGCGCTGGTGAACTGCCCCGGACCGTCCAGTCCGGAGGGGGTCGCGGCATGGGTCTGGTACGCCCCGAGCAGTCGGGCCTGGTCGTTCATCGCCCGCAGGCCGCCGGCCATCCCGTCCGCGCCGCCGCCCAGGCGGGCCAGGGCGTTGGCCACCTCGTTGCCGGAGCGCAGCAGCAGCCCCAGCCAGAGGGTCTCGACGCGGTACCGGCCGCCGGCCACCAGTCCCACCGCCGAACTGCCCGGCTCGATGTCGAGGTCACCGGCGGTGATGGTGACGACCTCGGCCGGGTCCAGTCGGGGCAGCATGGTCGCGGCCAGCAGCAGCTTCTGCACGCTGGCCGGGGTGGCGTACTCGTGCGGTCCGCAGCCACCCAACACCTGCCCGGTGTCCAGATCGGCCACCACCCAGGAGGTGGCGGCCACCTTCGGTGGCGCCGACACCTGCGGCGGAGCGACGAGTCCGGCGGTCGCCAGCCGGGCGCCCCCGACCGCTCGCGCCACCGGATCCGGTGCCGGTGTCGCCGAGGGTGTCGGACCGGGCGCGGGTGGCGCCGGGCGCGGGCACGGCACGGGTGCCGCCGCGATGGCACCCGTGGTGGGCACCAGTGGTGATGTCATGAGCGCCGCGGTCACCGCCACGGCCAGGCCGGAGACTCTCACAGCCGTTGACACTATCGGGTGAATTCCGGCCAGTCCGGCGAATCGACCAGCACGGACCTCCCGCCGGCCCTCGGCCCTTCCCGCCGCAGGTCACCGGCGAGGGCGGGGGCCTGCTACCCGGCGCGGCGGCGGACGCCGGCCCGCATCCGTCGTGCGAGAACCACGGCGAGCACGATCACTACCGCTCCCACGGCCAACGCCACATACCGGCCCCCGCCGGGGGTGTCGTCGAGCCCCGCCGAGGTGGTCACCTGCACCGGCGGCAGGTCCTCGCTGAATGGGGTGGGGGTCGGTTCGGCGTCCCACTCCCCCGGCTCGACCAGGCGACCCACGGTGGCCTCGGGCGGTAGGCCGAATCCCCAGTCGAGCAGCGCCGCACCCTGTTCCCAGCCCCGCAGCGGCTGGGGCTCGGCACCGAGCAGGGTGACCACGAGCCGACGTCCGTCGCGCTCGGCGGCACCGACATAGGTGTGCCGGGCGTAGTCCGTGAAGCCGGTCTTGCCCCCCAGGGCGCCCGGATAGCGGTAGATCAACTGGTTGTTGTTCTGGATCTGGAAACCCTTGGCACCCAGGGCCTTCTGCGCCGGGATCCGGGCCCGCTCGGTGCGCACGTACCTGCCGAAGGTGGGGTCGGCGAAGCAGGCCCGGGCGATCAACGCCAGATCGTACGCGCTGGTGAACTGTCCCGGACCGTCCAGTCCGGAGGCAGTGACCGCGTGGGTCTGGAGGGCACCCAGACGGCGGGCGTACTCGTTCATGGCCCGCACGCCACCGGCCACCCCCTCCGACCCGCCGCCGAGGCGAGCCAGGGCGTTGGCCGCCTCGTTGCCGGACTGGAGCAGCAGCCCCAGCCAGAGGGTCTCCACCCGGTACCGGCCACCGGGCAGCAACCCGACCGCCGAACTGCCCGGCGCGATGTCCAGGTCCTCGCGGGTAACCGTGACCACCTGGGTCGGGTCCAGTCGGGGCAGCATGGTCGCGGCCAGCAGCAACTTCTGCACACTGGCCGGAGTGGCGTACTCGTGTGGCCCACAACCACCCAGCACCTGCCCGGTGTCCAGATCGGCCACCACCCAGGAGGTGGCGGTCACCTTCGGTGGCGGTGGCGCCTGCGGCGGCACGACCAGCCCCGGGGTGGCCAGGGCCTCGCCGCCGACGACCCGGTGCTGCGGCACCGAGGGTGGTGGCGTCGGGCGCGGCGACCGGACCGCCTTGGGCGCCTTCGCCTTCGGGCAGGGCGTCACGGCAGGTACGACACCCTCGGTGGTCGCCGCGATACCTGGAGTCACCGGAGCGACAGGGGTCGCGAGGACGACGAAGACGGTCACCAGCGCCCTGAGCTTCATGAACACGCAGACTAACGGCCAGATCCGGCGCCCAGCACCCGGCCGGTGCGACACCCGGCCCGCACACCCGGCGAGACCGTTGAACTGATCGATCGACCCTGCCGTACTCACCGGCGAACCACAGTCACCCCGGACCTGTCACGGGAGCGCTCCCGAAACACGTCCGGTCCCACCCGGGGAGCACGACGCGCAGGCGGGCCGACCGCCGCCGTCGGACCGCCCCCGGGGAAGCCACGTCGCATCAGCCGGCGGGACGACCTTCGTCGACCCCTCCGGCCGGTCAATCATGAGGAGAGATGCATGGTCAGGCGTACGCTACGGCACCAGAAGCACGCGGCCTTGAAGGTCGGCGGGGTCGGCCTGCTCGCGGTGACCCTGCTCGGGGCCGGTCTGACGCTGGCCTCGGCCGATGACAGCGCCAGGACCGCCGCGCAGACGGCGAACTGCCCGACGGTACGAGACAAGCTCGATTCCGTGCCCGCCGCCGCGGTCGCCGGAGTCGAGCAGGAACTGGCCAACCTCGACAAGCAGATCGAGGAGGCCAACGCCCGTCTCGCCCAGCAGGCGGCCAACCCCCAGGGCGGCGCCAACTTCGTCTCCAACGCCATCCTCGGCCCCCTGGCCAGCAAGCGGGTAGCCGCCCTCGACCGGATCGGCATCAACATCAACCGGGTGGGTGGACAGCGGCCCGACCTGGCCAGCCTGGCCACCTGCGGCCTCAACCCCCCGGGCACCCCCAGCGCCCTCAACGGCAACCCCGGCAACGCGGGCAACGGCAACGCGGGCAACGGCAACGCCGGCAACGGTGGAGTCGGAGTCGCCCAGAAGGTGAGTTGCCCGAGCGTCGGCGACCGGCTGCCGGCCGTACCCGCCCAGGCCGCCGCCGAGGTCGAACGTGAACTGGCCAACCTGGACAAGCAGATCGCCGAGGCCGACGCCCGGCTGGCGCAGTTGGCGGTGCGGCCCGAAGGTGGCCCGAACTTCGTGCGCAACGCCGTGATCGGCCCGCTGGAGGACCGGCGGGTGGCCGCCATCAACCGGATCGCCACCGCGATCGGCCGGGTCAACGGCGACCGTCCGGGTGACCTGGTCAACCTGGCTCGCCCCTGCCTGGCGCGCTGATCCCGACAGACCAGAACGGCCCGGGGGTGAGGTTTCCCGTCCCCCGGGCCGCCGGCCCTGGTCCTACCGGTCACCAGGTGACCGCAGCCCGTGGGTCACCTCATGCCGGGTGCCTCAGGTGTTCGGGCAGTCGGCGCAGCCAGCGACGCTGCCACGGGGTCTCCACCGCTTTGGGGCGATAGGCGGCCCGGACCCAGGTGACCGCCTGTTCGGCGGGCAGCCCGTCGAGGATCGCCAACGCCGCCAGGGCGGTGCCGGTACGCCCGGTGCCGCCCCGGCAGGCCACCTCCACCCGCTGGCCGGCGTACCCGCGCCGCAACGCCTCCCGCAGAGCGTCCAGTGTGTCGGCCCGGTCCGTCGGCACCCAGAAGTCCGGCCACCGCACCCGCCGGTGCGCCCAGGCCGGAGCCGGCCCGGGTGCCAACAGCAGACTGAAGTCGGCCGGGGAGGCGGGATCGGCGATCCGTCGCCCGCGTACCCGCACCCCGCCGGGCAACTCGACCACCCCGACCCCGTCCGCCCAGCCCGCTCCACCCTCCATCGACCCAGTCTGCCGCACCAGCACCCCCACGGAGGCCGCCGGACAGGAGCTGTGGCAGTGGAGCTGTTTCGCATCCGGAGTGTCGGCCAGCTCCACTGCCACGGCTGCTGGGGCCGACGGCACCGGTCAGCGGGGTGGTTCCCGGTCCAGTCGGTGGTCCTGGGCCCAGGCGCTGCGGTAGATGGTGCCGCGCCCGTGCGGGTCGGGGACGCTGGCCGGTTCCGCGTCGGTGAGCCCGGCACCGCTGTCGTTGGACCGCAGACCGCCGGCCCGGCGCGAGCGGCGCAGCCGGGTCACGACGAACCACCCCAACCCGAGTACGCAGGCGACGATGACCAGGTTCTGCAGGATGCCGGCGTACGACTCGACCAGGTGCCAGTTGTCCCCGAGCAGGTATCCGGCCAACACGAAGGTGGTGTTCCAGATCAGGCTGCCCAGGGTGGTGTAGACCACAAAGGTGAGCAGCGGCATCCGCTCCACACCGGCCGGGATGGAGATCATGCTCCTGAAGATCGGGATCATCCGGCCGAAGAAGACCGCCTTCACCCCGTGTCGGAGGAACCACTCCTCGGTGCGGTCGATGTCGCTGAGCTTCACCAGCGGCAGCTTGGCGGCGATCGCGCGGACCCGCTCCCGGCCCAGCTTGGCGCCGATCCAGTAGAGGGCCAGCGCCCCCAGCACGGAGCCGAGGGTGGTCCAGAAGATCGCACCGACCACGCTCATCCGGCCCTGAGCCGCGACGAACCCGGCCAGCGGCAGGATCACCTCGCTGGGAATGGGCGGGAACAGGTTCTCCAGCGCCACGGCCAGGCCCGCGCCCGGTCCGCCCAGACGCTCCACCAGGTCGGTGACGAAGCCGACCAGCCCGTCCTCGGGCGGCGCGGACTGACTGACGACGCCGACAGGGGACGAGGCACGCGGAATGTGAATCACCTGTACCACCCTACGAACCATCGTCGGATGGCGCTGTGTGGGTATCGACTCGGCATGAGGGCAGAACCTAGGGTGGGCGACAGTGGAGAATCAACTCGGCCGTGACCCCCTGCGGCTCGCGGTGGCCCAACCCCGGTGTCGGGCGTACGACCTCGGTGCCAACGTGGCCGCCCACGCGGCCCTGGTCGATGCGGCGGCGGCCCGGGTGGTGGTCTTTCCGGAACTGTCCCTGACCGGATACGAACTGGACGCCGCCCCGGTCGATCCGGCTGATCCCCGGCTGGCACCCCTGGTCGAGGCCTGCGCGGCGGCCGGGTCACTGGCCCTGGTCGGCGCGCCGGTGGCCGGCGACCACATCGCCCTCCTCGCGGTCGACGGCACCGGGGCCCGGGTGGCGTACCGCAAGATGTGGCTCGGTGGGTACGAGCCCCGCCGGTTCCTGCCCGGTGCGGAGCCGGTGGTGCTGACCGTGGACGGCTGGCGGCTGGGGCTGGCGATCTGCAAGGACACCGGGGTGGCCGAACACGCCGCCCGCACCTGTGCCCTGGGGGTCGACGTCTACCTGGCCGCCGTGCTGGAGTCGGCGGCCGATGTGGCCGTGCCCGACCAGCGGGCCCTGCGCACGGCCACCACCCACCGGGTGCATGTGGCGGTGGCCAGCTTCGCCGGCCCGACCGGCGGCGGTTACCGGGAGACCGCCGGCCGTTCGGCGGTGTGGGCGCCGGACGGTACGGTGCTGGCCCGGGCCAGCAGCGATCCCGGGGAGTACGCCCGGGTGCTCCTGACCTGACCTGGGTCAGTCGCGGGGCAGGTTGTCCTCGACCCGGTCGAGCAGGTCGTCCATGCGGTCGGCGAAGTCGGCCGGCATCCGGCCCCGATCGGACTCCTTGGCGAGGCGCTTTCGCAGGTCGTCGATCCGCTTCTGCCGGTCCTCGGCCTTGCCGGCGGCGAGCTTGGCCAGGTCCTTGCGGAGGCGGTCGGCCACCTTGCCGTCGAGACCGTCGGTGAGCTGCGCCTCGGTGAGCAGCGCGATGAACTCGGTGGCGAACTCCCGCAGGCTGACCGGGTCGGAGGGTGCCGGTGACGGGCTGGGGCGCTTCGTCGCGGGTGCGGCCGAGGTGGGGGCGGCGGCCGGGGCACTGGGCGGCGCAGCCGCAGGGCTTCCCTCGTCGGTGCCGTCGGGGACCAGCAGCACCCCCAGCCCCACCAGGACGACCAGGGCGGCGAGCACCGCCCCGATCGGCGGGCGGCGGCGCTGGCCGGAGACCGTTCGCAGGGCGGCAGGTGGTGGGCCGCCAAGCCGATCCACAGGGGACAGTGGCCCCGGGGTCGGGCGGGCGGACCAGGCCTCGGCACGGTCGACCAGGGTCGGCGGATGGCTCGCTGCTCCCGCCGGGGCGGTGACCGGCTCGTCGTGGCCGGTGATGATCGGCAGTACGGCTGTGGCGGGGCTGGCCGCGCCCGCGGCGGCGGTGTGCCATCGGGCGGCGAGTTGCCCGGCCGTGGGTCGCCGCCCGGGTTCCGGGTCCAGGCAGGCCAGCACCAGGGCGGCGGAGTCGGCGGGCAGCCCGACCACCCGCAGCGGCGGCACCGGTCGCCGGTTGGCGTGCACCACCAGGGCGTCCTCCCAGCTACCCACCGGCAGCGGCACCGCTCCGGTGAGCGCGCGGTAGAGGAGTACCCCCAGGGCGTACACGTCGCTGGCCGGATCCGGTGCGGCGGCCCGCAGCCGCTCGGGGGCGGTGTACGCGGGGGTACCCATCATGGGTTCGCCGACGGCCCCTGCGGGGGACGGCGGCCCGGCCAGCGCGGCGATGCCGAAGTCCAGCACCTTGGCGCCGGTGTCGGTGAGCATGACGTTCGCGGGTTTGATGTCGCGGTGCACCACCCCGATCCGGTGGGCGGCGGCCAGGGCGGCGGCGACCTGGGCGGCCATTCGCAGCGCCGCCGGCCAGGGCAGCGGCCCGTCGGCCAGCCGGTCGGCCAGGTTGTGCCCCTCGACCAGCTCCATCACCAGGTACGGCACGACCCTGCCGTCCAGGGTGGCCTCACCGTAGTCGTACACCTGGGTCACGTGGGGGTGGGCCAGCCGGGCCGCGGCGCGGGCCTCGCGGCGGATGGCGGCCCGCAGATCGGGGTCGGCGGCGAAGCCGGCGGCCAGCACCTTCACCGCCACCGGGCGGCCGAGGACCTCATCCTCGGCACGCCACACCTCGGACATGCCGCCGAGGCCGATGCGCTCGCGCACCACGTACCGGTCGTGCAGGCGCAGGTGGGGGGTGAAGGGGGACATCAGCGCCCAGTCTGCCTGGTCGGTCGGTGCGCGCACCACCCGGCGGTGCGGGTGGTGCGCGCCGGGCCGCAGTTCCTTGCGGTGTCCGCCGTTACCGGGTGCAGTACGGGGTGGCGGTCCGCGGGGCGGGCTGGATCTGGTCGGCCAGTCGCCGCAGGGTCACGGCGGCGAAGTGGCGGGCACCGCTCAGGCGCGGGGTTCGCGTCGGATCGGCAACGATCGGCGCGTCCGGCCGAGCGGAACTGACGTGTCGGGTGACCGCGTCGATGGCGAAGACGAAGCCGGTGACCGAGAGGTGTCGGCCGGCGTCGCGCAACGTGTCGAGGGCGCCGAGGGCGAGCACGTCGGCGCAGGCCAGCACGGCGGTGATCGGCTCGGACAGGGCATCCGGCGCGCGCACGGCGGCGGCACCGGCGGGGCGGCCGTTGTCGGCCGCCGAGAGGATCGTCAGCTGCGGCCAGTCGACTCCGACCGCCGCGAGGGCGTCGGCGAAACCGGCGAGGCGTTCCCGGGTGGTGGGGTGCGGCACGTCGGCCACGTCGCGGACCCGGACCCGCCCGGGCGCGGCGTCGGGCAGCACGCTCTCGGCGAGCAGGGCGACCCGCCGGTGGCCGAACCCGGTCAGATGCTCGGCCACCGACCGGGCGGCGGCCCGCTCGTCGATGCCCACCCACCGGTCCTCCGCCCGGGGGCGTGCCGAGGTCGTGACGAAGGGCAGTCCGCGGTTACGGATCGTGTCGACGATCTCCCCCTCCTCGTCGCCGCCGCAGTAGACGCAGAACCCGTCGACGGCGGCGTTCTCCACGGCCTTGCGGGCACCGGCCGCGTCGGCGGGCAGCGGCACCAGCAACAGGCTGCTGTCGTGACGCTCGGCCGCCTGCGCCACACCGGTGAGGAACTGCGTGGCGAAGGGATCGGTGAAGGCGTAGGACAGGCGGGAGGTGAACAGCACCCCGATGTGTCAATGGAATGACGGAAAGTGACGGTAGGACGGTCAGCGACGGATCAGTCGTCGGCGAACTCCGCGATGATCCTTTCCAGGATCTCCGGAGTACGCTCCGGCGGCTCGGCCTCCACGCAGAGGCGCTCCATGGCCACCGCGTAGAAGTCCAGGTCTTCCCGCTTGTCCAGGTAGAGCGCGCTGGTCAACTGTTCGATGTAGACGATGTCGGGCAGGTCCTGGTCGCCGAACCGCAGAATGGTGAAGGCGCCCCCGGCGGCGGCATGTCCACCGGCGGTGAAGGGCACGACCTGCAACCGGACGTTCGGGGTGCGGGTGGCCTCGAGCATCGCCTGCAACTGACCCCGCATCACCTTCGGTCCGCCGATCGGCCGGCGCAGCGCGGCCTCGTCGACCACCGCCCACAGCCGGGGCGGACGCGGTCGACGCAACAACTCCTGACGGTGCATCCGCAGGTCCACCCGGCGCTCGATCTCCGCCGGCTCGGCCGATGCGTGGCCGAGCCGCACCACGGCGCGGGCGTACTCCCGGGTCTGCAACAGCCCCGGGACGAACTGGACCTCGTAGCTGCGGATGAGTGCCGCCGCCGCCTCCAGGCCGAGATACGACTGGAACCACGAGGGCAGCACGTCGCCGTACCGGTGCCACCACCCTGGGTTGTTGGCGTCCCGGGCCAGTTTGAGCAGGGCGGCGCGTTCCTGGTCGTCGGTGACCCCGTAGAGGGTCAGCAGGTCGGCGACGTCGCGCTCCTTGAAGCCGACCCGGCCCAGCTCCATCCGACTGATCTTCGACTCGGAGGAACGGATCTCCCAGCCGGCGCTCTCCCGGCTGACCCCGCGCGACTCCCGCAGCCGCCGCAGCTGTGCGCCCAGCAGCATCCGCAGCACGGTCGGGCCTACCGCCGCGCCCTCCTCGGCGGAAACCATGGTCACCTGCCGCCCTCCGCATGCCGTCGTCGATCGTGCCGGTGGACCGGCCCGACCGACGTGTAAGCATGCCATGAACCTTCAGTGAGTTGAACATCCATCCCCGTGCACAACAAATCCCGTCGGTGGGATCCCGGGTCAGCCGATCAGATGATCGAAGTCTCCATCGCGGGCACCGCGCACGAAGGCCGCGATCTCGTCGACCGTGTAGATCAGTGCCGGCCCCTCGGGGTGCCGGGAGTTGCGCATCGCGATGCCCGCTCCCCCGGGCAACTGGGCCAGCTCGACGCAGTTCCCACTGGGATTGCTGCGACGGCTCTTCAGCCAGGCGAGGGGAGGCAACTCGTTGGCGGGAACACCGTTGGGCGGCTGTTGCATGGGGGCGTCTGTTCTCTCCGGTAGGCGCCGACGCCGTGGGAGGAGCGGTAGCGGCACGAGGATGTGGTTTCTCGTTCATTTGCACGTGCATCTGCTATTGCATCTGCAATGGACAGCGAGCATGATAGCGCATGTGTGTGGTGCCCATCCGCTCACAATCTGTTACGTAAACCTGGTTTCCACCAGGGGAAACGAACATGTTTGGCGACGCTCGTCGGCCAAGGGTGGGCGCGTGTGACGGCGAGGGGAGGATCTTGTGCCGGATCCGCTGACGGTCGCCTCCGGCATCTGTGCGGTGGGTGCCCTGCTCTCCTCATGGCAGATGGGTCGCCGAGCCGTACGTGCCGAGGCCGAGATCGGCCACCTTCAGGCTGAACTCGCCGCCGAGCGGCACGCCGCCAGCCACGATCCGTTGACCGGCCTACCCAACCGGCGCGCCTTCTACCGGCTCGCGACGGCGCTGCTCACCGACGCCGCAGGCCGACCCCTGGTAGCCGTGATCCTCGACCTGGACGACTTCAAGCAGATCAACGACCGGTACGGCCACGCCGCCGGAGACAAGGTCCTGATCAGTGTCGCCGAGCGGTTGGCCACCTTCGCCGGAGACAATCTGGTGGCCCGGCTCGGCGGTGACGAGTTCGCGGGTCTGCTGGCCACTCCGACGGTCGACCACCGATGGATCGACCACGCCACCGGGCGCCTGTACGACATGCTCGCCGCACCGATCTGTCTTGGCCCCACCACCGTCCGGGTGACCGCCTCGGTCGGGCTGGCACCGGTACACGGGACCCAGCTCACCGAGGCCCTGGACCGCGCCGACGCGGCGATGTACGAAGCCAAGAGCCTGGGGGCGGCCCGCTCCCGCCGGGCGCTACGCGACACACCGCACCTGGCCGAGTGCTGACCGCGGCGCCCAGGTGCCGGCGCAGTCGGCGCGCAGGGAGTCAGTGCCAGCCGTAGCCGTTGCGCAGGGCGGCGCCGACCCGGTCGAAACGGGCCCGGTCCAGCACCGCGCCCTCGCGTCGGATGCCGTCCTCCCGCATGGTCAGCACCCGGTCCAGCCGCACCCAACTGGGTCGGTTGTCCCGATCCCACTCCCCCGGCCCGAGGGCCAGCCAGTGCCGTTCGCCGTCGCGATCCCGGCTGGAGAGCATCAGCCCGAACAGGGTCTTGCTGTGGCGGCCCACCACCAGCACCGGCCGGTCCTTGCCCTGACGAGGATCGTCCTCGTAGGACACCCAGGTCCAGACGATCTCACCCGGGTCGGCCTGGCCGTCGGGTTCCGGGGCGTAGGACAGTTGACGGCGTTGCAGCGCGGTCACCTGACGGGGCCGCGCGACCTTGGCCGGGGTCGGCCCGGAACGCCGGGGCGTCGGGATCACCACGCCGACACGAGCCGCCATACTCCTCAACAGACCTGCCACGGCGGGCAGCCTACCGGCCGTGGCCCACCCTCCCGGCGGCAGGGAGGCGTGCGCGACGGGACTTCTGGCCGCCGGCCGCTCAGGGCCAGGTCTCGTCCGGCCCGGCGACCGGATCCACGGTGCCGTCGGGGGCCGTGGGCAGCCCGGCCACCAGAGCCCGGAACTCGTTGACGGTGACGGCCTCGCGCAGGGTCGCGAAGACCGCCGCCGCACCCAGGCCCGCCGTCTGCTCGTCCACTCCGGCCCGGGCCCCGACCCGGCGCAGGAAGTCCCCCGGCCCGTCGGTGAGCAGTTCACCGGAGGGCCCGCTCAACTCCTGCGGCAGGTACCCGGTGGGATCGGTCGTCGGCTGGCCGGTCATCCGTTCCGCCAGGGTGCCCAGCACCGCACGGGCCACCGCGGCGGACAGGTCCGTCGACAGCCCGGACCGACGCGACACCGCGTCGACGAACAGGGGAAACCGCACGGCACCCTCCCTCGTCAAGCGCGGCGCTGGTTACCCCCGCCCGGTCCGGCTAAACGACGGCCGTTCCTCGGGGAACGGCCGCTGTTCGGCCAGGCGTGACCGGCGGGCCGCGTGCCAGTCGGCGGCCCGATCCCGGTCCACCCGGTAGCACCGCTCGCGGGGCGCCTCCGGCCGCCCGGGTACCCGGGCGAAGGAAGACCCCGCCCCGGGTAGTCATGGTGGGTCTTCAACACCCGGGTCGGTCCCGCCATCGCGCTGACGGTCACTCAGCCGAAGCGACCGGTGATGTAGTCCTCCGTACGCTTGTCCGCGGGGTTGGTGAACAGCTTGCCGGTCTGGCTGTACTCCACCAGCCGGCCGTGCCGCACCTGCTGGTCGTCCACCTCGGCGGTGAAGAAGGCGGTGTAGTGGCTGACCCGGGCCGCCTGCTGCATGTTGTGGGTGACGATCACGATGGTGTAGTCGCTGGTCAGCTCGGTCATCAGGTCCTCGATCTTCGCCGTGGCGATCGGGTCGAGCGCCGAGCAGGGCTCGTCCATGAGGATCACCTCGGGCTTGACGGCGATGGTCCGGGCGATGCACAGCCGCTGCTGCTGACCACCGGACAGGGCCAGGGCGCTCTTGCGCAGCTTGTCCTTGACCTCGTCGAAAAGGGCGGCCTTGGTCAGCGCCTCCTCGACATGGTCGTCCAGGCGGCCCTTGAGGCCGTTGATCCGCAGCCCGTAGGCGACATTGTCGAAGATGGACTTCGGGAACGGGTTGGGCTTCTGGAACACCATGCCGATGCGGCGGCGGACCTGGATCGGGTCGACGTCGCGGGCGTACAGGTCCTGGCCGTGGAAGGAGACCTCGCCGCTGACCCGGGCACCGGGAATGGGGTCGTTCATCCGGTTGAGCGCCCGCAGCATCGTGGACTTGCCACAGCCCGACGGCCCGATCATCGCGGTCACCTGGTTCTGCCGGATCGGCATGGTGGTGCCGCGAACCGCCTCGTAGCTGCCGTAGTAGACGCTGACGTCGCGCAGCTGCATCACCGGCGCCTCGGTGGGCTCGGTGACGGTGCTGCCCGCGGCGTGCACCGCTACGGGTGGACGGGTGGTCAGGGTGGTGTCGTAGCTGGCCATGTCAGCGCTCCTTGATGGCGAACCGGCTGGAGATGAGACGAGCGATGATCGTGAAGCTGAGCACGATCACGATGAGGGTCAGGGCCGCGCCCCAGGCCCGATCCTGGGCGGCCGGGAACGAGGTGCTGGCGTTGCGGAAGATCTGCGCCGGCAGGGCGGTGTTGGAGCCGTCGAAGAGATTCCAGTTGGGGGTGAAGACGATGCCGGTGACGATGATGATCGGCGCGGTCTCGCCGGCCGCGCGGGCCACGGCCAGCAGGGACCCGCTGGTGATGCCGGAGATCGCCGCCGGCAGCACCACCGTCAGGGTGGTCTTCCACTTGCGCGCACCCAGGGCCATGCTGGCCTGGCGCAACTCGTCGGGGACCAGCCGGAGCATCTCCTCGCTGCTGCGGATGACCACCGGCAGCATCAGACAGGCCAGGGCCAGCGCGCCGGCGAATCCGGTCTGCTGGCCGACGAGCAGCACCCAGCTGAGATAGACGAAAAGCCCCATCACGATCGACGGGACACCGGTCATCACGTCGGCCATCAGCCGGATCACCCGGGCCAGTGGCCGCTGCTTGCCGTACTCGTTGAGATAGATCGCCCCGAAGACCCCCAACGGGATCGCCATCAGCGCGGCGGCACCCGTGATGAGCAGGGTGCCGACGATGGCCGGCGCCATCCCACCGCCTACCCGGCGGTAGGAGTTCGGGATGTCCTCGGTGAGGAAGGACAGGCTCATCACCCCCGCCCCCTTGCTGACGACCGTGTAGGTCACCAGGGCCAGCGGGATGACGGCGAGCAGCACGGCGCCCCAGATGACGGCCGTGGCGAGGTGGTTGGTGAAGCGGCGGCGACCCGACAAGGCGGCCCGGGTCAGGTCGGGTCCGCTGGTTGCCGGGCGGGTGGCCGGTGGTGCGGTGACGCTCACGCGACGCTTCCCTTCATCCGGGCCTCGGCCCGACGGACGACCGTACGGGCGAGCACGTTGATCAGTACCGTCATCGCGAACAGCACCACCCCGAGACCGATCAGGGCGGCGGTGAAGGTGCCGGTGGATTCCCCGAACTGCTGCACGATGACGGCGGCCATCGAGTTGCCGGGGGCGAACAGGTTGGCGGAGATGTTCGTGGCACCGCCGATGACCAGGGCCACCGCGATCGTCTCCCCCATCGCCCGGCCCAGGCCGAGCATCACCGCGCCGACGACACCGCCGAAGCTGTGCGGGAACACCGCGCCCCGGATCATCTCCCAGCGGGTGGCGCCGAGGGCGAGGGCGGCGTCCTTGTCCGCCCGGGGCACCGTGCTGAACACCTCGCGGGTGATCGAGGTGATGATCGGCGTGACCATGATCGCCAGGATGAGGCCGGCCGTCATGAAGTTGCGACCGCTGCTGACCGGGCCGAAGATGCTGCCCAGCACCGGAACGCCACCGAAGACCTGGTGGGCCCACTGGTAGACCGGCACCATGGCGGGGGCGACGACCAGGATGCCCCACAGGCCGAACACCACCGAGGGCACGGCGGCCAGCAGGTCGATCACGGTGACCGCCGGTCCGCGCAGCCGACGCGGTGCCAACTCGGTGAGAAACAGCGCGATGCCGACCGAGACCGGCACGGCGAACAGCAGGGCGATCAGCGACGAGACTGCCGTGCCGTACGCGAACGACAGCGCGCCGAAGATGGCGTCGCCGGCTGCCGGATTCGGATCCCAGGTCCGCTCGGTGAGGAAGCGCAGGCCCATCGTGTCGAAGGCCGGCCAGGCCTCGCGGACGGTGGTGATCAGGATCAGCCCGAGGATCGCCAACACCAGCAGGCCGGTGCCGAGGGTCCACCAGGAGAAGAGGCGGTCGCCGAGGGCGCCGCCGCCGCGGTGGGCCGGCGTCGACCGGGAGACGGGGGTCTTGTTCGTCAAGGTCATCTTCACTCCAGCTCGGGTACCCCGCTGGGGACGGGATCCAGGTGATCCCGTCCCCGCCCGGACGCCCTTTGCGATCTTGGTCTCGATCAGCTCTGGATCTTGTCGACCTGGGCCAGCGCCTTCTCCTTGAGGGAGGCCGGCAGCGGCGCGAAGTCGATCTCCTTGGCCAGCTCCTGGCCGTCGTTGAGCAGGTAGGTGAGGAAGCCCTTGACCAGGTCGGCCTTGGCGGCGTCGCCGTAGGAGGTCTGCACGATGATGAAGGTCGGCGCGGTGATCGGGTACGCGGTGGCACCGGCTGCGTTGAGCGGGTTGTAGCTCAGGTCCTCGGCGATCTCGGCGCCCTCCAGACCGGCGGTGGTGCCCTCCAGGGTCGGCTCGACGAACTGGCCGTCCTTGTTCTTGATGGCGGCGAACTTCAGGCCGGTGGCCTTGGCGTCGCTGAGGTCCACGTAGCCCACGGCACCGTTGGTCTGCTGCACGATCTGCGCGACACCGGTGTTCTTCTCGCCGCCCTGGGTGTTGGCCGGCCAGTTCACGGTGTCACCGCTGCCGAGCTTCCAGGTGCCCGCCGCGGCGGCCTCGAGGTACTTGGTGAAGTTGCTGGTGGTACCCGAGCCGTCCGAGCGGTGCGCGACGACGATCGGGGTGTTGGGCAGTTCCACACCCGGGTTGTCCGCCCTGATCGCGGCATCGTCCCAGGTCCTGATGTCGGTCTGGAAGATCTTGGCGAGGGTCTCCGGGCTGAGCTGGAGCTTCTCCACGCCCTGGAGGTTGTAGGAGACCGTGATCGGCGCCGCCACCGTCGGGATGTAGAGGAAGGAGCCCGGCGCCACGCCGTCGGTCTCCTTGACCAGGCTGTCCGTGCCGGCGAAGTCGACCAGACCCTCACCGAACTGCTTCTTGCCGGTGCCCGAGCCGGTCGCGTTGTAGGTGACCGTCACCTTGCCGGCCACATCCTTGAAGGCCTCGACGACCTCTTGGTAGTAGGCGTCCGGGAAGCTCGCGCCGGAGGCCTTCAACTCGCCGGACAGGTTCGCGTAAACGCCGTCGCCGCCGTTGCTGCTGGGCTCCGTACTGTTGTCGTTGCTTGCGCAGCCGGTAAGCGCGAGCGCGGCAAGCGCGACGCCAGCGAGGACGCGCCGCGAAAGCACGTTGCGGTTCACCAGGTAAGCCTCTCGATCGGGGTGCATCAGCCCGTCCGGGCCGTACGCGAGTCAAGGTGCCAGGCCCAGGTAGCCGGACTCCCGGAACCAGGTGAACGAAGAATGAACTCGGCGTCCCCGGTGATGACCTACCGGCGACGGGATACGACGTTCCGGCGCACCCGGCGCCGGATGTCCGGATCAGGCCCGGCAGCGGGGGCCGATCTCAGCGTCGGAGGGGTCCCAGCCTCCAGGGCCGGTTCAGCGCCGTAGGGTCCCGGCGTCCAGGTTGACGACCTGACGGGCGACGTTCACCGCCTGGTCGGCGTACCGCTCGTGGTAGCGGCCGACGAGGGCCAGGTCGATCGCCGACTCCACCCCGTAGGGCCAACCGGAGACCAGCATCGACAGCAGGCGTTCCTGCGCGGCGTCGACCTCGTCGTCGTCGAGCCCGAACTGCATCGCGTCCAGCCGGTCGCGGGTGGCCAGCAGCACGGTCGTCTTGTCGGCCATCCGGGTCACCGCGTCCGCCAGCTGGGCCGGCACCGGCACCGCCGGCTGCGGCACCACACCCACCGGATGGCGCATCAGGACCACCTTCGCGATGTGCACGGCCAGGTCACCCATCCGTTCCAGGGCGGCGGCGATCCGCAGCGCGGACACCACCAGCCGCAGGTCGGAGGCGACCGGCTGGTGCCGCACCAGCACCTCGGGAATCATCTGCTCGGCCTGCGCGCGGCAGCGGTCCAGGACGACGTCACCGGCGATCACCGTCTCGGCGGCGTACCGGTCGACACCGCGGGGTTGAAGACGATGTGGGGCACCCGCCCGTCGCGCCACTGCGCCTCGAACAGGCTGGTCAGCTCCGACCAGGTGCGCTCCGGGCGGAGGTGGGCCCAGCCGATCGCGATGAAGGCCGAATCCCAGCTCCACTGGTGCGGGTAGAGGGTCCGGGAGGGCACGGTGTGCGCCTGGGCCCAGTTGGCCTCCAGGGTGGCCCGGGCCAGGGCGACCAGCCCGGAGTGATCTCGTGGTGCGCGGTCGACAGCCGGGGTCGGCACCGGCTCGACCGGTGACCCGACGTGTTCGACCATGTGTCACTTCCCGGTAGCGCTGGGCTTCAGAATAGAAGCCCGGCAACCGCGGCACGCATCGAGGGCGGTAGGTTCCGGTGACACCCCTGCCGCCCTGCGGGTGAGCGGCCTCGACGGGATAATCTAGGAATCGACGCATACCGGTCGAAGATTTTCGATGGACCACGTCGATCCTCGGGCCCGGGGCGCCGCGGGTCGAGTGGCACCACGAGGCAGAGGAGCCCCGGATGAAGCAGTCGCGGCAGGGACCCACCGGCACCGAGGGTGCGGACTACACCGAGCGGTTGCAGCAGCTCAGTGGCGCCCGCTGGAAGCAGGTCCTGGACGTGCAGGCGCCCTACCGGTGGAACCTGCGACGGCTGCGACTGGGCCGGACCCTGGATGTCGGCTCGGGGCTCGGCCGCAACCTGATCAACCTGGGCGAGGGCGCGGTCGGGGTGGACCACAATCCGACCTCGGTGGCGCACAGCCGGGCGCTCGGTCTTCAGGCGTACACCACGGAGGAGTTTTTCGCCTCCGAACACGCCCGGCCGGGCACCTTCGACTCCCTGCTGGCCGCGCACCTGCTGGAGCACATGCCGGCCGAGCAGGCCCGCGAGGTGGTCGCCTCCTACCTGCCCTTCCTCCGCTCCGGCGGCCGGGCGGTCTTCATCACCCCGCAGGAGCGGGGCTATGACAGCGACTCCTCGCACGTCCGGTTCGTCGGTTTCGCCGAGGCGGCCGAGGACTGCCGGGCCCTCGGCCTGACCGTGCAGCGGCAGTACTCCTTCCCGTTCCCCCGGGCCGCCGGGCGGGTGTTCACCTACAACGAGTTCGTGACGGTGGCCCGACTGCCCTGACCAGCGCTGGATACGGTGGTCCGATGAGCGAGCACAGCACCGCCACGGGCCGACCGACCCGCTGGGCCACCGACACCGGGCCGGAACACTCCCAGTGGTACGTCGACCGGTTCCGGCACCTGGCCGCCGAGGGGGCCGACCTGGCCGGTGAGGCCCGACTGGTCGACGCGCTGGTGCCGCCCCGTTCGCGGATCCTCGATGCCGGCTGCGGCACCGGCCGGGTCGGCGCCGAACTGGCCGCCCGGGGCCACACGGTCGTCGGGCTGGACGCCGACCCGGTGCTGGTCGAGGCCGCCCGCGCCGACCATCCCGGGCCACGCTGGCTGGTGGCCGACCTGGCGGAGCTGGATCTGGCGGCGGCCGGCGAGCCCGAGCCGTTCGACGCGGCCGTGCTGGCCGGCAATGTGATGACCTTCGTGGCCGCAGGCACCGAGGTGGCGGTGCTGCGTCGGGTGGCCGCGCACCTGCGCCCGGACGGGGTGATCGCGATCGGCTTCGGCACCGACCGGGGCTATCCGCTGCGCGACTTCGACGACCATGTGGCCGCCGCCGGGCTACGCGGTGAGCACCGCTTCGCCACCTGGGACCTACGCCCGTG
Organism: Micromonospora sp. DT229; assembly: GCF_049844505.1. NCBI lineage: Bacteria > Bacillati > Actinomycetota > Actinomycetes > Micromonosporales > Micromonosporaceae > Micromonospora > Micromonospora sp. DT229. The sequence continues at coordinate 33,961 of NZ_JBNCLD010000024.1, read as the reverse complement.
GCACGAAGGCGCGGACTTCGCCGTGAGCGTGCTGCGCCGCCCCGCCTGACCCTGCCCAGCCCGACCTGACCTGCCCGACCTGACCTGCCCGACCTGACCTGCCCGACCTGACCTGCCCGACCTGGCCTGCCTGGCCTGCCTGGTCGCGGATCTCGACCAGATCTGGTCACCGGTCGCGGGCCTGGGCCGGACCGGTGACCGGTCAGCGCACCTCGGCCCGGTCCGGTTCGGTCGGTAGCGGATGGATCGGGGTGATCGTCGGGAGGAAGGCGATCGCGTCGAAACTCTCGGTCAGCGACGGCAATTCGTAGTAGTGCTCTTCGTCGCGCTCCGCCTGGTAGAGGCCGGAGATCAGGCGGGTCCGCCAGGGCTGGTCGAGCCGGTGCGCGAGCTCGGTGGGCGGTTGGCCGTGCAGGTCGATGACCCGTTCACCGGCACCGTCGAGCAGCGCCTCCAACGACGCCGGGTCCGGCGGCGGGATCTCCGTGCGCGGCGTCCGACCCCGGCCGAAGGTGATGTGGACGTTCGCGTACCCGTCGCCCAGGGCCGCCCGCAGGTGTGCGCCCATCTCCGTGTCGCCGTGCGCCGCGACGTGGGCGCTGCCCTCCCAGAAGACGACCCGGTCACCGGTCCGCCGGTGATGATCGAGCAGTCGCCTGGCGGCGTCACGTTCCCCCCGTCCGGTGTCTCGGCCGGGGTCGGCGTGGAAGTCGACCACCGCGTCGACAAGTCGCAACGCCTCGTCGCGTTCCGGGCCGCCGGCCAACCCGGCGACCAGGTCGCGGGCGCTGCGGGCCAGTTCCACGAACGGTACGCCGGGGTGGGTGCCAAGTCGGCGTTGGACATGCTCGCCGTTGTCATGAGCGGTCCGGATGATGTCGAGAAGTTCGCCGACCCGGGTGGCGGTCGCCCCATCCAGCGGGGCGAGCAGTTCCGCGACCCGGTCGTAGTCGGCGGGCAGGGCACGCGGGGCGTTGACCGCGACGACGCGTACCCGCTCGTGGGGGTGGGCCGCGTTGTGCCGACGGAGCCGGACCAGGGCGTCGCGCATCTCGATCGTGCGCCACGGGCCCCATGCCTGGGCCAGAGCCGCTGACAGGTCCACCTGTTCGCCTCGGATGAACCGGTCGTACCGGTCGCCGACCCGGGGGTTCTCCAGCAGGGCGATGGTCCGGAAGCCGCGCCGCAGGAGGGCGTGGGTGGTCTGCTCGACCAGGCGGAAGGGCTCGGTCCCCTCGCGGGTGCTGGTGCCCAGACCGACCACCTGGGCGGTCTGGACCAGGGCGGCCAGGGTCTGGGCACTTCGCTGCTCGTCCATTCCCCGACGATCGACCTTCAACCTAGGGTGAAGTCAAGCCCGGGCGGTCAGCGTGCCGGTTCCGCCCGCCCGATCTCGCACAGCTTGGCCCCGCTCTCCATCGCGGCGAGTTGGGCCTTGAGGTGGCGTACCCGCTGCTCGACCTCGGTCACCAGCTGACCCGCCACCCGCTGCCAGTCCTCCGGCTGCGGGTCGGGCGGCAGGTCGGTGAAGAGTTCGGCGATCTCCCGCACGCTCAGGCCGACCCGTTGGGCGAGCTTGGCCACCTGGATCCGGCAGGCGGCGGAGGTGTCGAAGCGACGTTGGTTGCCGGTGGTGCGTACCGCGGTGACGATCCCGTGGCTCTCGTAGAACCGCACGGCCGACGGCGCGACACCGCTGTCGGCGGCGACCTCGCTGACGCTGAGGGTGGGCTGCCGGAGAACTGTCATGAGCGGCAGGATAGGCACCAGACCGGTTGACTTCAACATATGTTGAGGTTGCAGGGTGGTGGACATGAGCGTTCCGACCGAACACCACCGCCAGTCCGCCGAGGTACGCATCGCCGTGATCTCGGGCAGCGTCCGTAAGGAGCGGATGGCCCCGACGATCGCCCGCTGGGTGGTCGCCGCGATCGACGATGCCGCAGTCGATCTGATCGACCTGGCCGAGGTCACCCTGCCGGACGACAGTCTGCTGTGGCCCGGTGGTGGACCGAGAAGCGAGGTGGCCGACCGGATAGCCGCGGCCGACGGGTTCGTCTTCGTCACCCCGGAGTACAACCACAGCTACCCCGCCGCCCTGAAACGGCTCATCGACTGGCACTACGGCGAGTGGCGGTTCAAGCCGGCGACCGTCGTGGCCTACGGCGTGCAGGGCGGGTACGCGGCGATCGAGCACCTGCGGGGGGTGCTCGCCGAGCTGGGGGTGGTGACCACCCGCCGGGCGACGGGTCTGCGTACACCGTGGCAGTTCCTCGACGACCGGGACCGCTACACCCCGGAGCCGGAGCTCACCCAGGGTCTGACCGCGAGCCTGGCCGAGCTGCGCTGGTGGGCCGACCTGTTGGCCGAGGCCCGCCGCGACCGGCCCCTACCGGCCTGAACTCGCTGACCGGTCCGGCCTGCGACGTCATTGACCGGTCCGGCCGGCGGAGGTCGGCGTACCGGCGGGACCGGTCCCTACGGGGGCGGCCGACCCGGCCCTGGCCCGAGGCACGGCCCGGTGCCGCAGGCCAGGGCCGGGTCGGCCGGGGTGGGCGGTCAGTCCGCCGAGTTCAGCCGGGCCAGGTGCGCCTCGTCGAGGGTGAGCGCCACCCCCTCCAGGGCGGCGTCGAGCTGGTGCAGTCTGCTGCCGCCGAGGATGGGCCGGATGCCCTGGCTGACCAGCCAGGCGAGCACCACCTGGCTGCGGGTGGCGCCGGTGTCGCGGGCCACCTCCTGAAGCGCCGCCAGTCGGCGGGTGTTGCCCGGGTGGTCGTAGACCTGCGGGATCGGCTTGGCCGGGTTGTCGTACGCCCCGGTGAGCAGTGGCGTGTAGGCCCAGACCTCCATCCGGTGCGCGCGGGCGAAGTCGAGCTGCTCGTCGCTGAGCACCCCGTGCGGGTGGACCACCCCGTCCGGCCGGGTGCCGGGACGTACCCGCAGATAGGTGGCGTTCAGTTGGAGGGCGTCGATCGGCAGGGTGCCCCGGGTGGCCGCGTACGCCCGGGCCCGTTCGATGCGCCAGGCCGGGTGGTTCGAGGCACCCACCCGGCGTACGGTGCCGGCGGCGACCTGCTCGGCGATCGCGTCCACACTCTCCTCGATGGGGGTGGCCCGGTCCTCCTGGTGCAGCCAGAGCAGGTCGACCTGCTCGACACCCAGCCGGTCCAGGCTGCCGGCGAAGGCCTCGCTGATCGCCCGGCGACTCAACCCCGCCCGGTGCTGCGGCCAGGAGCCCTGCCACAGGGGTTCCGCGCCTACCTTGGTCGCGATGCGTACCCGCTCCCGCACGCCGGGGCGGGCGGCGAGCCAGCGGCCGAGGACCCGCTCGCTGTCCCCGCCCCGCCCGTCCGGGCTCAGCCAGAACGTGTAGCAGTCGGCGGTGTCGATCCATTCGCCACCGCCCTCCACGAACCGGTCCAGCAGGGCGAAGGAATTCTTCTCGTCCACCAGGGTGCCGAAGTTCATCGCGCCGAGCACGAGAGCGGAGACGGGCGGCCGTGGAGTCTCATCGAGGTGAGCCGAAGTCATGTGACCACGATTCAGCCTGGAGTGCGCTCCAGGTCAAGCGGTACGGTCGCACGGGTGACGACGTACACCCCCGCCGAGGCCGCCCGACGCAGCGGCTTCTCCATCGACACCCTGCGGTACTACGAGCGGGAGGGCATCCTGGCGCCGGTGGCGCGTACCCCCGGTGGACACCGGATCTACCGCGACAGTGACCTGTCCACCCTGGATTTTCTGCGGTGCCTGCGGGACGCGGGGATGCCCATCGAGCGGCTGCGCCGCTACGGCGAACTGTGCCGCGACCCCGACACCATTACCGACCGGCTAGCCCTGCTGCGCGAACACGCCGCCGCGGTCGAGACCCAGATCGACCAGCTCCGGCTCTGGCAGGCCCGGGTCGCGGAGAAGATCGCCTGGTACGAGCAGGGACTCCACCAGACCTGACCTCGTCGGTCGTTCCCGGTGACCTGTGCCATGTACTGCTTGCTGGTGAGTGGGTTGCGGTACTTGACTGGTCGGTATGGCGCGGATTGCATACAACGCGGCCGACGCGGCGGCCTTCGAGGCCAACCGGCACCTCACCGAATACGGTCTCGCCGCCTGGCGGGCCGCCACGATCCGGCACCTGGACCCCACCCGGGGATGCGGGTGCTCGACCTGGACCCGAGGGCATCAGCCTGTTCCGCTACTTCCCGGAGGCCATCGGGGTGCTCGACACCTATCCGAGCATCGCGGAGGTCGAGGCCGCCTTCGCCGAGGCGGGCTTCGCCACCGTTGCCGTCGAGCAGGTACCCCAACTCACCGCCGCCTCGCTGCGGGAGGCCGCAGCCGGCCTGCGGCGGGAGGCGCACACCCTGCTGCAACTGATCGACGACCAGGCGTACGCCGCCGGGTTGCGGCGACTGCACCGGGCCGCCCAGGTGGACGGTGGACCGGTGATCGACGCCCTCGATCTGCTCGTGTTGCGCTGATCGCGTTTCGGGCAACCATCGGCCGATCGATTCCACTACGGTCGTCGGCGGGCAGCAGCATGTCGTCGTCGCCGGAAGGACCAGGATGCCGGGTCGGTTCGTGTACTGGATGAACGTCTCCCTCGACCTGCGGATCGAGTACGCCCCGGGCGAGGCGGGCGGCGGCGACTGGATGCGCATCACCGAGTCGCTGCACCGGGTCTTCAACGAGCGAGCCAGGGCGATGTCGCTGGCGGTGGAGGGACGCACCATCTACGAGACGATGGAGGCCTTCTGGCCGGCCGCCCGCCACGACGACTCGCTGCCGGACTTCCTGCGCGAGTACGGCGAGATCTGGACCTCGACGCCCAAGGTGCTGGTGTCGCGTACCCGCGAGCACGCCGAGCACAACACCCGGATCATCGGCGGGGAGGACGCGATCGCCCAGTTGGCGAAGCTTCGCGCCGAGACCGAGGGTGTCATCGGGGTCGGCGGGGCCACCCTGGCCACCCAACTGCTGCGGGCCGGGCTGCTCGACGAGTTGCTGCTGTTCACCCATCCGGTCGTGCTCGGCAGCGGCCGCCCGCTGTTCGACAGCCACGACGAGCCTTTGCAGCTGGACCTGCTGGAACAGGCCTCCTTCGACCAGGGCGTGACGATGCACCGGTACGCCGTCCGGGGCGCCCGCCCCGCCTCGTGAACACCCCCCGATCGGGCGCGACGGACCCCTTCGTGATCCGGCGTGCCCTCGACAGCGACGCCGATGCCGTCACCGAGGTGTTCCTGGCCTCCCGGGCAGCCGCCATGCCCTACCTTCCGCGACTGTACGACGACGAGCAGACCAGGGCGTGGATCGCCCAGGTGATGTTGCCGGGCAGCACCACCTGGGTGGCCGAGTCCACGACGACCGGCGAGATCCTCGGCTTCGCCGCCCTCGACGGCGACCTGCTGGAACACCTGTACCTGCGGCCCGAGGCCCGCCGGCAGGGCATCGGAACCGCCCTGCTGGCCCAGGCGCAGCAGGCCGGCCCGGGTGGGCTCAGCCTCCGCGTCTTCGCCCGCAACACCGAGGCGCGAGCGTTCTACGAACGACACGGTTTCCGCCCGGTAGACAGCAACGACGGCAGCCGCAACGAGGAGAACGAGCCCGACCTCACCTACCACTGGCCCGGCCCACGCTGATGCCCTCCCCGGCGCCGCGACCCCTTCGGCCCGTGTTGATCAAGAGGTTTGCGTCGTCGACTTCGCTGTTGGTGACGCAAACCTCTTGATCAACGTTGAGGCGGCGAAGGGTTGGGCACTGGTGCGGCCAGTGTTGGGGTGGCGATCTTCAGCTGGGCGGCTGCGCTTCGGGTAGATCGGTGGCGGCGCCGCGCAGGGCGGTGATGCTGGCGAGTACTGCGGGATGGTCGGCGGAGCCCTGTCGGTACGCGACCCGGGTGCGGCGGCGGATGGTCAGGGGGACCAGGCGGGTGCCGGCGGGTGGTCCCTCGACGGCCAACTGGGGCACCAGGCCGACCCCTTGACCGGCGGCGACCAGGGCCAGTACGGCGGTGAAGTCGTCGGCGTGGTGGCGGACGGTGGGGCGGAATCCGGCCAGTTCACAGGCGTGCAGGGTGACCGCGTGACAGAGGGTTCCCGGGCTGCCGATGATCCAGTCGGCGTCGCGTACCGCGCGCATCGGATCGGCGGGCACCGGGTGGGCGGCGGGTAGGGCCAGGAACACCGTCTCGTCCAGCAGCGGGGTCGAGTCCAGTGCCGGATCGGGCGGCACCGGCACGATGTCGTAGTCGTGCACGAGGGCGACGTCCAGACGACGCTCACGCAGCGCGGCCGGCACCGCCACCGGATCCAGCTCGGTGACCAGCAGATCCAACCCGGGGTGCTCGCGGGCCAGCTCGACCAGGGCGGGCAGCAGCAGGGGACGCACCGCGCTGGGGTACGCCCCGATGCGTACCGTGCCGAGCAGTCCACCCCGAGCGGCGGCCAGGGTGGCCTCGGCGGCCTCCAGCCCGGCGAGGATCACCTCGGTGTGCCGCACCAGTGCCGTCGCGGTGGCGGTGAGGCGTACCCCTCGACCGGCTCGTTCCAGGAGCACGACGCCGGTCTCCCGTTGCAGCGCGGCCAACTGTTGGGAGACCGCGGACGGTGAGTAGGTGTGGGCCTCGGCGACGGCGGCGATGGTGCCGAGGCGGGCCAGGTCGCGCAGCAGACGCAGGCGACGGACGTCAAGCATCAGCTCAGCTTACGGATTGCTGGAACAATCGGAACTGGTGCTTCACCCTGTGCGGTCGCAGGCTGATGGCATGACACCGACCGGACTGTACGTACCGCTGATCACGCCCTTCGACACGCGCGGCGAGATCGACCAGGAGGCGCTGACCCGCCTGGCCGACCAGGTGCTCGCCGACGGTGCCGACGGTCTGGTGGCCCTCGGCACAACCGGCGAACCGCACGCACTCAGTGCCGCCGAGCAACGGACGGTGCTCGACATCGTCGGGGCGGCCTGTCGGCGGCACCACGCCGGGTTCATGGTCGGCGCGCACACCGCCGAGGAGCTGCGTGCCCTGGCCGGGCGGCCCGGCGTCACGGCGGCGCTGTGCCTGGTGCCGCCGTTCCTGCGCCCCGGCGAGGAGGCCGTGCTGACGCACTTCGTCCGGCTGGCGCAGCTCTCCCCGGTGCCGTTGGTCGCCTACCACGTGCCGTACCGCACCGGGCAGGCCCTGTCCGCCGGGGCGCTGCGTCGCGTCGCCGACCTGCCTCAGGTGGTGGGGGTCAAGCACGCGGTCGGTGGCATCGACGCGGACACCATCGCCCTGTTCGCGGATCTGCCACCGGACTTCGCGGTGCTCGGCGGCGAGGACGCGTACCTCTCGCCGCTGCTGGCCCTCGGTGCAGCCGGCGGCATCCTCGCCTCCGCGCACCTGGCCACCGCCGACTACGCCGCCCTGGTCGCGGCCTGGCGCGACGGGGACCTCGCCCGCGCCCGGCCGCTCGGGCACCGGCTCGCCACCCTCTCGGCGGCGCTGTTCGCCGAACCCAACCCGGTCGTGGTCAAGGCGGTGTTGCACGCCCAGGGGCGCATCCCGTCACCGGCGCCGCGCCCACCACTGCTGCCCGCCACCGCCGAGGCCACCGCCCGAGCGCTGGCGTGCGCCGAGCAGATGGCCGGGTCACGGGCTGGCGGCCGGGCCGCCTAGGAGGTAACGGCCCGACGGGCGGCCTGTGGGTCCAGGCTGGCCCCGGCCGGGACCAGGCTGACCAGGCCCGCCGGTAGCCGGACGGGACGGGTCTGCCCGTAGCCGAGCATGGCGGCGACCTCGGGGGCGGCGAGCACATAGCGCCGCCCCAGGTCGGTGATCACACAGAGGGCCCCACCGGACGCTCCCGGGGCCGCCACGGCCTCGACCAGGGCCCCTCGCCCCGGCTCGACCAGCACATGATCGGCCACCGTCCGACCGGCCGTCGCCCCGACGGTGGGGGTGGCGGCGGTCAGGTCCGGCACTGTGGCGTCCAGGCGCAGGTCCACCCCGGCCGCCTCGGTACCGACGATGGCGCAGAGCACCGGTGAGGCGGGGGCGGCCAGTCGGGGCGGCGCGCTCGGGGGCGCCTCGGGGCCGGTGGGCGCGAGATCGGGCAGCTTCGGCAGGGCGGCGAACCGCCCCAGGCTGATCTGCTCCGGGGCCCGCTGGCCGGTCCGGGTCAGTTGCAGGGCGGCCTGCAACTCGGTGACCCCGGCGAGTCCTTCGCGCAGCACCACGGCGTACTGTCGTGCGCCGCCGGAGTTGCTGACCAGCAGGACGTCCCCGATCCGGGAGTCGGCCACCCGGTCGGAGGGCTCCCCCAGGCCGGGCAGGTTCAGGGGGGCCAGATCCAGCCCGACGGGCACGGTGTTGAGCACGGCCGCGGCCACCGGGACGGCCCGGGCCCGGGTCGTGGCCAGGGCGGCCAGCACCCGGTCGGGGTCACGGATCAGGTGCCGGCGCTGTTGGCGCACCAGGTGCAGCCGACCGTCCGGGTCCCGCAGGATCAGCGCCTCGTCGCGCAGGGGCTGACCGCCGGGGTCGCCGGTGCCGATCAGCAGCACCGACCGGGGATCGCGCCGCCCGGCCTGCGGGCCGGTCGAGCAGACCGTCCAGGGCGCGGTGGAGAGCCGGTCGGCCGCCGGCAACGAGTCGGGGGCGTCCGCGATGCCCAGGGGCAGACCTCGGGGTACCCCGTCGATGGCCCGCCGCGACACGAGCACGGTCTTCGGCTGTTCGGCCCCGATGACCAGTAGGGCGGAGGTGTAGTTGGGCACCGGGTGCAGTCGGTCCTCCCGGTAGACGAACCGGGCCCCGGACTCCTTCTCCACGATGACGGCCGCGGTGTCGCGCCAGGTGGCGCCGCCACCGGTGAACAGGCCGTAGAGGGCGAAGCCGCCCAGCCCGATGACGGCCACCAGGACACTGGCCAGGCCCGCCCCGGCCAGCCGGCGAAACGGTGACTGCGCGGGGTCGGTCTCCCGCATCACCAGCGCGGCGACCACCCGCTGGAGGGTGAACTGGTACGAGTGCAGCTGGTCCTGCCGCGACGGCATCGCTTCCCTTCCGGCGAGCGGATCGGCGGACAGGATATGCGTTGCGTCGATGCCTCGCTGACCGTCAGTGCGACAGCGCTCCCCTGCCCACCGCCGCCATTCGGCATGAGCTGGGCCTTTGCCGGGTAGCTGACCCGGTAGGCCGTCCGGATCCACCGGCGGCGGGTTCGGGAGGTAAAGGAATGCGTGCGCTGCTGTGGGTCGTCGGGGTGGTCGGGGGAATCATCCTGCTGCTCGGCCTGGTCCTGGAGGCCGTCCGCTGGCTGGTGATCATCGGGCTGATCGCGCTGGCCGCGGTGATCGTCCTGGCCTTCGTACGGGGTCGCCAGTCGGCGCAGAACTACCCGAGTAGGCACTGATCAGACGGCGCTGCGGTGGTCGCGCGCCCAGCCGGGTTCAACCCGGCCGAGCGGCGCGCCACCGCAGGGCGTACCGGGATCAGGTGCCGGCGGGAACGAGGGCCGGGGTCGGGTTCTCCTCGATGACGCCGCGCTGACGACGGTTCGGCAGGGAGAGCCGGAAGATCTTCTTCCAGGCGGAGAAGACCTGGCGGGGCAGCGAGCCGGTGACGTACTTCAGCCCGTACCGGTCGAACAGGGCCCGCACCTCGGGAGCGATCTCCTGGTAGCGGTTGCTGGGCAGGTCCGGGAAGAGATGGTGCTCGATCTGGTACGACAGGTTGCCGGTCATGATGTGCATCAGCCGGCTGCCGCTGATGTTGGCCGAGCCGAGCATCTGCCGCAGGTACCACTCGCCGCGGCTCTCACCCTCGATCGAGGTCTTCTCGAAGGTCTCCACTCCCTCGGGGAAGTGCCCGCACATGATCACCGCGTGGCTCCACAGGTTGCGGATCAGGTTCGCGGTGAAGTTGGCGGCCATGGTGTGGAAGAACGACGGACCGGACAGTACCGGGAAGAGCACGTAGTCCTTGAGCACCTGGCGGCGCAGTTTGCGGCCGGTAGCCTTCAGGTTGGCGCGGAACTGCGGGTCGTTCTTGAAGCTGCCGTCCTTGAGCTTCTCGCGCAGCTCCAGGTCGTACGCGGCGATGCCGTACTCGAAGAAGCAGGCGTTGACGAAGTTGTAGAACGGCTGACCCAGGTGCGCCGGGTGCCAGGGCTGGTCCTCGTCGACGCGCATGATGCCGTAGCCGAGGTCGTTGTCCTTGCCGACGACGTTGGTGTAGCGGTGGTGCAGTTCGTTGTGCGACTGCTTCCACTGCTCGGCGGGGCTGACGTGGTCCCACTCCCAGGTCGTCGAGTGGATCTTCGGGTCGCGCATCCAGTCCCACTGGCCGTGCAGGATGTTGTGCCCGATCTCCATGTTCTCCAGGATCTTCGCCAGCGACAGCCCGGCGGTGCCGACGATCCAGGCCGGCGGGAACAGCGAGAACAGCAGCACGACCCGACTGCCGACCTCCAGCTTGCGCTGGGTCGAGATGACCTTGCGGATGTAGGCGGCGTCCCGCTCACCCCGGTCGGCGATCACCCGTTCCCGGATGGCGTCGAGCTCCTTACCGAGGGTTTCGATGTCCTCGGCGCTGAGGTGCGCGATCGGGTTGACGGCTTTCTTCTGGATGACGGTCACGTCGACGTTCTCCGATCAAATTTCGAGTTCACAGGCGCCGGCCGCGGCCGACACGCAGGTCTGCACGCGTACGCCGTCGCCCGGCAGGGCGGTGGTGAGCTGCCCGTTACGCAGGTCACGGACCGCGCCTTGGCGCATCGGCAGCACACAGCCGTAACAGATACCCATCCGGCAGCCCGAGGGCATCAACACGCCGGCATTTTCTCCGGCGTCGAGCAGAGGCGTGGCGCCGTCGGCCTCGATGGTGACCGACGAGCGGGTGAAGGTGACCGTGCCGCCGTCACCGGCGGTGATGATGGTAGGCCGGAAGCGTTCGGTGTGCAGCCGGTCGGTGGCGCCCCGCGCGGCCCAGTGCTGCTCGACCGCGTCCAGCAGACCGACCGGGCCACAGGCCCAGGTCTCGCGTTCGCAGTGGTCCGGCACCAGGGTGTCGAGTTCGGCCACGTCCAGCAGGCCGTCGACGGCGGTGTGCCGTTCCACCAGCCGGATGACACCCTGGGCGGCCAACTCCCGCAGCTCCCCGCCGAACACCACGTCGGCCGGGGTCGGCGCGGAGTGGATCAGCACCACGTCGCTGCCGGTGAGGGCGCCGCTGCGCAGCATCCCGGCGACCGGGGTGATGCCGCTGCCGGCGGTGAGGAACAACACCCGCGACGGCGCCGACTGGGGCAGGACGAAGTCACCGGTCGCCTGGTCGAGCTGCACGATGGTGCCGGGGCGGACCCGTCGCACCAGGTAGTTGCTGACCACCCCGTCGGGGATGGCCTTGACCGTCACCGAGATCGGGTCGGTCCGTCCGCCGGGCGGGGAGGTCACCGAGTAGGCTCGCCAGCGGCGTACCCCGTCGACGTCGACCCCGAGCCGGATGTACTGGCCAGGCTGGTGGCCGCGCCAGCTGCGGCCGGGCTGGATCACCACGGTCGCCGCGTCCGGGGTCTCCGGACGGACCTCGACGATGCGCCCGCGCAGGTCGGCGCCGGCCCGCAGCGGGGCGACCATGTCTAGGTAGTCCGCGGGCAGTACCGGGGTGGTCACCGTCTCGACGAGCCGCATCAGGCGGTGCCGGAAGGTTCCCTTCGTGCCCGGTGGCGGAGCGGTGGCGGTCATATAACGATCCTCGCGGCCCGCTGGCATAAAATCTTGGCCAGCGAAGGTAAAGCAGTCCATCCCTTTTGTGCGGGGAGAACAACGTGGCGGAGAACTCCGGAAATACCGAACGGGTGGCCCGCCTTGAGCTTGAGCGGCGGGTCGCCCGCGAACTGGTCGACCGGCTACCCTCGGTAGCCGCGCAGACCGTGAGCGCGATCACGGCCGAGGTGCCCAGCTACTCCGGCACCCTGACCGGTCAGATGCGGGACAAGATCGAGAACGCCGTGCAGATCGCGCTGGGCACCTTCCTGCAACTGCTGGAACGTCCGCACGCCAGTGTCGCCAGCACTCCCCTGGTGCCGGCCTTGGAGGCGGCGTACGCGCTCGGCAGCGGTGAGGCCCGCTCCGGCCGCAGTGTGGACGCCCTGCTGGCCGCCTACCGCATCGGCGCCCGGGTCTCCTGGCGGGAGATGGCCGCGGCCACGGTGTCTCTCGGGCTGCCGGCGGCCACGGTCGCGGAGTTCGCCGAGCTGATGTTCGCCTACATCGACGAACTCTCCGCGGCCAGCGTGGCCGGGCACGCCGACGAGTTGGCCAGCGCCGGCCGGGCCCAGCGCCGCAACCTGGAACGACTGGCCCAGCAGTTGCTCGCCGGTGAGCCGGAGGAGGTGCTGCTGCGCAGCGCCGAGCGGGCGAACTGGCCGGTCCCGGAGACCCTCACCGTGGTGCTGCTGCCGCAGGCGAAGCTGCGCGGCGCCCTGGCGCTGCTGGGCGAGCACACCCTGGAGAGCAGCGAGGATCTGCCCGCCGGTGAGCCCGGTGAGGAGACCGTCGTGCTGCTGGTGCCGAACATGCACGGTGACCGGCGCCGCCAACTCGCCCGGGTGCTGCACGGCCGCCGCGCGGTGCTCGGCCCGGCTCGCCCGTGGGCGCAGGCTAGTTCGTCCTACCGCCGGATGGTACGGGTGCTCGGTCTGGGTATCGCCCCACCCGCCGACGGTGACCCCCTGGACACCGAGCGGCACCTGGCCGAGTTGCTGCTCAGTGCCGACGCCGAGGCCCTGGCGGACCTGCGGGCCCGGGTCCTGCAACCGCTGGCGGAGCTGCCCGCGGCCACCGCGGAACGGCTCACCGAGACGTTGCGCTCCTGGTTGCTGCACCAGGGGCGACGCGACGACATCGCCGCCGACCTGTTCGTGCATCCCCAGACGGTGCGCTACCGGATGGGGCAGCTGCGTCAGCTCTTCGGCGACCGGCTCACCGACCCGCGCAGCCTGCTCGACCTCACGGTCGCGTTGGCGCTGCCGGGTGGCCTCTCCGCCGACAGCTGACCGGGCGACCTCACTCCAGGTTCCGGGGTCCGAGCAGCCGGATCTCCTCGACGTCCAGCCGCGCCTCCAGCTCCCGCTGCACGGCGTCGTCGATCTGTCGGCGGTCCCGCAGTCGGATGATCTCGCGTCGCTTGTGATCGAGCACGGCCAGGCGCAACTGGCGCTCGGTCTCCCGGGCCGCCGCCGTGTCGTCCTGCGGGTCGGCGTCAAGCAGGTCGAGGTGGTTCTCGTACTCGTCGCGGATCCGTCGCACGGTGTCCGGGTCGGCCCCGACCCGGTCGGCGATGTCCGGCAGGGCGTGCAGAGTCTGCCGGATGGCGTGGCTCTGCGCCTGCCGTTTCTCGTCGGCGTGGTCCGAATCCGGGGTCAACCTGGCCCAGCTCATCAGCAGCGGCAGGGTGGTGCCCTGGACCAGCATGGTCAACAGGATGACCGCGGCGACGCAGAAGATGATCAGGTCTCGTTCCGGGACCGGTCGGCCGTCGACGTTCAGTGGAACCGCCAGCGCCGCCGCCAGGGAGACCGCACCCCGGAACCCGGCCCAGCCGGCCACCGTACGGATCCGCCAGTTGACCCGCCGTTCCCGGCCGACCCGACGCCGGTCCACCAGGCGCGTCACCCCGGCCGTCAGGTGCAGCCAGAGCATGCGGACCACCACCAGCACCACGGCCACCACCGCCGCGATGACGATCGCCCGGGTCAGCGCCAGGCTGGTGACCTCGCGTACCACCCGGGGGATCTGGAGCCCCACCAGCACGAACAGCCCGCCGTTGATGAGGAAGGTGGTCAGGTCCCAGAAGGACAGGGCCAGCATCCGGGACCGGGCCCGGATCACCCTGGGGCTGGCGTAGGCCAGCAGCAGCCCGGACACCACCACCGCCAGCACCCCGCTCTCGTGGATGGCCTCGGCGAGGAAGAAGGCCGTGAAGGGGGTCAGGACGCTCAGCGCCCCCTCCCGCAGCGGATCGTCCAGCCGTTTACGGATCGCGATCACCACGACCCCGACCAGGGCCCCGGCCGCGATGCCGCCGAGGAAGGACAGGCCGATGCGTTCGACCAGTTCGAGGGCGTTCGGTGCGGTCCCGCCGCCGAGCAGACCGAGGGCCACCGCGAACAGCACCAGGGCCGTACCGTCGTTGATCAGGCTCTCGGTGTGCAGGGTGGTGAGCAGCCGCCGGGGCATCCGCTTGGCCAGCCCCGCCACGGCCGCCGCGTCGGTCGGGGCCAGCGCCGCCCCGAGCACCCAGGCCACCGCCGGGTCTACGCCGAACCGCTGCACGACCAGGGACACCGCCACCATGGTGACCCCGACCAGTCCGACCGCCAGGGCGGCGATCACCACGATGTTCGCCCGGACCTCCCGCAGGCTGGTGGTCAGGCTCTCCCGGTACAGGATGGCCGGCAGGAACATCAGCAGCACCACCTCCGGCGCGAGCAGCACCCGCGAGAAGGGCGGCAGCAGCGCCAGCAGGGCACCGAAACTGATCAGCAGCACCGGTGGGGCCACCCGGTACCGGCCACCGATGGTCGTACCGACCAGCACGGTGGCCGCGAGGATGATGACCAGCAGCACCTCGTGCACGTCGCCCCCGTTCGTCGCCCACCACATGGTGGTACGCGCCGGGGCCCCGCCGGGTCGATTCGCCGGCTACCGGCGGGAGCCGGCGGCCAGGTCCTCCTCGATCCGGCGGGCGGTGGCCAGCAGGGGGGCCAGCAGTTCCCGGCGGATCGCGTCGAAGGTGCCGCGGCTGGCGTGGGCGGAGACGTTCACCGCGGCGATCACCGCGCCGTCCTCGCCGTGGATCGGGGCGGCCAGCGACCGCAGCCCCTCCTCCAGCTCCTGGTCGACGATGGCGTACCCCTGACCGGCGATCCGGTTCAGGGCGGTACGCAGCTTCGCCGGGTCGGTGATGGTGCGCCGGGTCAACTGGCGCAGCTGCGCGGTGGCCAGGTAGTGGTCCAGCCACTCGGCCGGCTGGGCGGCCAGCAGCACCCGCCCCATCGAGGTGGCGTACGCGGGGAACCGGGTGCCGACACTGATCCCGACCGTCATGATCCGTTTTGTCGGCACCCGGGCCACGTAGACCACCTCGTCGCCGTCCAGGACGGAGACCGAGCAGGACTCGTGCAGCTCGGCGACCAGCGCCTCCATGTGCGGCTGGGCCACCTCCGGCAGGCTCAGGCTGGACAGGTAGGCGTAGCCGAGGTCGAGGATGCGCGGGCGCAGGGCGAACAGCCGCCCGTCGGTGTGCATGTAGCCCAACTCGACCAGGGTGAGCAGGAAGCGGCGGGCGGCGGCCCGGGTCAGTCCGGTGGCCCGGGCCACCTCACTGAGGGTGAGTTGGGGGTGTTCGGCGTCGAAGGCGCGGATCACGGCCAGGCCCCGTTCCAGGGACTGGACGAACTCCCCCGATCGCGCCGCGTCGGTCACTGGGCCTCCTGCCGCAGGGTTTCCTGAGCCACCTTGAACGCCCGGTTCGCGGCCGGCACGCCAGCGTAGACGCCCACCTGGAGCAGCACCTCGCCGACCTCCTGGGGGGTCAGTCCGTTACGCAACGCCGCCCGGACGTGCATCGCCAGTTCCTCGTCATGATGCAGGGTGGCGAGCACGGCCAGGGTGATGCAGCTGCGGGTACGCCGATCCAGACCCGGACGGGTCCAGATCTCACCCCAGGCGTAGCGGGTGATCAGATCCTGGAAGTCGGCCGTGAACTCGTCGGTGTTGGCCACCGCCCGGTCGACGTGCGCGTCGCCGAGCACCTGCCGCCGTACGGCCATGCCGGCCTCGTGTCGCTGCTGGTCGTTCACGGGTTCCTCCCGCCCTCCGGCGTGAAGTGGGTGCCGAGTAGCCGGGCCACGGCGGCGGGCTGTTCGACATTGGCCAGGTGGGCGGCGTCGGCCAGGACGACCAGCCGGGCGGCCGGGATCCGGGCGGCGATGTCCGCGGCGTGCTCGGGTGGGGTGGCCGGGTCCTCGGCGGCGCCGATCACCAGGGTGGGCGCGCGTACCGCCGCCAGGTCGGCCCGCAGATCCATCGCGGCGATGGCCTCGCAGCAGGCGGCGTAGCCGGCCGCCGGGGTGGCGGTCAGCATGTCCCGGTGGTCGGCGACCGTGTCGGGTCGGGCGACGGCGAAGCCCGGGGTGAACCAGCGGGACACCACCGGGTCGGCGATGTCGCCCAACCGGCCGGCCCGGACCGTCTCCGCCCGGGACCGCCACCCCTCGGCCGGGGGCAGGAAGGCCGAGGTGCACAGCAGGGCCAGCCGGTCGATCCGGTCGGGGGCGTGCGCGGCCAACCACATCCCGACCATGCCGCCGAGGGAGAGCCCGGCGTAGTGCACGGACCCGACCCCCAGGTCGTCCAGCAGCTCCAGCACCGCCCGGCCGAGCAGGTCGATGGTGTACGGCCCGGGGGGCACCGGGGAACGGCCGTGACCCAGGTGGGCGTAGCGGACCACCCGGAACCGGGCCGCCAGGGCGGCCACCTGGGGTTGCCACATGGCACCGGTGGTACCCAGGGAACTGCCCAGCAGCAGCACCGGCGCCTCGGGCGGCCCGTCGATGGTGGCGTGCAGCCTCATCCGGTCCCCCGTTCATGGATCGCCAGGGCACGGTCCACGAGATCGGCGGCGCTGCCGAGCCACCCGGCCGGATCCAGCGCGGCGTCCAGGTCGGCCACCGACAGGTGGGCGGTCACCTCCGGATCGGCCAGCAGGGCCTCCCGGAAACCGGTGCCGGTGGCGGCGCGGGCGACCACCTGGTGTGCGGTGGCCCGGCCCAGGGCCGGGGCCAGTCGGGTGGCGACGGCCTCGGCCAGCAGCAGACCACCGGTGGCGTCCAGGTTGGCCCGCATCCGCTGCGGGTCCACCCGCAGGTCGGTCAGCATCCGGGCGGTACGGGCGGCCGCCCCGCCGGCCAGGTGCACCAGGTCGAGCAGGGGTTCCCATTCGGCGTGCCAGCCGCCGGTGGCCCGTTCGTGTTCCTGTCCGGCGGCGGCGAACAGGGTGCCCACGAGTCCGGGACCCCGCCGGGCGGCGGCGGTGACCAGCACGGAGTCGACCGGGTTGCGTTTGTGTGGCATGGCCGAGGAGCCGCCGCGTCCCGCCCCGCCCTCGGTCACCTCACCGATCTCGGTCTGGGCCAACAGCCCGACATCCAGGGCGATCTTGCCGGTGGCGGCCAGCAGCCCGCCGAGTGCGGCCGCCAGGTCGAGCACCGGCTGTCGGCGGGTGTGCCAGGGCAGCGGGCTGGCCGCCAGGCCCAGGTGGGCGGCGAACCGGTCCGCCACGGCCAGGCCGGTCGACCCGTACCCGGCCAGGGTGCCCACCGCACCGCCGAGTTGCGCCGGCAGGGCGGCGCACGCCTGGGCCACCCGGGCCCGGGCCTGGTGCAGGCCGAGCAGCCAACCGGCGGCCTTCAGTCCGAAGGTGGTGGGGGCGGCCTGCTGACCCAGGGTGCGGGCCACCATGAGGGTGTCGCGGTGGGCCCGGGCCAGGTCGGCGGCGGCCGTCGCGGCGGAGTCGAGGTGACCCAGCAGGGGTACGGCGGCCCGGGTCACCACCAGGGCCAGGGCGCTGTCGAGGATGTCCTGGCTGGTGGCGCCGTGGTGCACCCAGGGGCGGGCCGAGGGCGACACGGCCTCGGTCAGCCGGCGGACCAGCGGGACCACCGGGTTGCCGGCGGCGTCGGCCGCCGCGCCGAGGGCCGCCGGGTCGTACCGGTCGGCGTGGCAGTGCCGGGCGATCTCCTCGGCGACCGGGGCGGGCAGCAGACCGGCGTCGGCACCGGCCCGGGCGAGCGCGGCCTCGGCGTCCAACAGGGCCTGCAACAGGCGCCGGTCGTCGAGTTCGGCGTCGACGTCGACCGCGCCGGACAGCCCGCGCAGCAGGGCCTCAGACGGCGAAGAAGACGGTCTCATGTTCTCCCTGCAAGCGGATGTCGAACCGGTAGCCGTCCGGGGCCGGCCGGGCCACGAGGGTGTCGCGGCGGTTGGCCTCGACCGTACGCAGCACCGGGTCGGTGGCGTTGGCCGACTCGTCCGGGAAGTAGACCCGGGTGACCAGGCGGTGCAGCAGTCCTCGGCCGAACACCGACAGGTTCAGGTGCGGGGCCTCGATCTCACCCTCGAGGGTGGGCAGGGGTCCGGGCCGTACGGTGTGCAGGGCGTAGCAGCCCTCGGCGTCGGTGTCGGCCCGGCCGAAGCCCCGGAAGCCGGGCAGGGTGGACGCTCGGGCCCCCCTTGGGTCGTCGGGGTGGTCGAAGTGCCCGTCCGGGTCGGCCTGCCAACTCTCCACCATCGCGTCGACCACCGGGGCGCCGGTGCCGTCGACGATCCGGCCCCGGATCCAGAAGGCGCCCGGGGTGCCCTCGGGCACCACGTAGGGGCCGTCGGGCCAGCTCAGGCCGATGTGCAGGTACGGCCCGACGGTCTGGGCGGGCGTGACGCCCAGGCGGTCACTCATCGTCGTCCTCGTCCTCGAAGGGGGTGGCTTCCCGGCCCCGCAGCACGATGTCGAACCGGTAGGCCAGGGCCCACTCCGGTCGGGTGGCGGTGTGGTCGTAGTGGGCCACCATCCGCTGGCGGGCCTGGGGGTCAGGCACCGAGTTGAAGATCGGGTCCTGGGAGAACAGCGGGTCGCCGGGGAAGTACATCTGGGTCACCAGGCGCTGGGTGAAGGCCCGGCCGAACAGCGAGAAGTGGATGTGTGCGGGCCGCCAGGCGTTGTCGTGGTTGCGCCAGGGGTAGGCCCCGGGCTGCACGGTGACGAACTCGTACCGTCCCTGGTCGTCGGTGAGGGCCCGCCCGGCCCCGGTGAAGTGGGGGTCCAGGGGTGCCGGCCAGTTGTCGACGGCGTGCCGGTAGCGGCCGGCGGCGTTGGCCTGCCAGATCTCCACCAGGGTGTGCGGCACGGCCCGACCGTCGCCGTCCAGGACCCGACCGTGCACGATGATCCGCTGCCCCTGGGGCTCGCCGTCGTGCTGCCGGGTCAGGTCGTGGTCGAGTTCGCCGAGGCGGCCCTCGCCGAGCAGCGGGCCGGTGATCTCGGTGAGCCGCTGCGGCAGGTGGATCAGCGGCTGCCGGGGGGCCCGGCTGACGGTGGACTTGTAGCCGGGGCTGAGCAGCGGGGGGTGGGCCTCGACGTCGTCGCGCCGGTAGTCGGGCAGCAGCAGCGCCGGGGTGGTCTCGTTCATGGATGTCCTTCCGGGGGCCGGCGCATCAGTGCGGGGCCTTCTTGGTCGCTTCCAGGGCGCGCAGCACGGTGAGTTCCGCCGCGGTGGGTGGCTCGCCGACGGTCACCTGCTCGGCGACGGCCAGCGGCCAGCCGGTGGCCGCCCGGACCTGGTCGACCCTCACCCCGGGATGCAACCGGGTGAGGGTGAGTTCGCAGGTCACCGGGTCGGCGGTGAGCACACCCAGGTCGGTGATGACGGTCTTCGGGCCGCCGCCGCGTAGCCCCAGCCGGGCCCGGTCGCCCGGACCGGCGCCGTAGCCGACCGAGGTGACGAAGTCGACCCGGTCGATGAAGGTACGCAGGCTCTGCCGGACGATGACCACCACCTCGCCGCAGGAGGCGGCGATCTCCGGAGCGCCACCGGCACCGGGCAGGCGTACCTTCGGGTCGGTGTAGTCGCCGCCGATGACTGTGGTGTTGATGTTGCCGTACCGGTCGAGTTGGGCTGCGCCGAGGAAACCCACGTCGATGCGGCCGGGTTGCAGCCAGTAGTTGAAGACCTCCGGCACGGAGACCACCGCGTCGGCGGTGTCGGCGAGCACCCCGTCGCCGATGGACAGCGGCAGCCGGTCGGGCTTGGCGCCCAGGCAGCCCGACTCGTAGACGAGCACGAGGTTCGGGGCGTGGGTGACCCGGGCCAGGTTGGCCGCCGTGCTGGGCAGCCCGATGCCGACGAAGCAGGCGGTGCCGTCGCGCAACTGTCGGGCGGCGGCCACGGTCATCATCTCGTCGGCGGTGTAGTCGGGGCTCACGCCGGTACCTCCGCATCGAGCACGTGCCGGGCGATCCACTGCTCGAAGCCAGCCCGCTCCCGGCTGATCGCGTCCCAGGCCAGGTAGAAGTCGTTGTCCCGCACCGAATAACCCTGGGTGTACGAGGGGTGGGCTCCACCGGGCACGTGTGCCACCGCGGTGACCGCCCAGCCGGGCAGGATCACCTGCCCGGGTACCGGCTCCAGGTCCTCGACGATCTCCTCGACGGTGACCAGTGACCGCCGGGCGGCCAGGACGGCCTCCTTCTGTACCCCGGTGATGCCCCACATCTGCACGTTGCCGGCCCGGTCGGCGCGTTGGGCGTGCACCACTGTCACGTCGGGTCGCAGGGCGGCCACCGCGGTCAGCCTCTCCCCGGTGAAGGGGCATTCGATCGGGCGGATGTTGGCGGTGTGTCGGGGCAGGTCGGTGCCGGTGTAGCCGCGCAGCACCGCGAAGGGCAGGCCGCTGGCACCGGCGACGTACCGGTTGGCCATTCCGGCGTGGCTGTGTTCCTCCAACTCCAGCGGCACCGGCCAGGAGTTCTGCACGGCGTCGCGGAACCGGTGCAGGGAGCCGACCCCGGGGTTGCCGCCCCAGGAGAAGACCAGCCGGCGGGCGCAGCCGGCCCCGATCATCTGGTCGTAGATGACGTCGGGGGTCATCCGGACCAGGGTCAGGTCGCGTCGCCGCTGCCGGATGATCTCGTGGCCGGCGGCGAAGGGGATGAGGTGGGTGAATCCCTCCAGGGCCACCGTGTCCCCGTCGCGGACCAGGTCCGCCACCCCCTCGGCCAGCGAGACGAGCTTCGCCATCAGCTTCCGCCCTCGTTGAGGTCCAGGCCCGCCGCCGGGTGTTCGGTATGCGGACTCGCGTACACATCTCGAACGTAGTGGCCCGAGCCGAAGTCCGTCAACGCACCGGATTCCGGTGCGCGGAATGTCCGCCGGTCTCCGTTGACTAGCCCCGACGCCCGTGCCATGTTCTGAATGAGAACGGCCGTTCGGTTTCCGAACAGCCGGTGGAGCGCTCCTCCGGACCACACCACCACCCCCGCAAGGAGGATCACCATGCCCCTGCTCGACACCGGCACCTGGGGTTGACCGTGCAGGGTGACATCACCCGTTACCCGTTCTGAGCCGGAGGCAGCGATGGCGGGCGGCAGCCGCTCCCCCGGCGCCTCGGTGACCTCGCGGGTGCTGGCCGTGCTCGGCGCCTTCGACGCCACCCATCCGGCGTTGACCCTCAGCGACATCGCCCGGCGCAGCGGCCTGCCGCTGGCCACCACCCACCGGCTGGTCGCCGAACTGGTCAGCGGCCGGGCCCTGTCCCGCGCCGCCGACGGCAGCTACCGCATCGGGGTACGGCTGTGGGAGATCGGGTTGCTCTCCCCGCTGCACGGCCAACTCCGCGAGGTGGCCCTGCCCTACCTGCAGGAGCTGTACACCACCGTGCAGGAGAACGTGCACCTGGCGGTCCGGGACGGCGACGAGGCCCTGTACGTGGAGAAGGTCACCGGACATCGGGCGGTGCCGACCGTCTCCCGGGCCGGGGGCCGCCTGCCGCTGCACGCCACCGGGGTCGGCAAGGCCCTGCTGGCGTACGCCCCACCGGAGGTGATCGCCGCCCACCTGCGGGGACCGTTGCTCCGCTGCACCCCGTACACCATCACCGAGCCGGGTCGGCTGGCTCGGGAGCTGGCCACCGTCCGCGAACGCGGCTGGGCGCGGACCCACGAGGAGATGACCCTGGGTTCCTGCTCGATCGCGGTCGCGGTCCGAGGGCCCGACGGCGCGGCCCTGGCCGCCATCGGGGTGGTCGGGCACAGCCTGGGCAGCACACCGCAGCGGCTGGTCCCGGCGCTGCGGGCGGCAGCCGACCAGGTGGCCGCCCGACTGGCCGCGGCCCAGCCGTACGCCGCGCGCCGGGAGACCGCCTGACCGGCGCAGCGTCGGGCTTCCACTGGACGGAAACCGACAGCGGCGTCCGGGGTCGACAGGGGGCAGGCTCAGGGTGACGGCGGGCACCGGTCACACCGGTGCACGGAGCTAGGAGGCGGCATGCGTACCCAGGTCGGCATCATCGGAGCGGGACCGGCCGGTCTCATGCTGTCGCACCTGCTGCACCGGCACGGCATCTCCTCGGTGGTGCTGGAGAGCCGCAGCCGGGAGTACGTGGAACACCGGGTACGCGCCGGGGTGCTCGAACAGGGCTCGGTCGACCTGCTGCGCGCCACCGACCTGGGGGCCCGGCTGGACCGGGAGGGCCTGCGACACGAGGGCATCGAACTGCGCTTCGCCGGCGAGTCCCACCGGGTGGCGATGACCGACCTGACCGGCCGGGCGATCACCGTGTACGGGCAGCAGGAGGTGGTCAAGGACCTGATCGCCGCCCGGCTGGCCGCCGGGGGCACGATCCTGTTCTCCGCCGAGGCGACCGGCCTGTCCGGCCTGGAGTCGCCCTCGCCGGTGGTGCACTACCGGCACGAGGGGCGCGAGGAGGAACTGCACTGCGAGTTCGTGGTCGGCTGCGACGGCTTCCACGGGGTGAGCCGCACGGCCGTGCCGGAGGGGGTGCTGCACACCTACGAACGCACCTACCCCTTCGCCTGGCTGGGCGTCCTGGCCGCCGCCGCACCCGCGGTCGAGGAACTCATCTACGCCCACCACGAACGGGGCTTCGCCCTCTACAGCATGCGGTCGCCGCAGATCTCCCGGCTGTACCTCCAGGTCCCGGCCGAGGAGGACATCGCCGACTGGCCGGACGAGCGGATCTGGGCCGAGCTGCGGACCCGGCTGGAGACCGTGCCGGGCTGGACCCTCAACGAGGGGCCGATCCTGGAGAAGGCGATCACCCCGCTGCGCAGCTTCGTGGTGGAGCCGATGCAGTGGCGACGGCTGTACCTGGCCGGGGACGCCGTGCACATCGTGCCCCCCACCGGCGCCAAGGGGATGAACCTGGCCCTGGCCGACGTGGCACTGCTCGGTGACGCCTTCGCCGCCTGGTACGCCGAGGGTCGCACCGACCTGCTGGACGGCTACTCGCGCACCGCCCTGCGTCGGGTCTGGCGGGCCCAGCAGTTCTCCTGGTGGATGACCTCGATGCTGCACCGCCTCAACGCCGACGACCCGTACGAGGCGAAGCTCCAGGAGGCGAACCTGCGCTACCTGACCACCTCCCCCGCGTACGCCACCAGCCTGGCCGAGAACTACGTCGGGCTGGCGGAGGTGTGACTGCGTTTCGGCGCGATGGCGGTGTCCGGGTACGGCCGAAGCCGCCATCGCGCCGAAACGGAGTCGGTAGGTCAGTCGACGACCGGGCTGCGCCGTTCCAGCAGCACTACGTCGCGCCAGCGGCCGTGGTGGCGGGCCACCCGCTCGCGGACCCCGACGACCCGGAAACCGGCCCGACGGTGCAGGGCCAGGCTGGCGGTGTTCTCCGGGAGGACCGCGGACTGGATGGTCCAGATGCCCGCCGCCTCGGTCGAGGCGATCAGGCCGTCGAGCAGCAGCCGGGCCACTCCCCGCCCCTGCGCCGCCGGGTCCACGTAGACGGAGTGTTCGACCACCCCGGCGTACACCGGCCGGGCCGAGGTGGGTGACACGGCGACCCAACCGAGCAGCGTCCCCGCGTCGTCGACCGCCACCAGGCGGTGCGCCGGCAACCGCCCGGCGTCGAAGACGGCCCAACTGGGGGCCACGGTCTCGAAGCTGGCCTGTCCACCGTCCAGCCCCGCCTGGTAGATCGCCAGCACCCGGTCGGCGTCGGCGGCCGTCATCGGCCGCAGCACCACCTCGGCCATCGGCCCCCGCTTTCGTTCGCTCCGTACCTGCTCAGGGACGTCTTCGGTGTCCGTAACGCCCCCCGCCTCACCGTACTCCGGCACCTCACGGCCTTGATCATCAGCACTCCGCCGGAGAGCTTTCCGGCCTCAGGCCAGCCCCTCCGCCGCCGGGACGGCATCGCCGGCAGCACGCCGGCCCGCCGCCGAGGGTTCTCGACAGCGGGCCGACATGGTGTGTGCCCCGAACGCGGTCCGGTCGGGGTCAGCGTTCGGTGAGGTAACCCTCCACCGCGTCCGCCGCTGCGGTGATGCCACCGTTGGCCCGTACCTCGGCGCAGATCTGGGCCAGGCGGTCCCGCACCGCGGCATCGGCGGCTACCGCGTCGACCGCCGCCCGCAGGGTCTGGGCGGTGACCTCCTCGGCGGGCAGCAGCCGACCCAGGCCGGCGTCGAGGAGTTGCTGCGCGTTGGCGAACTGGTCCACCGCCTGCGGGATCGCGACCGTGGGCACCCCGAACCAGATCGCCTCCGTGCAGCCGCCCATGCCGGCGTGGGTGACGAAGGCCGAGGCGTGGGCCAGCACCACCAGCTGCGGCACCCGGCGATGCACCTCGACGTTGCCGGGCAGTGGCCCCAGGTCCGCCGGGTCCACCTTGTCCCCGAGGGCGATCACCACCTGCCACGGCGAGTCGGCGAACCCCTCCAGGCAGGCCCGGTAGACCGGCAACTGGTCGTTGTACGCCGTACCGAAGGAGACCAGCAGGACCGGCCGCCCGTCGGTCGGTGGGGTCCACCCCGGCTCGGTGAGCCGGGCCGGGTCCAGACACGGGCCGACGAACCGGACCGTGTCCGGGACCCGGTCGGCGTTGGGCTGCATCACCCGTGGGATCAGCGACAGCACCCGCTCGGGGAAGGTGAGGAAGGTACGCGAATCCTGGTGGATGCCGTGTTCGGCCAGCCAGGCGTCGAAGGTGGCGTAGTAGTCCCGCCCGGAGGCCGAGGAGGTCAGCGCGGTGAGGAAGTCGGCCATGTCCTGCTGGTAGCCGGTCCAGGCGACCATCGTCGGTGACAGTTGCACCGCCGGCACACCGTACCGGTGGCCCAGCAGTGGGCCGGGCAGCCCGCCGATGTCGTAGAGCAGCAGGTCCGGCCGGTCCGTGTCGTAGTGGGCGGTCAGTCGCGGCAGCACCGCGATGCCTTCGTCCAGGAACACCCGCATGGCCGTGGCCGGGTCCTCCGGCCACGGGGTGTCGCCCTGGGGCAGGATCGTCGGGTGGGCGATCGGCTCGGCGCCGGTCGAGGCGACCAGGTCGGTCAGGGGTTCGCCGACCGCGTAGGTCACCCGGTGACCCCGGTCGACCAGTTCGCGGATCAGCGCGAACGAGGGGTAGATGTGGCTGGGCGCGGTACAGCCGACCATGGCGATATGAGCTGGCTTACGCATTCGAGAAAGGTCCTGTCGAGTCGGAGAGACGGTGTCATCCGAGGGAGGCGACGCGGACCGGGCCCGGGCCACTCGCCGTGGCGAGGGCGTCGTCGGGCCGAGGAAGACACCGGTCGAGGCACGACCGGGGTCAGGCGCCGCCTCAGGCGGAACGCAGGCGCATGAATGCGATGATCATGAGTACGACCGTAGGGCACCGGGCCCGGCCGGTCAACCCGGTTGACGCCGGCGGGTCTTGTCGGCCGCGCACCTGCGGCGGTACCTTCCGGCGATAGCCACCGACTCCTCCGCCGCCACCCCGACCGGCCGGCACCTGCTCTGGTATCGGCGGCCCGCCGAGGACTGGCAGTCCCAGGCCCTGCCGATCGGCAACGGTCGCCTCGGTGCCATGCTCTTCGGCCAGCCCGACCACGAGCGGATCCAGTTCAACGAGCAGAGCCTGTGGGGCGGGGTCGCGGACTACGACAACGCCCTGGCCGGGCAGCCCGACGAGGTGTTCGACCCGAGCATGACCGGCTTCGGTTGCTACCAGGCCTTCGGCGACCTGCACCTGCGCTTCCACCCCCAGCCGGAGGTCGGCTACCGCCGGCAGCTGGACCTGGAATCCGGCCTGCACAGCATCCGCTTCGGCGCACCCGGTGAGAGGGTGCTGCGGGAGGCCTTCGCCAGTCGTGGCGCCGACCTGATCGTCCTGCACTACACGGCCGAGCGGGCCGGGGCCCTCGACTGCGACATCAGCCTGACCAGCGCCCAGGCGGCACCCACGACCGCCGAGGCGACGACCCTGGTCTTCTCCGGCACCCTGGGCAACGGGCTGCGGTACGCCGCCGCCGTCCGGGTGGCGGCCACCGACGGGCAGGTCACCGCCGAGGGCCACCACCTGCGGGTACGCTCGGCCACCCGGCTGACCCTGCTGTTGGACGCCCGTACGGACTACCGGCTGGACGCCGCCGCGCGGTGGCGCGGGGCAGACCCGGAGCCGCTGGTACGCGCCACCCTTGACCAGGCGGCCGGGCAACCTCATGCGGTGCTGCGCGCGGCCCACCTGGCGCAGAGCCGGTCGGCAGCCGACCGGGTACGGGTGCACTGGGGGGCCAGCCCCGGCGAGGTCACCGCCCTGCCGACGGACCAGCGGCTGGCCCGCTACCGGGCGGGCGGCGCCGACCCCGAACTGGAGCAGACCATGTTCGTGTTCGGCCGGTATCTGCTGCACAGCTCCTCCCGGCCCGGAGGCCTGCCCGCCAACCTGCAAGGGCTGTGGAACGACAGCAACCAGCCGGCCTGGGCGGCGGACTACCACACCAACATCAACGTCCAGATGAACTACTGGTGCGCCGAGACCACCGACCTGGGCGACAGCCACCGGGCGCTCGTGGAGTTCATCCGGCAGGTCGCCGTGCCCAGCCGGGTGGCCACCCGCAACGCCTTCGGCGCCCGGACCCGGGGCTGGACGGCCCGCACCAGCCAGAGCATCTTCGGTGGCAACTCGTGGGAGTGGAACACCGTGGCCAGTGCCTGGTACGCCCAGCACCTCTACGAACACTGGGCCTTCAACCAGGACATCGGGTACCTGCGGGACACCGCCTATCCGCTGATCAAGGAGATCTGCGAGTTCTGGACCGACCGGCTGGTCGACGACGGCACCGGCCACCTGCTGGCCCCGCAGGGGTGGTCGCCGGAGCACGGCCCCCGTGAGGACGGGGTGCCGTACGACCATCAGATCATCTGGGATCTGTTCCAGAACTACCTGGACTGCGCCGCCGTCCTGGAGGTCGACGCCGACTACCGGGCCACGGTCGCCGACCGGCAGGCCCGGCTGGCACCGCACCGGATCGGGCGGTGGGGTCAGCTTCAGGAGTGGCGGGCCGACCGCGACGACCCGGACGACCGGCACCGCCACACCTCCCACCTGTTCGGGGTGTACCCGGGCCGCCAGATCACCCCCACCCGTACCCCGGAACTCGCCGCCGCGGCCCTGGTGTCCCTGCGGGCCCGCTGCGGCCGGGGCGACGGCGGCCCGGTCAGCGACAGCACCGTCACCGGCGACAGCCGCCGGTCCTGGACCTGGCCCTGGCGGGCGGCGATCTTCGCCCGGCTGGGCCAGGCGCAGCCGGCCTGGGCCATGCTCCGGGGTCTGCTGCGGCACAACACCCTGGACAACCTGCTGTGCACCCACCCCCCGATGCAGGTCGACGGCAACCTGGGCATCACCGCGGCGATCACGGAGATGCTGCTGCAGAGCCACGAGGGCACCATCCATCTGCTGCCGGCCCTGCCCTCGCACTGGGCCGACGGCAGCTTCGCGGGGCTGCGGGCCCGGGGCGGCTACCGGGTCGACTGTGTGTGGCGGGCCGGCCGGGTCACCGATTTCACGGTCACCGCCGACCGCACCCGGTGCCGCGCCCCGGTGCAGGTCCGGGTCGGAGGCCGGGAGGTGCTCGTCGAGCCGCGTTGACCGGCTCAGGAGGAGAGCAGGCCCTCGGCCAGCAGGTCCGCCCAGAGGGCGTCCGGCATCGGCCTGGCGAGCAGTTCGGCGTTGCGTCTCACCTGCTCGGCACTCGTGGCGCCGACGACCACGGTGGTCACCGCCGGATGCCGGGCCACGAAGGCCATCGCCGCCTGCGGCAGGCTCACCCCGTGCCGTCGGCAGGTCGCGGCGATGCGTACCGCCCGGTCGTGGATCGGCTGCGGCACCGGACGGTAGTCGTACATCCGGCCGGGTTGTTCGGTGGCCAGCACCCCACTGTTGAAGATTCCGGCGGCGAGCACGGACACCCCACGCTCCCGGCAGGCCGGCAGCAGGTGGTCCTGTGCGGACTGGTCGAGCAGGGTGTACCGCCCGGCCAGCATGACGGTGTCGATGTCGGTCTCCCGGACGAACCGGTGCAGCATCCGCCACTGGTTCATGCCGACGCCGATGGCACCCACCACCCCCTGCGCCCGCAGGTCGTGCAACGCCGGGTACGCCTGCTCGACCGCCTGCCGCCAATGCTCATCCGGGTCGTGCAGCAGCACCACGTCGATGCGGTCCAGGCCCAGCCGGTCGAGACTGGACTCCAGAGACCTGCGTACCCCCTCGGCGCTGAAGTCCCACTGCCGGACATGGTCGGCCGGGACGTCGAATCCGCCCTCCTCATCGCGCAGGTGGGCGGTCTGTGGCGAGGACACCAGCAACCTTCCGACCTTGGTGGACACCGTGTACTCGGCACGGGGCCGTTCGGCGAGGGCGGCGCCCAGCCGACGTTCGGCCAGGCCGAGGCCGTAGTGCGGGGCGGTGTCGAAGTAGCGGACGCCCGCCTGCCAGGCCGCCTCCACGGTGCGGTGTGCGGTCTCCTCGTCCACGGCCCGGTACAGGTTGCCGATCCCGGAGGACCCGAAGCCGAGCCGGCTGACGGTGACCTGTGTGCTGCCCAGCCGTCTCATGAGATCTCGATTCACCGGTGGGGGTGGTTGTCGGTGGATCCCGCCGGGCGTACCCGCAGGCCGTGCATTCCGCCGTCGACCGCGAGCACCGTCCCGGTGGTGGCGGCGGCCGAGGGGCCGGCCAGGTAGGCCACTGCCGCCGCCACCTCGACCGGGGTGACCAGCCGCCCGAGGGGTTGGCGGGCGCGCAGGGCCGCGTACTCGGCGGCGGGATCGTCGGCGGCGTCGACCAGTCGGCGTACCCAGGGGGTGTCGACCGTGCCGGGGTTGACGCAGTTGACCCGGATGCCCTCGGCGAGGTGGTCGGCGGCCATGGCCAGGGTCAGGGCCTGCACCGCGCCCTTGGTGGCGCTGTAGAGCGCCCGGCCGGGCAGACCGGCGGCCGCCGCGATCGAGCAGATGTTGACGATCGCGGCGGCCGAGGAGAGCCGCAGGTACGGCAGGGCCGCCCGGGTGACCCGGACGATGCCGACCACGTTGACGTCGTACACCCGATGCCACTCGTCGTCCGACTGGGCCTCGATGGTGCCCTGTACCCCGACACCGGCGTTGTTGACCAGCACATCCAACCCGCCGAGCCGATCCACGGCGGCCGGCACGGCCGCCTGCACCGAGTCGGGGTCGCTGACGTCGCAGGCGATGGCGTGCAGCGGCGGAGGTACGTTCGACGGGTCCAGGTCGAGGCAGGCCACGGCGGCACCCCGCGCGGCCAGCAGCTCGGCGGTGGCCAGGCCGATGCCCGATCCCCCGCCGGTCACCACGGCGGCCAGCCCGGTGAACTCCCCGTTCACGCGGTGCCGACCGGCTGGCGTTGCCGACCGAGCCCGTCGATCTCGATCTCGATCATGTCACCGCCGCGCAGGTACGGCTTTGGGTCGGGCATCCCCAGGGCGACCCCCGCCGGGGTGCCGGTGTTGATCACATCGCCCGGTTCCAACACCATGAACTGGCTGACATAGTGGACGATCTCGGCCACCCCGAAGATCATGTTCTTGGTGTTGCCGTCCTGGCGCAGGATGCCGTTGATGCTGCACCTCAGGCCCAGCTGCTGCGGGTCGGGCACCTCGTCCGGGGTGACCAGCCAGGGTCCCAGGGGGTTGAAGGTCTCGCAGGACTTGCCCTTGTCCCACTGGCCGCCGCGTTCCAGCTGGAACTCGCGTTCGGAGAGGTCGTTGGAGATCGTGTACCCGGCGACACAGGCCAGGGCCTCGGCCGGGCTCGTCAGGTAGCGGGCGGTGCGGCCGATCACGACGGCGAGTTCGACCTCCCAGTCGGTCTTGCGGCTGCCCCGGGGTATCAACACCTGGTCGTTCGGGCCGACCACGGTGTTCGACGCCTTCAAAAACAGGACCGGCTCGGCCGGTGGCTTCGCACCGACCTCGGCGGCATGATCGAAGTAGTTCAACCCGACGCAGACGACCTTGCCGGGTCGGGCGACCGGGGCCCCGATGCGGGCCGTGGGATCAGCCAGCGGAAGGCCGCCGCCCTGCACCGCCGCGCGTACCTCCTCGATGCCGTCGCCGTCGAGGAAGGCCCCGTCGATGTCGGACACCAGGCCGGACAGGTCGACCAGCCGACCGGCCGGGTCCAGCGCGGCCGGACGTTCCCGCCCGGGGGCTCCCACTCGAAGTAGCTTCACGGCGCACCCTTCGGCCAGACATCGGATCTATCCGCCTGGTTCTATCCGCATCGATGAGTACACGGCAAGGCCCAGCCGCAAACGAACCCGAAACATCTATTCACCGGCGTACGTGGCGGGGCGCGCAACGGCCCGCTGGGCCTGAAGTCGAGAATGCTCCGCCCGGTGGTCAGCTGGCGGTGCGTTCGGCGGCCTCGATGGCGGCGTCGGTGACCCAGCGCATGCCGACCAGCAGGGCCAGGGCCAGTACGCCCATGATGACGAAGACCGCACGGAGGCCGAACAGCTCGGCGAGCCCGCCGCCGAGCAACGCCCCCACTGGCATGCTCCCCCAGGCCAGCAGCCGGTATCCGCTGTTGACCCGCCCGAGCAGGCGGTCCGGGGTGATCCGCTGGCGCAGCGAGACCGTGATGATGCTCCAGGCGGTGAGCAGGATCCCGCCGACGAAGAAGATTCCGCCGAGGACGAACGGGTTGGTGCTCAGCGCCGGAGCGCCCACGACGACCGCGATCGCGACCATCGCGACGCCGAGCGCGCGGGCCCGGCCGAGCATCGCGTACGCCACTGCGCCGGCGACCAGGAAGCCGGCCAGCGGCGGGCCGACGAACTGGTTGGCGGCCAGGTTGGACACCGCCGATGCCCACCACAGCCGCCAGTACCGGCCACCCAGACCGCTCGACTCCGCACCGGTCGAATCTGAGCCGGCCGGTTACGTGGTCGCTACTGGTTCCTCCACCCCCGTCACCGCCGAATCATTGCAGACCCCGCGCACTCGATCGGCCCCACGCGAGGCCGCCGGTACTCGGCGAGGGACCGGCCGGAGAGGACCGTGGAAAAGAGCGATCATGGATGACCGGAATTATCGATATTCACAAGCATCTTGCTCCGACCCATGGTGCGCGCCCATACTTTGGCTACACGCGAGCAGCGGATTGGCACGAATTGCACCGTTGGCACGGCGAGGTGAGCGGACACCAGGCTCCGTAGGGCAGCACCTCGCGCATCGCGACGCCGGTCCTCGTCCTCGGTCCACGCTTAGTTGCCGTGGCCCGGTCCGGCGCGCTGTCGTAGTCCATGGAGGTGGACGTGAAACGAACCGTAGCGGCGCTGGGATCCCTGGCTGCCGCGCTCCTTCTCGCCGTGACGGGCGTGCTCTTCGCCCCGTCGCCGGCCTCCGCCGCGTCCCTGGTCGAGGTGACCAACTTCGGCACCAACCCGGGCAACATGCGGATGCACATCTACGTACCGGACGTCCGGCCGGCCAATCCCGCCATCGTGGTGGCCATGCACGGCTGCGGCGGCAACGGCCCCGGGTTCTACTCCGGCAGTGAGTTCGGCCGCCTCGCCGACCAGTACGGCTTCGTGGTCATCTACCCCACCGCCACCCAGCAGGCCGGCTTCGGCAACTGCTTCGACGTGTGGTCCGCCGCCTCGAAGCGGCGCGACGGCGGCAGCGACCCTGTGTCGATCATGTCGATGGTCAGCTACGCCCAGCGTCAGTACGGCGGCGACCCGCAACGGGTGTACGCCACCGGCAGCTCCTCGGGCGGCATGATGACCCAGGCCCTGATGGCCCTCTACCCGGACGTCTACAAGGCCGGCGCGTCGTTCATGGGGGTGCCGTTCACCTGCTTCGCCAACGCCGCGGACTTCCCGCCCACCAACAGCCAGTGCGTCAACGGCCGGATGGACCGGACCCCGCAGCAGTGGGGTGACGCGGTCCGGCAGGCGTACCCCGGCTACACCGGGCCTCGTCCCCGGGTGCAGCTGTGGCACGGCACCAACGACAACCTGACCCCCTTCCAGCTCCAGCAGGAGTCGGTCGAGCAGTGGACGAACGTGGCCGGGCTGAGCCAGACCCCGACCCGCACGGACACCCCACAGGCGAACTGGAACCGGCGTCAGTTCGCCGACTCCACCGGAACGGTGCGGGTGGAGGCGTACGCCATCCAGGGTGCCGGGCACAGCCTGCCCTCGACCGGCATGGCCCGGGCCGCCATCGACTTCTTCGGCCTGACCAGCACCACCCCCCCGCCCACCACCACCCCGCCGCCGACGTCTCCTCCGCCCACCACTCCCCCGCCGACCACGCCGCCGCCCAGCACTCCCCCGCCCACCACTCCGCCGCCGACGACCCCGCCGCCGGGTGCCACCTCCTGCCAGGTGCAGTGGACGGCTGACTCCTGGAACAACGGCCTGGTCGCCAACCTCACCGTCACCAACACCAGCCCGGTCGCGGTCAACGGCTGGACGGTGCAGTGGACCTGGGCCAACAGCCAGCAGGTCACCAACGCCTGGAACGCCACGATCACCCAGACCGGCAACCAGGTGACCGCCCGCAATGTCGGTTACAACGCCACCATCGGGGCCAACCAGAGCATCAGCTTCGGTTTCCAGGCCACCCACACCGGCACCAACACCCCGCCCGACCGCTTCACCCTGAACGGGGCAGCCTGTAGCTGACCCCTCGACCAGATCGGTGCCCCGGCCGTCAACGGCCGGGGCACCGGCGCGACCGGTCCAGGCCGACACTCCTCCCCGACGACCTGGCGCAGGGCGGACGTACCGCTCAGGATTCCGTCCGGTCGACCGGCGGCAGGTCGATCGGGACGCCGGTAAGGCGTTCGCTCTGCGCCCACAGCCGCTGCGCCACCCCGAGGTCCAGGGCCTGAGGGCTGCGGCTGGCGGGCACCGGCGGGCCGGAATTCTCCGCCCGGTACGCCGGGCCCCAGTAGCTGCCGCCCTCGGCGTCCGGGTCGGTGGCGGCGCGCAGGATCGGCAGCGCCCCCTCGGCCAGCGGCATCGCCAGGTACCGGCCGATGCCGTTGACGATCGTGACGAGCCGGTCACGGCCCTGGCTCGGCCCGGTATAGGTCCACCCAGGATGGGCGGCGGTGACCCGCAACGACGATCCGGCCCCGGCCAGCCGCCGGTGCAGTTCCAGGGTGAACAGCAGCATCGCCAGTTTGCTCTGCCCGTAGGCGGCGAACCGGGCGTAGCGGCGCCGCTGCCAGTTCAGGTCGTCGAGGTCCATCCGCCCGGTGCGGTGCGCGTTGCTGGCCACGTTGACGATCCGGGCCTGCTCGGTGGCGAGCAGCAGAGGCAGCAGCCGGCCGGTGAGCGCGAAATGACCCAGGTAGTTGGTGCCGAACTGAAGTTCGAAGCCCTGCCGGGTACGCCGCAACGGCGGATACA
Source organism: Micromonospora sp. DT229 (assembly GCF_049844505.1). NCBI lineage: Bacteria > Bacillati > Actinomycetota > Actinomycetes > Micromonosporales > Micromonosporaceae > Micromonospora > Micromonospora sp. DT229. The sequence goes on along the minus strand of NZ_JBNCLD010000024.1, from coordinate 451 downwards.
TCACCCCGGCGTTGTTGACCAGCAGGTCGAGCCGGCCGTGCTCGGCCCGGTAGGCGGTGGCGAAGGCGGCCACCGAATCGAGGTCGGCCAGATCCAGCGGACGGCAGTGCACCTCGCCGTGCGGGTACCGGGCGCGGATCACCTCCGCCGCGGCCTCGCCCTTGCCCCGATCCCGGCAGGCGAGCACCACCCGCGCACCCTTGCCGGCCAGCGCACGCGCCGTCTCCAGGCCGAGCCCGCTGTTGGCCCCGGTGACGATCACCGTGCGCCCCCGCTGGTCGGGAATGTCGTCGTACGCCCAGTGGGGCATCTGTCGCTCCTCGGTCCGCGGTACCCGGTCGGGTTCGTCAGGGCGACCGGTGCGGTCCGCCGGCGGGGTGGCCCCCCCCGCGGCCCCCCCGCGGTCAGCCCAAGGTGGAGAGGGTGGCGGTGGGGCGGGAGGCCGGGGGCG
>NZ_JBNCLD010000023.1:0-90004 GCF_049844505.1 Micromonospora sp. DT229 | reverse complement strand
CGGTTCCGCCAGGCGGCGATCAAGCCGACGAGCTGCCAAAACTTCAGGTCAGGCAAGTGCGGCTGGAGTACTAGTACCGCAGCAGCGGGTCGCGGCGCTGCGCCGCGACTCTGATCACGTAGATGTGGTAAATGTGGTCTCCGTCGGCGTGCGGCGCCACGACCCGGTCCTCCAGGGCTGACAGCCGCTCCGCATAGCAGGCCGCCCGGTGGCGCCGGCGGTCGTTCCACTCGTCGAGGTGGGCCAGCTTGACGCTGAGCACCGCAGCCTGCAACGCGTCCATCCGGCTGTTCTGGCCGACGATGTCATGATCGTCCGCGGTCAGGCCGCCGTGGTCGCGCAGCATCCGGACCCGCACCGCCAACTCGTCGTCGTCGGTCACCACCCCACCGGCGTCACCGAACGCCCCCAGGTTTTTCGTGGGGTAGAAGCTGAAACAGCCCAACGTGCCGAGGGAGCCCACCCGCCGGCCGTCGTACCGGGCGCCGTGCGCCTGGGCGGCGTCCTCGATGACGGCCAGTCCGCGGTCGCGGGCCAGGTCGAGCAGCGGTCGCATCGACGCCGGCTGCCCGTACAGGTGGACCGGGATGAGCGCGCGGGTGCGCGGGGTGACCACCTCGTGGACCCGGGCCGGATCGATGTTGTAGGTCCTCGCATCGACGTCGACCAGGACCGGTTGCCCGCCGGCGAGCACGATCGCCTCCGCCGTGGCGATGAAGGAGTTCGCCGCCGTGATGACCTCGTCGCCCGGTCGCAGCCCAATCGCCCGGAGCGCGAGAACGAGTGCGTCGGTCCCATTGCCCACCCCAAGGGCGTGGCCGACGCCGAGATAGCGGCGGAACTCCTCCTCGAAGCGCTGGCAGTGCTCACGCAGGATGAACGAGGTGGTGTCGATGATCTGGGCGAACCGCTTCTCGATCTCCTCCCGGACCAGCGCGATCTGGGCCGGCAGGTCGACGAACGGCACGCTGCGGTTGTCGTCCACTAGGCAACCCTCTCCTCGCGGGCAGGGGGCGCCACCCAGGCGGGCCCACCAGTGGCGGCACCCGCGGTGGCGAGCAGGCGGGAGAAGGACGCGATGCCGTAACCCCGCTGGAAGTAGAGCGGGGCCAGCGCGACGTCCATCCGGCGGTGTTTATTGATCACATAGGCCATGGCCGGGACCTCCCCCATCAGATATCCGTCGCCGCGCGGGTGCGGCAGGTTGATAGACGGCGCGTCGGCGACCAGTCCGAACGCCAACCCGTGCGCGACCAGGCGAAAACCAAGCTCGACATCGGAAAGCCAGCCGCCGTACCCGTCCAGTTCCTCGTCGAAGCCGCCAACGGCCCGCAACGCCTCGGTCGGTACCGTGTGGTTGCCCAGGCGCATGGCGAGCCACCCGGCGGTCAACCGGTGACAACGTCCGGATCCCACGGTCCGCTCGATGTCGGCGAAGAGGGCGACCTTGCCGGAGAGCCGCAGCAGCTGGTCGAATCCCGACTCCACGTCGGCCGGGGTGATCGCCCGCTCAACCAGCCCGAGCGCCGTCAACGCGCCCGCCAGCCACGCCGACTCGGCCCGACCGGCCATCCGGGCCCGTACCTGTGGCACCACCTCGGCGGTGGTGACGTCGTGAAAAACCTCGGTGTGGTATGCCATGTAACACACGCCGAAGCCGACCTGCGGCTGATCGAACCCGGCGTGGTGGCGCACGTGCGCCTCCAGCGCACCGGGTCCGAAGATCTCGTCGTCGGTGCCGAGCAGGACCAATGGCGCGCGAGCCGCGGCGATGCCCGCGTTGAACGCGCCGCAGATCCCGCTGCGGGCCCGGGTCACCACCCGAACCCGATCGGCCAGGTCCCAACGCGGCAACAGCTCGGCCACGGGTGGTTCACTGCCGTTGTCCACCACGATGATTTCGTACCGGTCCGGCGGCAGGGTCTGACGGCAGAGCGACACCAGCGCCAACCACAGTCGGGAGGATCCGTGCCGGCGTTCGGTGCAGTACGCGGGGATGACGACGGCCAGCTCGGGTGCGCTCACGTCGTACTCCCGGCGGTTTGATCCGAACCTGCCTGGGCACCGTCCGAAGAGAGCTCGGCCAGCAGCCGCGCCGCGGCCGACCGCAGATCGGGGTCCGGATTCCGGACGCTTATCGTCCGCAGGAACTCCCGGGCGTTCCGGTCGCCGGCACGAGCCAACTCCAGCGCCTGCTCGTCACGGCGGCGGTAGTAGCGGTAGTCGTACGGCGTGGTGGTGAGGTCCCACTGCTTCCAGTAGTACTTCAGCCCGTCACTGGACCAGCCGGCGTAGACGTCCGCCCAGGAGAGCTTTCCGCCGCTCGGCTCCAGCATGTGCGGTGCCAGCGGAGTGCTGGCCCGCTGGTAACGGAAGTCGGCGGAGATCCGGATCCGGTCGGCGGTTCGGTTCGGCAGCGCCTTGTGCACGGTCATGCTGTGGAAGACGACGACGTCGCCCGGATCGAAGTCGGCGGTCAGCCACGACGCGCCCAGCCCGTCCACCCGGATGCCCAGGCCGCCGACGCCCGGCACGAAGCCGTGGTCGAACACACCGTGTCGGTGCGAGCCCGGCCAGACCGCCAGGCCGCCCTGCTGTCGAGGCACCTTCCCGAGAGGGACCCACGCCGTGTACGCCTCGGGCGTGCCCTGCTCGTGCGGGTAGTCCTGATGCGGCGGCGTGGCGCCGACGTCCGGCTGCGGGAAGATGAGCCGGGCGAGCCGCGCTGGCCGGGGAATCACGTCGTCGTGCCCGAGCAGCGTTTTCATCATGTCCAACAGCGGTGTCGCGTGCGCCAGCCGGTTGAACGACTCCAGGCTGATCACGCGTTGGTAGACCGCGTAGTACCGCGGGTCCGGCGGCTGGCAGGACGCCGTCACATCCACCACGCCGTCGCCGGCACCGCCCTCGGCGAGCCAGTCCGCCTCGGCGCAGAGGCGGAGGATATCGGCGCGTACCGCCGCCACCTCAGCGGTGGGCAGCAGTCCCTTCAGGAAGAGGTACCCGTCGGTGTCGATCCGCTGCCGCAACACGGCGGAATCGGTGTCGACGCCCGTCGAGGTGGTCAGCTCTCCGTACTCTGTCATGTCGCTCCCCCGCCTCCCGCTTGCTCACCGGTAGCCCCGGGCCTGTAGTTCGAACAACTCGGCGTACCCGCCGCCCATCCGCATCAGCTCGTCGTGGCTGCCGACCTCGCCGATCCGGCCGTCCCGTAGCAGCACGATGACGTCCGCCATACGCACGGTGGAGAACCGGTGCGAGACCAGCAACGTGATCGCGCTCGTCGCCGCCCCGAACTCGCTGGCACGACTGAATCTCTCGTACAGCGCGTGCTCGGCGGCGGTATCGAGGCTGGCGCTCGGCTCGTCGAGGACGAGCAGGCTCGGGTACGGGCGCATCATGGCCCGCGAGAGAGCCAGTTTCTGCCACTGCCCGAGCGACAGTTCCGCTCCATCCGGCCACTGCGGACCGAGTTGGGTTCGCAGTCCGCGCGGCAGCCCTTCGACGACTTGGCGGGCGCCGGCGCGGTCGATCGCGGCCCGCACCGCACCGTCGTGATCCATCCGTTCGAGCCAGCCCACGCCAACCGCCTCGCGCACCAGTAGTTCGAAGCGGACGAAATCCTGGAACGAGGCGGACAGCGCCGCCGACCACCGGTCCTGGCCGATCATCCGCAGATCCATGCCGCCGACCGTGATGGCCCCGCCGCTCGGGGGGTAGAGCCCGCACAGCAGCTTGACGAGGGTGGTCTTGCCGGCACCGTTCTCGCCGACCAGCGCGACCGTGGTACCGACCGGCAGCCGCAGCGACACGCCACGGAGGATGTCGACCTCGGTACCGGGGTACCGGAAGCTCACCTCCCGCAGCACGATGTCGCCGGGCGCCCGGCCGTCCGAGGGCCCCGGCTCGGCGGCCCCGACCAGCTGGGCGGGGCTCGGCCGCAGCGGATCGGGCCGCGCGGGGCCGGTCCGCGGCGGCTCGGGCCGCGCGGGTGACGGCTGCGTCGCGGCCGGCTCGACCCCGCTTACCTCGTACAGCCACCGCAGGCGCCGCACATCCAGCACCGCCCGCCGCACCCCGCTCACCGCGCCACTGAGCTCGTCCACCTGCTCGGTGAGCCGGATCGCCAGCGCCAGCACCAGTAGGACCTGGCCCGGTGTGGCGCGCCCCGCCGCGGCCTCGCGGACCACGTACCCCATCGCGAGAACGAACGTCAGCGAGAAGACCAGCCAGCCCGCGACCGTGAACGCGACGGCCCGTGCCTCGGCCGTATCGAGGGCACGGTACGCCTCTCGCGATGCTGCGCCGAAGCGGACGCGCAGGAGCCGCTCCGCGCGGTTGATCTTGACTTCCTTGACCGAACCCGCCTGGCAGGCGATTTCGAACAGCCGGTCGGCCAACCGAAGCGACGGGGCCGCCCGCTCCGTTCCCCGGATCCGCAGCACCTCGCCCCGGCCGGCGAGGTAGACCGCCGGTACGGCGGCCGCCACCAGCGCCAACAGTATCCAGTCCACGCTGACCAGGGCGAATAGCACAGCGCCCAGCAACACCACAGCCTGTGCGAGGGCGATCGCCCGCACCAGCAGATCGCCGAGGGACGAGGACCGGTCGCGCGCCTGTTCGATGCGGTCGTGGTACTCGGGGCGTTCCAGGTGCTCCAGGCTCCCCGGCGCGGTCGACACGCGCAGCAGCCGCTGTTCGAGGACGAAGTTCGTCTTCTCCCGAAGGGTCAGCTCGAGTTTGCCCGCCGGATGGTTGAGGGCGGAACTGCCCACGTCGGAGAGGGCGAGCAGGGCCGCCCAACCCACGGCCGCCCGCACGTCGCCGCGGAGACCGGCGTCGACGAGTAGACCCAGCGCCACCGCGTCCAGCGGGGTGAGGACCGCCGCGCCCAGCCGCATCGTGACGACGGTGGCGGCCAGCCGTGGGTCGGCGCGCAGCACGTCGCGCAGGATCGGTCCCAGTCGCCCGATCGGTCCCGGTCGCCGCCCCGTCATCGCCGCTCCCCCGACGGAGTGCCGGCCGCGTGCGCGTCCTGAAAGCGTTCGGCCTGTAGGCGGAACGCCGCGGCGTACACACCGTCGGCCGCGAGCAGTCCCGCGTGGGAGCCGTCCTCGACCACCCGGCCCCCGCCCAACACCACGATTCGGTCCGCCCGGCGCACGTTGGCGAACCGGTGCGAGATGAGCAGCGTGGTACTCCCCTGGTGCACCGTCAGGATCCGCTCGAAGAGCGCCGCCTCCGCCCGTACGTCGAGGTTGGCGGTGGGTTCGTCGAGGATGAGAACGCTCGCGCCGGCGTGCAGACCGGCTAGCGCCCGCGCCACCGCGACCTTCTGCCACTGCCCGCCCGACAGTTCCACCCCGCTGGCGAACTCGCGCCCCAGCACGGTGTCCAGTCCGCTCGGCAGTCGCTGGACCAGGTCGGCGGCGGCGACATCGGCCAGGGCCCGCCCGGCGCCGTCGCCGTCCGCGTCGTCACCGGCCCCGATGGCGACGTTCTCCCGTAGGGTGAGCGGGTAACGCACGTAGTCCTGGAACACCGCGGCCACGTGCCGGCGCCAGGCGAAGGCGTCAAGGTCGCGCAGGTCGGTGCCGTCGACCGTGATCCGACCGGCGGTCGGCTGGTAGAGGCCGCAGAGGAGCTTCACCAGTGTGGTCTTCCCAGCGCCGTTGTCCCCGACGATGGCGAGCGACCGCCCAGCCTCGATCGTCAGATCCAACCCGCTGAGCACCTCCGCGCCGCCCGGGTACGCGAACGACACCCCCTCGAACCTGATCTGCCCTGGGGGCCGTACGTCCGCACGCCCGGCCGGGGCGGTCCGCGCGGCGCTCTCCGGTGGCGCATCCGCCAGACGTCGAGCCGACAGCAGCAGGGTGGCGCCGATGGCGAGGCGGCTCAAATCGTTGAAGCTGGGCGCCAGCCGCCACACCTGACCGGCCATCAGCAGGTACAGCGCGGTGGCGGTCAATGACTGCCGTCCGGTGGCGAATTCCCACCCCAGGACCCCGAAGACGGTCAGGTAGCCGGCCGTCACCGTGAACACCGGTGGCATGAACCGGCGCAGGTTGGTCGTGCGCTCGCGCCACAGCGGGGTCATCCCGGCCAGGTAGTGTGCCGCGAACCGGCCCCGGACGAAGCCGGCGAGGCCGAACACCCGCAGCTCCTTACCGGCCGCGGCGTCGGTTCCCAACCGCCGGAAGTAGGCGGCCCGGGCCTGCTCGGGCGTACGCTCCACCCAACTACGGGCGACCTTGCCGTGCTCAGCCCGGAAGTACGCGTCCCACGGCAGGAACGTCAGCAGCAGCACCAGCGGCGCCCACCAGTGAAACGTGACCAGGATTCCCGCCGCGACCAGTCCCTGCACGCGCCCGGAGACGAGATTGGCGACCGCTCGGATCGCGTCGTCCGCGCCGAAGGTGGCCGAGCGGGCGTCCTGTGCCAGCGTCACCGCCTCGCGTACCGCGTCGCGCTCCACCGGCTCCAGCCCGGGCGGGTCCAGGGCCGAGTCCACGATCCGGTCGCGGGCCAGCACGTCCACCCGGGCGCCCAGCACCCGCCCGAGCGACCACTGCGCGGCCGGTGCCACCTGGGCGGCGAAGTACGCCACCGCCATCGTCGCCAGCCCCAGATAGACCGCCGAGGCGGCCGGCGATCCGGTGCCGTCCCGGGCGGCCTCGGGCAGTCCACCCACGACCGTGCTCACCGCGATCATCTGGACCAGCGGGAAGACCGCGGTGGCGATCAGGGTCGCGGCCAGCGACAGGGTCAGCAGCGGGCTGACCGACCATACCGCGCGCGCTACGGTGGAAGCGCTTCGCCACAGACCGTCGGGCGGGCTCAGGCTATTCCACCACCGCACCACCACCGCCGCGCGCATGGCGCCTCCTCCGGACCTGCTCATAGGGATACGCGGGGAAACGGCAGGTCCGCGGCGCGCCGAGAATCGAACAGCCGCGACATGAAATCGCCCTGCCATTGCCGGACATCCTTGTCGACGTGTCCGATCTCCCGCAAGAAAGCCAGATCGGACACGCGGAACGCATCCAGCACGTCGCCGGGGACCGCACCGGGATACACGACATCGGTGTAGTGCAGGGCGAAGTAGACCGGTTCGCGGACCCCGTAGGAGTCGACCCGCTCGCGAACCACCGACCAGTCGATCGGTTGGGTGCCGGCGAGCGTGGCGATGTCGAGGAATTTCGACAGTGTCAGGTCCTTGGCCAGTTTCAGGTAATGCAGCGAGGTCGCCTCCTTGAACAGGTGGGTGGTCAGGTCGATGACTGTCTCCTCCGGGGTGAAGGCCCGGGCGGGGACGCCGAACAGGTACACCGTTCGGGACCGGTTGGCCAGGTCGGCGGCGGGCAGGTCGTACCTCGTGCCGGGCAGGAAGTGATTGAGGCAGATGTCCACCACGAACGTGTTGACGAAGCGCTCGCTGGTGGGGCGGTGGAGTTGCCGGTTGGGCACCCGCATCGCCCAGAACAGCGCCTGTCTGCGGTCCCGGGGAACGACGACGCGCCGGTTCGCCGACAGGTTACCCTCGGCGTACCCCAACGCGCCCAGCACCTCCTCGACGACGGGCAGCTCGTCCGGCTCCACCATCAGGTCGATGTCGAAGGAACGGCGGACCCCGACGTCGCCGTACAGCTCCTGACCCAGGACCGCGCCCTTGCGGAGCACCGGTCGGACCGACCGGCGGGCCAGCTCGCGCAGGATCGTCACGAGTTCCCGCGCGAGCGCCTCGTTGCGCACCTGGTTGACCTGGTACGCGTTGGTGAACATCTCCTCGTAGAGGAACCCGCCCTGGCGGGCAAGTCCCGGGTGCAGTTGGTAGTGCAGCATGTTGCGGCTCGCCAGTGGCAGCACGTGGTGCCGAAACGCCAGGTCGATAAAGAGACCCCAGTCCAGTTCGTCATCCTGGGCCGCGATGAGCCCTCGCACCTCGTCGACCTCGGTGTCGAGCAACGCCGGCCGCGCCACCCGCAGCAGCAGCGCGGCCTCGCTACCGATCGTCATCGCGGGCCTCCAGGTCCGGCAAGCAGCAGCGCCCCACGCCGCCGGCGGAAAGCGCGGCGTGATGCTCCGGCCTCGGCATGCCCGTGTTCTCGTCCCACTGCCACCGCTCGGTGTAGGGGGCGCGGCCGCGTAGCCCGAGGATGCGCCGGACGTCGGGGGTGGCCCGGCAGAGTACCTCGGGTGAGAGGGCGCGGCTGAAGTCGAGCTCCTGACGAATCCAGGGCACGGTGAAGTACGCCGACATGGAGGTGCGGATGGCATCGGTGCGGTTGGCGCCCGAGGAGTGCCACAACGATCCGAAGAGAATCACGCACGAACCCGCCGGCGCCTCGATGTTGATCTCGCCGGGGCAGTCGGGGCCGTCCGGATAGCGCGGTATCCAGTGACTTCCGGGCACGACGCGGGTACCGCCGTTGTCGGCGGTGAAGTCCACCAGCGGGTAGATCGTCACCATGGACAGCGGTGTGCCGGGCGTGCGCACGTCGTCGTCGGAGTGCAGCCGGTACGCGGGCGAGTGCGGCGGAATACCGAAGGACCAGACGTCCTGAGCGATGAAGTCAGATCCGAGGAACCGCTCGGCCAGCTTCAGCACCAGGCCGTTGCTGACGAAGAACGTTTCGAAGATCCGGCCCTTGTTGGCCAGGTTTTCCAGGTGGTAGGTGCCCGTCGGGGTGGACCGGTTCGCGGCCACGCCTGGGTCGGCGCGGTAGAGCTCCTCGATTCGCCGACGCGCCTGCTGGACCAGGCCGGCATCGAGCGCGTCCTCGATCACGGTGAAGCCGCACACGTCCAGCCGCCGGACGTGGTCGTCGTACCCGAGGCCGGTGGGAACCGTTCGCGCCGCCATGTCTCCCCTTACCTTTCCCGCCGATGGTTTACTTCTCCGACCCGATGGTCCATTTGCCTTCCACGCGGACGCTCGGTGCATGCCAGCGGTCCAGCTCGGTGATCATGTACTCGCGCCACTCGGCGAGCTGCTCCGGCCCGAAGTCCTTTGTGCGGTAGCTGTAGTTGGCCTGGTTGTAGCCCTTGAGGAGATAGAAGTCCGCGTAGTCCTCGCTGATCCACTCGATGCCGTACCGCTCGGGATTCTCGTATGGATCGGTCCCCGGGAACGGGGTGAAGTTGTAGAGGCTGTACTCCTGGAACGGCAGCTCGTTGAGGAACGCGACCGATTCGCGCACGGTGTCCCAGGTCTCACCGGGGAACCCGACCAGGAGGCTGGCCCGGATCGTCAGCCCGGCGGCCACGGCGTTGCGGATTCCCTCGCTGATCACGCTCTGGTTCTGGGGCTTGCGCATCGCCCGCAGCATCGCGACGCTGCCGGTCTCCACCCCAACTAGTACGTGCTTGCAACCGGTACGCACCAGCCGCTCGCACACGTCCGGCTTGAGGTGCAGCAGGTTGCATTCGGCCCGCCAGATGAAGCCCAGGTCGGCGAGGAGGTCCATCACCTCGAAGGCACGCTCCTTGTCGGCGAGAAAACTGTCGTCGTGGAACGTGACGGCGTCGATGCCGTACTCGTCCCGCATGACGAGCAGCTGATCCCGGAGGTACTCCGTGGAGTGGAACCGGATCGCGCCGAAGTTGTTCGGCGTCCAGCAGAACCGGCACTTGTACGGGCAGCCGCGCGCTGACAGCAGCGTCGCGGAGCGGCGGTTTTCCACGGTACGGCTGTATGACGGCAGGTCCACCACGCCGAAGTCGAACCGTACCGAGTCGAGCGGACGTACCTCTGGTCCCTCGATCAACCGGTTGAGGTAGCGGCGCCGCGCGATCGGTTCCACCGCTTCTGGCAGGGTTCGTTCGGCCTCACCGACGAACGCGTAGTCGAACCCCTCTGTCAGCACCTTGCCCTTCACCGCCGACACATGCGGACCGCCCGCGATGACCACCGCGTTGGGCTCGCGCTCACGCAGGTACCGCAGAATCTTGAGCGCCACGTGGTAGCTGGTGGTGAAGGCGGAGATTCCGTAAAGGTCGCCGGCCGGGATCTCGCTCAGATCTCGGCCGCCGCACAGGTCGACCAGCGACACCTCGTGTCCGGCGTCCTCCACGGCGCAGGCCAGATAGATGAGTCCCAGCGGCGGATCCAGGCGATCGTCGTGGAGCTCGTCTTCCGGGGCTCGAATCAAAACAACATGCATGGCGGGCCTCCCAACCTGGGGTACCGGAGCTCAGCTTCCGTCGGCGGCATCACGGCCGCCGTTCCATAAGGGCACGTCGCACGGCCCCGACGACCCGGCCGACGTCGTCATCGCTCATCGCCGGGTAGCACGGCAGCGACAGCAGGCGATCCGCCGCCCGCTCGGTGTGCGGCAGCGTGGCCGGGTCGGCAAGTCCCCGGTAGGTTCGCAGCCGGTGGATCGGTGTGAAGTGCATCGACGTGCCAATCCCGGCGGCGGCGAGCGAGGCGGCCAGTCCGTCCCGGTCGAGGCCGGCCCGGTCCGGGTCGATCTGCACCGGGTAGAGGTGCCAGGCGTGTCGCACGTGCCCGGCGGCGCGGGGCAGCCACAGCGCGGACAGGTCGGCCAGTTCGTGGGTGTACCGCTCAGCAATCTCGGTGCGCCGGGCGATGAACGCCGGGAGCCGCCGCAACTGGTGCAGACCGATCGCCGCGAGGATGTCGGACATGTTGTACTTCAGCCCGGCGTCGACCACGTCGTACTCCGCCGGCCCACGGCTGCCGTGCCGCAGCCATGCCCCACGATCGATCCCGTGCCGACCCAGCAGGCGGGCGGCCGACACCAGATCGGCGCGCCCCACCAGCATGCCGCCCTCGCCGGTGGTCATGTTCTTGTTGGCGTAGAAGCTGAACGCCGCCGCGTCGCCGAGCGATCCGACCGGCCGGCCCCGGTAGTCGGCGCCGATCGCGTGCGCGGCGTCCTCCAGCAGGAGCAGATCGTGGTCGTCAGCCATCTGGCGCAGCCGGTCCATCTCGCACGGATGGCCGCCGTAGTGCATCGCCACGATCACCCGGGTGCGGTCGGTGACCGCCGAGGCCACCTGCTCGGGATCGAGGTTGAGCGTGTCCGGCTCGACATCGACAAAGACCGGTGTGGCGCCGACCCGGACAACCACGTTCGCGACCGCGCAGAACGTGAGGCTGGGTGTGATGACCTCCGTACCCGGCCCGATGCCGCTGACCAGCAGCGCCAAGTGGAGGGCCGCGGTGCATGAGTTGACCGCGAACGCGTCCTCGGCGCCGGTCAGCTCCCGCACCCCCAACTCGAACCGCGCCGTCTTCGGACCCGTGGTCAGCCAGCCGGAGCGCAGCGTGTCGATGACCTCGTCGATCTCCTCCGGCCCGAGCTGCGGGCGGTTCCACGGCAGCACCTCCGGCGACCGCGCCACCTCGGCGGTCATTGCTTCACCAGCAGGATCATGAGCTGGTCGGCCAGTGGATGCAGCGCGCGGGAGCGGCCCAGCGTCCGGTCGAGCGCGCGGGCGTGTTCGATGAGGTCGGGTAACGCCTCCGGGGCGACCACGTCCGCACCGTGGCGGGTCGCGGAGAAGAACGGGTTGCCGACGCGCTCGACCACCGCCAACCCGAGCCGCTCCGCGGCGGCGAGCACCGCCTCCACCTGGATCAACTCGCAGAAGTAGCCGTTGGTCAGCTGCGTCCCCCGCCGGTACGGGTTGTCGTCGTGGGCGCTGGCCAGTAGCACGCTCCCCGCGTTGTTCAGCTCCAGCAGCAGCCTGCCACCGGGGCGGAGCAGGCGCGCCGCCTCGGTCAGCGCCCGCTCGCGGAATTCGGCTGGGACGTGCTCGAACACACCGAGGCACACCACCGCGTCGACGCTGGCGTCCGGCAGCGGTACGTCCGCCACGCTGCCGAGCAGGAGCTGGGCGTTGGGCGCGTCGGCGACCCGCGCGCGAGCCCGCTCAAGCATGCCGGGTGCGATATCCACGCCGGTGACGTGCCCGCATCGGGCGGCCAGTCCGGGCAGCAACCGCCCCACGCCGCAGCCCAGGTCAAGCACGTGCTGGCCGCCGAGGTCGGGCAGCATCGCCGTTAGGCAGTCGCTCTCCCAATCGGCGTAACCCTCGCTGATCGGCGTGGGTTTGCCCTGGCACAGCACGATCGCGTCCTCCGCCGGTACCTCGCCGGGCGCCACGCCGGACAGCCGCTCCCGACTCCAGTAGGCCGCCGCGGCGGCCTCGTCGTAACCGGTTGCCTCGGCCGGACGGGCCGAGCCGGTGTCCCCAGGCGCGACGGACGCGGTGATGACCGGCGGCGGACCGGCCTCGACCCGAGCCTCATAGTCCTTGCGCAGCCGCTCCATCGCGCCGTTGCGCAACGCCGCCGTGCGTCCCTCGGCGAGCGCTGCCCGCAGGCCGCGCAGATTGTTGAACTCGATCGCGTCCGGGTCGGTGAACCGGCCCGCCCGTACCGCCGCGGCGATTTCCTCGATACCGGAGGTGATCGGTGTCTGGCACGCTCCGGGCAGGACCCGACTGATGTGTTCGAACGACACGCGGTAGTCGCGCTCGTCCTGCACGGTTCCCTGGAGGCGGATCCGGGCCGCCGGCACATGCTCCTGTACGGTCCGCGCGATATCGGCGATCGTGTGGTTGCTGGCGTCGCTACCCACGTTGAGGATCAGCGGCGCACCGCTGGGTGCCGGCGGGGGTGCCTCGACCAACCTCCGCACGCAGTCCGCCACGTCCCCGACGTACACCAGCGGCCGCCAGGCCGAACCGCCGGTCAGCGGGATCTCCCCGGTGGTGGCGGCGCGGGAGGTCATCGAGTTGACCACGGAGTCCAGCCGCATCCGCGGCGAAAGCCCGAACACCGTGGCGAGCCGCAATACCACCAGGTGCGCGTTGCCCTGAATAATTTCGGCCAACTGGTGCTCGGCGGCCAGCTTCGTCCAGGCGTAGACCGACAGTGGGTTGGGGCGCGTCCCTTCGTTCACCAGCCCTTCCTGGCGGCCGTAGACGCTGCAGGTGGAGAGGAATATGTAGCGGGGTACCCCGACCTCGACCGCGACCTCGCCGGCGAGCACCGCGGCGGCGAAGTTGAGTTCGACGCTGAGCACCTCGTCCACCGCGCATGCCGGCTCGCCGACCAGGCCGCCCAGGTGGACGACCGCGTCGGCGCCGCGCAGCACGCGGCGCAACAGCTCCTCGTCGCGGTAGTCACCGCGAATCAGGGTCGTCCGGGTAGCGGGGTGTGCCTCCGGGTCACGCGCGTAGATCAGGTCGTCGGCCGCCACCACGTCGTGGCCCCGATCAACCAGCTCGGCACCGACGACCGAGCCGATGTAGCCCGCTCCGCCCAAGAGAACAACGCGCAATTCGTCTCCCCGTTTATCCGTGTCCATGCTGCTGGACGACCTGTTCGACGGAGGCGTGGCCGTCCGCCCGCTGCTGCGCCAACTCGGCCAGAGCCCGTCGGTCGATCTTGCCGTTCGGGCTGCGCGGCAGCCCGCTCGTGTGGTGGATCCAATGCGGCACCATGAACGCCGGCACGCTGGCCGCGAGGTGCCCGCGCAGGCGCCCGGCCAGGTCGCCCCGTCCCGTGTACCAGGCGGCCAGGCGATGGGTGAGGGCGTCCCGCACCGGTACCACCACGGCCTCCTCGACGCCGGCTGCCCGGCGCAGGTGCCATTCGATTTCGCCGAGCTCCACCCGATATCCGCGGATCTTGATCTGGTGGTCAACCCGGCCCAGGTAGGCCAGGCCGGCCCGGACACTCCGCACGAGGTCGCCCGTGCGGTACCAGCGCACGCCGTCGTACTCCACGAACCTGTCCTCGTCGTCCCGCGCGTCGAGGTACCCGGGGAACGTCTGCGGCCCGGCCACGCAGAGCTCGCCCTCGTCGCCGGTTCGTTCTCCGGCCTCGTTCCGCAGTAGGTGATCCAGGCCGGGGTAGATCCGCCCGATCGGCACCACGCCGTCGACGCACTCCGCCGGCGAACGCCGCGGATCCCACCGGTACGCGCTGCAGGCGATCGTCAGCTCGGTTGGGCCGTACAGGTTCTCCACCGTGGAGTTCGGCGCGGCCGCCTGCCATGCCTCGGCGTCGGCGCCGAGCAACGCCTCGCCGCAGAAGAGGCTCCATCGCAGTGACGGCATGCTCCCCGGCGACAGCCCGCCGCGGCGGCGTACCAGCGCGATGGCGCTCGGCACGGAGAACCACACGGTGAGCCCCTGGTCGGCGACGAACTCCGGCAGCGAGCCGAACACGTGCACCGGAGTGGAGACCAGCGCCGCGCCGCTACCCCACGTCATGAACAGGTCGAACATGACGAGGTCGAAGGTGGCCTCGAAGGTCTGGGAGCAGACGTCCCTCGGTGTCAACCCGTACCGCGCCTGGTTGGTGGTGAGGAAGTGCGCCACGTTGGCGTGGGTGATCGGCACGCCTTTGGGGGCTCCGGTGGAACCGGAGGTGAAGAGCGTGTACGCGATGTCGCATGGGCTTACGGCCACTGGCGCGGGCAGCGGGTCGCCGGCCTCGACACCGTCGGTGACCGCCAGCACGGCCGGATCGGGCGCGATGACCACCAGGTCCGGCAGCGCCGCCCGCAGCGCCGGTACCACCGCCGCGCCACTGCGGTCGGCGATGACCGCCCGCACCCCGGCGCGGCTGGCCATCGCCACCGTACGGTCCAGCGGAAAGGTCGGGTTCAGTGGCACCACCGGGGCACCCGCGAACATCGCGCCGAGGATGCCGGCGTAGCACTCGACGCTGCGGGCCGCCAGTATCCCGACCGGGGAGCGGCCGGTTGTGCGGGCCACCGTCCCGCCCAGCGCCAGCGCCCGCCCGTACAACTCCGAGTAGGTCCAGGCATCAGTACCGACGCGCAGCGCGAGCCCTTCCGGTGCCGCGTGCAATCCGCGGACGAACCAGTCGGCGAGGGAGGTCGGCTCCATCGCGCTACAGGCGGACGCGGTCACCGTCGACGATTCCAATCCGGTTGAAGAACGCGACCGTGCGCCCCACGGCCCGCCGGTGCATCTCGGTCCGCTGGGGGTCGCCGAGCAGCCGGTTGCGCACTCCCGCCGGGTCGGGGAGCGCCGCGTCGGCGTACATGTCCCGGTTGTAGAGGGACCGCACGCAGAACGTGATGTAGCGCGCCAGGTGCTCCCCCGTCTCGGCGACCTTCTCCTGGCCGACGCGCTCGATCGCCTCGTCCCGCAGCGCCCGCATGAGCTGGCGCCCGAACGCGATGTGCCGCGCCTCGTCCTGATGGTGCACCCGGTTGATCTGCTGACAGATCGGCGGGAGCCGATCATCGTCGGCCATCGCCACGTTGAAGAAGTCGCACAGCTCCTCCGCGATGAGGATGCGTCCGAAGACGACGAGGTCGCGCACGATGCCGTCCGCGGACGAACTCCCCAGATCGATCCGCCGGATCGGGTAGACCTTCCCGCCGTACCGCTGGCAGAAGGTGGCGAAGAACCAGGCGTGAACGTTCTCCTCCGCGATGAAGTCGTGGAAGAACTCCGACAACCCCGGATGCCACGTCGTATAGATCCGGTCGGCGACGCCACCGATCAGCTCGCGGATCAGATGGACGTTGACGCTGAAGAAGTTGACCGCCTCGTAGCGACTGAGCATCACCCGCTGCGGCTCGTCCAGCTCGTCCCAGAACGCCGTGCCGTAACCCGTCATCAACTCCGGGCTCATCCAGTACTGGTTGTCGGGAAGCGACGGCGGCCAGTCGAAGAGGGCGTAGGGGTCGTAGCGGCTCTCCCGGGAAACAGTACTCAAGCGGGTAGCCACGTCGGTGACGCGTTGCCAGGGGTTCGTCATCACTCCTCCGACCACTGCCGTCTCTTTGTTCGTCATGGGCGGATCACCGTGTCCCCGTACCACCAAGACCACCGCCCGTCAGATCAATCGAGTGGGAAACGACATGCACACGTTGAAGTGGTCATGGGTGGCCGCCCGGGCGACCTGGCTGGAGAGGCCAACGAGGACCGCGCCCGGTGACCGGTGCGCGGGCCAGCGATCGGCGGCAAGCACACCCCAGCGGATCAGCGCGTTGACCAGTCCCGGCTGGTAGGGCACCCAGCGGTCCTCGACCAAGAACTCCGCCCAGAAATGCTGCATCGAGTACGGTGGCGCGACGATCAGCCCGTACCGGAGACGCACCGCCAAGCCACGCGCGCGACCGCGCTCGGTCAGCAGCCGGGCGATGCCGGCGCAGTCGCCGATGCCGGAGGCGAGTGCGAAACTGGTGTCCCAGCGGAGGATCTCAGGCAGCCGGACCTGCTGAATATGGGTGACATCCTCGATCAGTGCCCGCACGGACGGCGGCGCGTCCGGCCAGTCGTTGCGCAGCTGCACCGTGGCGGTGTGCACCGTCCCGCTTTCGTTTGCGGGTTGGCGCACCCGGATGGTGGTCTCGTCTGGAGTCCGGAGTAAATACTCGCAGTCCGACGCGTGTCCGGGCACCGGGCAGATTGGATTGTAGTTGACCTCGTACCTACGGTTTTCGCCGAGTGGGCGGTCCAGCAACGCGCCCCAGAACCGCATCGCGCCCAGATGCGGCCCCCGCAGGCGCAGGTGCAGTCCCAGGTTCATCAGATCGAGAACGTCGAAGAGCGCCTCTTCCCCATGGGCGACTCGCGGCAGACCGGCCGAGCAGACCGCGTCGGGCACCGGACCGGCGAGGCCGAACTCCCGCCGCGCCTGGACCGGATCGGCCGCGAACCGGCGTGCCGACCACGGGATGCGTCGCAACCGGTGGACGAACTCCACCGCATCGGTGACGATGTCGTCGGAGAGCACCCGCGTGGCCGTCATGTGCGCACACCGTTCGCGGGTATCCGGATGGCGGGAATCGCCCCTCCCACGACGGAGAGTTCCTGCTCGATGAGGAAAAGCACTTCGGTGGCGCAGGCGGTCAGGAAGTCTTGCCCCGCGTCGAAGAGGCGCATGTCGAACTCGCCGCCCCACCGCTCGCGCCAGGCCATGCCGTCGGCCATCGCCGCCTGCCGGCCGTCCGCCGTCGACGCGGCTGCGAAGACCGTCAGGGGTACGGTGGCGGGGCCCAACGGCTCGTAGTTGTCAACCGGTGCGGCTGCTAGAAAGACGTGCAGTGGTGGCCGCTGGGGTCCCGGAATCGCGAGGGCGGGCAGGTGCCGGGCGGCGGCGTCGTGCGCGAAGACGGCGTACCGCGGGCCAGCCTCGGTGGCGGTACGCCGCAGCCGGTCCCGATCGCCCGCGTCCTGTGCGTTCCCGGGACAGGACGCGACGGTTACCCCGAAGCGCGGACGACGAGCGGCCCAGACGGCGTAGACCGCTTCGGCCGCTGGTCCGTCGGCGAGGCAGATCAGGTTGATGGCCGGCTGGTCGCCCTCGACGGGCTCGCGATGAGGCGGGTGCATGTCGATCTCCTGAGGTCTGCCTCGACGGCGCGCTCCTGATGCCTATCTCGACTGCGCGCCGCCCAGCGTGTGTCCCGCGGCGCACAAACTCTCAACCGCGTGCCAGATGGTCGCTGGCGTCGCGAACGTCTGAGGGGTGATCCCACTGGCCGAAGGAACCTACACCCAGCTCGCCGACGGCAGCGGCACCCAAGTCGCCACCTGCCGCCACTGCGGCCACCACATCTACCTCTACCTGCGCCTCGCCGGCAGCCGGAACCCCTGGCGCGGCGGTGAATACGACGAAACCGGTCGCTGCCCCATCGAGGTAGAAGAACGCGCCGGTACACCGGTACCGCACGACCCCGCCGTGACTTTCGCCGAACGCGAACGGGCCATCGCGAGTGCCTCATGCGGCACCGCATACGAACACAGCCTCGCCGTCTGCTCCACACCACTCTGAACCAGGGGGTGCCCCGGCCGGTGCCGTGCGGGCCGGGGCACCCCTTTCGGTGCAGGGTCGCCCCGGGTGATCCGAGGGAAGACAACCCCGATCTGGTGCCACCCGTATCGGCCGCGCTGTGGCGCAGCGGTCCTTCATGCCATTCCATGCGTGCGGATTACGCGGCCTCTACGAAAAGCTCTCCGTCGACCGCCAGAACATCCGCCTGCCGATCGGACAGCACCGCGTAGCCCCGCCGTGCCGCCTCGTAGACGAGATGGGCAAGACTGAGATCTCCGCCAGCACGCGAAAGAAGAGCGTCAACAGCAACCCGGTCGGCAGCCGCGAGTTCGGCGAGCCACGTGTTCGCATCCTGAACGAGATCCAGAAGGCGGTCGGTGTGCTGCGGGACAGCCTCGGCCGCCAAGGCAACGCTTGTGTCACAGACCAGCACGGTCTGCCCGCGACGACGGCACGAGGCCACCATGGCTCCGACAAAGGTGTCGGCCTTCGCGAACGCGATCAGCGCCCCCACGTCGAGAACCCAACCACCCAGCGCGTCGAGACCGTTCCCTGTTCCCCGACACTCGCCAGCGGCACACTCACCCCTGGCCTCGGTCTGCCTCATCGTTCCGTCACCTCCGCCGGCGCCGGCCCTCCCTGGCCGCCGCACCGCGATCAAGGCTCGGAGGCAGGCGCTGCCGGATGGCTACCGCGTGGACGTCGCGATCCTGGTCGCGCGCTGTTCGCTGGCCCGCATCGACCGGTAGCCATCAGGAGGTGCGGCGGATCGGGAACCGTTCCCTAATCTGGCGGCGCTTCGTGCCCAAACCCCGTTGTGTCGCCTTGGGTGGCGCCCCGCGTCATCCGCATTCCGTCGAGCGCTGCTTGTCGTTGGCCGGATCCGATGAGGGTGAGCACCCTGGATCGGGAGGTGACTGGCCTGTTGAGGCGGGAGGCCCCCGTGCGTTGGGGCCGGCCCGATGGGGCCTGCTTGTTCCCTGAATGTCCTCTCGCGGACAGCCACGGCGACCGATCGGTCGGTGGAGGATGGCCGGCAGGAGACTCCGTTCACCGTGGTCTGAGTCCGCCGCTTGGGTCCGACGCTCCCTGCGCTCGCGCCGCCGTTCATCGTTCGCACACAGGGCAGCGGTAGCCGGCAACGCCGCATCCGTCGCTGTGCGTTTCGTCGTGCAGCCGGGGAACAGCGGGTACGCCTGGCCGGCGGCTACCAGCCGGGATGGAACAGGGAATGGCATCGGGAACAAGCTGACCCGGATGGCGATGGAACAGGGAACGGCGGCAACGGCTGTTCCGTACGGCAGATAGCGCCGGAGCCGTTCTGTTCCTGGTAACACCGCCGGTAGCCGTTGGTAGCGCTGCCACCAACGTCGCATGGACAGGCTGATTCTCGTAAGCAGACGAGGGCGCGGCGTAGGCATCGCATGCCGCCACGCGGGCGGCCGAGCTGAGGTGCTCGTCCGTACCCGGCACGCGCCCCTCCATCGAGCCATGGATGTGGGGCTATGTCTATCTCCGATGAGCGTTCTCATTCCGCCTCGGCGGGCTTGCCTCCCGTCGACGTCCCGGCGCCGTACATCGACCGGCTCCGGTCAGCATTGCGGTCAGAGGGTCCGTCGCCCGGTGGGTACGGTCGCAGCCTGCCGATGCCACACCTACGCACGCCTGAGCAACGCAACGCGATGCACTACTCGGTCACCGCGATCGATGTCGACGGTCGCCTTGCAGCCCGGTCGGCCCTGGCGGCGCTACGATGGCAACCTGGACTGCCCGTCGCTGTCACCGCCGCCCAGCACGCCCTTGTCATCACACCGCATGAGAAGAGCACCCATGTGCTCGACCGGCAGGGGCATCTTCGGCTGCCGGCCACCGCACGGCACCTCACCCGGTTGAAAGCAGGAGACCGGCTACTGCTCGCCGCGTCTCTGGACCTGCTCCTCGCATATCCGGTTGCTGTGGTCGACGCGATGGTCCTGGCCTATCACCTCGGAGCCCCACGGTGACGTCGGCGGCGGGTCGTTCCCTCAGCAGCGGCGAGGTGGAGGCCGCACGGCTCATTCTCGCGCGCCTGGGCATCACACCTGAGCAACTGCTCAGTCCGGGCGACGTGGCGCCCCCACCGAGCCGAGAGATGCCCACGTTCACCGAGTACATCGATCGCGTTGCGGACGCGGTTACCCCCGGAACACGTCGCGTCTACGACTCCTACTGGCGACGCGTGCGTGACGCCTGGGGGGATCGTCGATTGAACGAGCCGACCCCGTTGGAGGTCAAGCAACTATCCGAACAGGTGAAGACCGAGGCGATCGTAAGGAGCAACTCCCGCGGAGGTCGTACGGCCTCCGAACACCTGATCTCGGCTCTGAGATGTCTCTACAAGTACGCCGTCGCTGACCGCCTCATCGATGAAACCGAGAATCCAGCCCTGCGGGTAGCCAAACCGCGACGGCTGGCAAGCACACGGAGGGCACTGCCCGAGAAGCAGCTTGCGCAACTGTTCGCGGTAGCAGGCAGCACCGGCAACGACCCCGAACTCGACTCGCTGATACTTCGGCTTCATGCCGAAACAGCGTGTCGCAGGGGCGGCGCCCTCGCACTACGCCCCTGCGACCTCGACGCGGTGCAATGCCTCGTGCGGCTCAGCGAGAAGGGGGAAACCGTTCGGTGGCAGCCGATATCACCGACCCTGGCGCAGCACCTTCTTCTACACGTCGAGGAGCGAGGCGACGGCGATCGTAAGGGCGAGTTGCTTCGTTACCGCAACGGCAACCCGATCACGAGCCGCCGCTATGACCACCTGTTCCAGCGGCTTGGCCTTCACCTTCCATGGGTCGCGACCCAACAGGTAACGGCGCACTGGCTACGCCACACCACCCTGACCTGGGTCGAGCGGAACTTCGGCTACGCCGTCGCGCGAGCCTTCGCCGGGCACGACGGGAAGAGTGACGCCGGTACCACGTCGACCTACGTACGCGCCGATGTGTACGAAGTCGCGCAGGCCCTGGCGGCGCTGACGGGCGAATCCCACCCGCTGGCCGAGCACAAGACAGAGGTTGACGGCCCAGAACAGCGGCTCGGCGGGATGTTCGGCGCGATCACCGGCCGGGGTCTGAGCTAACGAGTCATGGCCCCAGGCTGCGCCTCGTGCGTTGACGGGATCGGCGCGGACTCCGTCCCGCAGAGATGGTTGTCGGGAGCGTTACCGCGTAACGCTCCCGACAACCGTCTGCGACCACCTCAGCCCGATCTCGCGGCTTTGGAAAGCACGCTGCCAGTGATGGCAGACCGCCGCCCCGCGTGACCAGGCGAGTCAACTCGTGTGTCTACGCCAACGGGTGCGGCTCGCTGGTAAGGGCTGCCACGGCGGCGGCTATCTCTTGCAGGCTGGCGCGCACGTAGGTGGTCGTGGTGCCCGTGTCGCCGCCGCTGTCGTTGTGGCCGGCGAACGCGCGGGCGACGGCGTAGCTGAAGTTCCGCTCGACCCAGGTCAGCGTGGTGTGGCGTAGCCAGTGGGTGCTGATCTGCTGGGTCGCTACCCAGGGTAGGTGTCTGCCGATGCGCTCCCACAGGTAGTCGTAGCGGCGATACGTGATCGGCTTGCCGTTGCGGTAACGCAGCAGCGGCGTTGTCGGGGCGGCCGGCCGCTCCTCCACGTGCTGTTGCAGGTGCCGCATCAAGGTAGGCGACACCGGCTGCCAGCGCACCGTCTCCCCCTTCTCGTGCAGCATGATGAGGCACTGATCCGGGTCAAGGTCCGCTGGCCGTAGAGCCAGCGCTCCGCCTCGACGACAGGCTGTCTCCGTGTGTAGCCGCAGCAGCAGGCAGTCCAGAGCCGGATCGTCGCCGGTCGTGGCGGCGACCTGATTGATCTCGGCGAGCCGGGTGTCCGGCACCGCGCGGCGGGTGCTGGGTAGGCGCCGTGGTTTGGCAACCTTACGGGCGGGATTGTCCGCCTCGGCGAGATGCCCGTCGGCGACGGCGTGGTTGTAGAGACACCGCAGAGCCGCGATCAGGTGCTCCGCCGCGCTGCGACCGCCGCGGGCGTTGCGGCGCGTAACGACGTGCGCCTTGACGTGCTCGGCGAGACGCTTGATCTCGGTGGGATCAGGCTCGTCCAACCGCCGGTGGCCCCACTCCTTGAGAACGCGGTTCCAGTAGGAGGCGTAGACCCGGCGGGTACCGGCGCTGACCGCCTCAGACACCACGGGGATGTACTCGGCGAACGTCGGTGCCGGCGGACCCGCAGGCGCGGTCTGTTGAAGGTCGCCCGGTGAGATACCGAGCCGGGACAGCAGCAGCATCGCCGCGTCCAGGTCAGCCTGGCTCGGCCGACTCGAAGATGGCTGCATGGTCATGCCGCCTCACCGTCCAACGCAGCCGTATGAGATGCGGTGATCATTGCGTGCACGGCGGCCGGCGGATGGACCACAAGCCGCCCGACGGCCGGGTCAGCGACCAGCAGGACCCGACTGCCGGCGGTGAGCCCACACCAGTGCCGGACCGTCGCCGGCAACCGAACCTGACCAGGCCGAGTCACCCGGAACGCAGCGTGCGGATCGGCGGTCACGAGCACCAGGCCACCACGCACCCGGACATCCACCCGGGTACCCGGTAGCCAGCCCAGCGCAGGGATAACCACCGCTTCGGTCAGCCGACCATCACGATCGATCGCCGCCATCCCATACAGCACCGTCGGCCGCGCCTCGGGAGCAAGCTGCGCAACCGGCAAGGCACGCCGACCGTTGATCGGCTCACCCCTCGGCCCAGCAGGAATCGAGGGCGGTACAACCGCTGCCACGACCCGGGTAGTCACCACGACCACCCCCGAGACGAGGCGGGGAAGACAACGCTGGGAACTGGAGTCCGGTGGTCAAACGGGTTTGACCACCGGTACGTCACATCACGCAGATATGCGGGGAAACTGTGTCCGAGGGGGGACTTGAACCCCCACGCCCTATACGGGCACTAGCACCTCAAGCTAGCGCGTCTGCCATTCCGCCACCCGGACTTGCTTCGTTCAGCCTACTCTGCCGCCCTCGGTGGTCCACCATCCGAAGGCCAGCCCAGTGGACCGCACGGGGAGTTACTGTACACGCCCCAGATGGATCATGCACATCGGTGTCCGCCGCCCACCGGTGCGCGGAGCAGCCGGGTTGTGGCAGCGCGTAGGACGTACCCGGGTCGGGTAGCGGCATGGCGGCGGTACCCGGCAGCATGGGCCACGTGCCCCATGCCTCTCCCCTGGCCATCACCCAGCAGCGCGCCTTAGCACTGCGCGGGGCGGGCAACCTTGCCGCAGCCCGTGACCTGCTCAGCGACGCCTTCGAGTCTGCCCGACCGCCGTTCGGCAAGGATCATCCGGACGTCCTCAGCACCGCGCACCTGCTGGCTCGACTGCACCGGGAGGCGGACGACCCCAGCGCCGCCCGCCGGGTGCTGGAGGAGGCGTTCGCGGCCGGTGAGCGGCGATGGCCGACCTCGGATCCGCTGATGCTGGCCTTGTCGTACGAGTTGGGGTCCGTCGCGGCCGAGCTGGGTAACCGGCATGAGGCCCGACGGAACTACCTGCGCGTCGCTACCGCCGGCCCCGCCGTGCTCGGTGTGGATCATCCTGCGGTACGGGCGGCCCGCGAGTATCTCGGCGATGCCGCGCCCGCGCTTGCGCCGGCGGTTCCCCCTGCCGGTCAGCCCAGTGCGGTCGGCCCGGCGCCGCATGACGCTCTCGCCGAACCGACGATGTCCTTGGCAGTCCTGTCGACCGCCTGGCAGCCGCACGACGCGGCCACCGCCACCGCCCCGCTGCGTCCGGTGACTCCCGATGTCCCGGCCGTCCCCCCGGTGCCCGTTGTGTCGCCTCCCGCGCCGACGGTCCCGCCGGTGCCGTCGCCCTCCCCGAGGGTCGTGCCGCCGGTCACGAGCGCGCCACCCGTCAGCAGCGCACCGCGGGTCAGTGCGCCGCCGGCTCCGGTGCGACCGGCACCGACGGTGCCGCTGGTGCCCGCCCCCAGGACCGGCTACCACGATGAGCCCACCCGGCCTTTCGTGCCCGTCCCGGCGCTACCTGAGGCGGGTGCGCCGGCGGAGGGGTCATCCGCGGCGGGGTCC
Source organism: Micromonospora sp. DT229 (assembly GCF_049844505.1). Taxonomy (NCBI): domain Bacteria; kingdom Bacillati; phylum Actinomycetota; class Actinomycetes; order Micromonosporales; family Micromonosporaceae; genus Micromonospora; species Micromonospora sp. DT229. The sequence goes on along the minus strand of NZ_JBNCLD010000023.1, from coordinate 66,096 downwards.
CGCACGGCACCGTTGCCGGGGGCGGTGGAGGACACGGAAGCGATCGGCAGGCCGACGACATCACTGCCTACCGACCCGGTGCAGCAGGGTGTCGACCGACCGGCAGGGCCGGCCACGCCGCAGTGGGCGAATCCCACGATCGCGGTCCAGCAGATCGGGCCGCTGTTGGCCGAGGAGGCGGCCCGGCGCGGCCCCGGTGAGCAGGTCAGGACACCGGGGGTCCATGCCTCCTCACCCACCAGCGGACCACCGAGCGCCGGCTCGCCCACCAGCGCGGCACCGGCCAGCGCGACCCCCGTCAGCGCACCACCGGACAGCGGACCACCGGTCAGCGGGCCACCGAACAACGCGGCGCCCGTCAGCGCACCACCGAGCAGCGGGCCACCGGACAGCGCGGCGTCCGTCAGTGCACCGCCTTCCGCACCAACCGTCGATCTGTCCCGGCCGCAGTCTCCGAGGCACCAGGTGCCCGGGTTCGGCGGGGCAGGAGGATCCGCGCCGGGCGGCCCACCGGCGCACGAGTTGACCGCCGCCCTGCCCCAGCCGGGACCGACCAGCGGCCCTCCGGGCCGGGTGCCGTTCCCGTTCGGAACGGCCGGTGCGCAGCCGGACCAGCACGGCATGATCACCCCATCCGGTCCCGGGCCGGTCGATGGACCATCGCCGTACGGTCCGACCGGTGGGGCGCGACACGGTTACCCGGTCAGCAGCCCACCCGGGTCGCCCCTGGGTGACGGTCAGCAGCAGTACCCGGGTAGCGCCTACCCGCCGGAGCCCGCGCCTTCTGCCTACCCCCAGCACCCGCCCGCAGCTCAGGCCTACCCACCACCGACGCAGCAGACGCACCCGACTCCCGCACAGCAGCAGGCGTACTCACCACCCGCACAGCAGGCAGGCCCACCGCCCGGGCAGCACACGTACCCGCCACCGGGGCAGCAGGCGTACCCCCCGGCATCGCCCTCGGCTGCACCCGGGCAGCCCGGGGCCTATCCGACGGCGCAGGCCTATCCCCCGCCCGTCTCCGGTGGGCCGGCCCACTCGGGGGGATGGGGGCAACAACCGGCCCAACCGGGGTACCAGGGGGAGCCGGCGCGTGGCCGTAGTCGGGCGGCGGTGGTGGTGGCGGTGATCGCGGTGGTGGTGGCGCTCGCGGCGGTGATCGGGGTCGGGTTGATGCTCCTCGATCGGTGGTCCGGCGCTACGCCGACAACACCAACCTCGTCGGGGCAGCCGCAGGGCGGTGCGCCGCCCACCCAACTCGTGTTGCGCGACGACACCGCCACGATCACGTTGACCTGGACCGACCCGGCGGACGGGCTGGTGCCCTTCATGGTGGCCGGGGGGCGCTCCGGTCAGCCGCTGGGGGTGATGGCCACCGTGAGTCCCGGGGAGACCAGGTACACCGTGAACGGACTGAATTCCCGGGTGGACTACTGCTTCACCGTGCTCGCCGTCTACGGCACCGACCAGTTCGCCACCTCCGGCCAGGTGTGTACCAGCCGCAAGAGCGACGGTCCGGCCGACTGACCGGGGCACCGTCGCGGTCCGACAGTGCAGCCAGGACACGCCGACGACACGCCACCCTGGGTGTCCGGCAGCGGACAATGCGGGTACCCGGCGTTCGTAGCGTGACCATATGATGGCTCCCGGCTCAGGGGAGGGGTCGCCGTACGGGGGGCGCCACCTGCCAGGACGACACGGGAGGCGCCAGCTATGGCGATCATGGACGAGGTCGATCCGGCCCGCGCGACCCGATCCCGGTCCCGACTGCGGGGTGGTCTGGTCACCGTGGCCACGGTGCTGGCCCTCCTGGCGGCGATGGGCCTCACCGTGCTCGGACTGGGTTCGGCGGACAATGCGGTGGCCAGCTACGACGCCAGTTCCTGGTTGTGGAGTGCGACCCGCAGCGAACTGGCCCGGGTCAACGGGGTGACCGCCCGGGTGGACACCCGGATGGAGGTGCCCGCCGCCCGGCGGCACCCGATGCAGGTGGTGCAGACGGATCGGATGCTGGTGCTGCGTGACCTGCACACCGGTCAGATCAGCGCCCTGGACCTGGCCACCTTGCAGATCACCGCGACCACCCCGACCACCCCCGGGCTGGGGGTCAGTGTGGCCTTGCACGAGGATGCCGCGTTCGTGGTGGACGCGGTGCAGGGTGTGGTGCGGCAGTTGGATCCCCGGTCCCTGGCCCCGGTGGGTGAGCCGGTGCGGTACCCGCCGGGTATCACCGGTGGCACCTTCGACGGTAAGGGTCGGTTGTGGATCGCGGTGCCGGCCGAGGGCACGGTGTCGGCGATCACGGCCGCCCGGCTGCCCGCCTCGGCGGCAGCGGATGCGTCGGTCTCCCCCAGCAAGGTCGAGACCCATGACGTGGCCGAGCCCAGCCACGAGTTGGTGGTCTCCACCCTGGATGACGGGGTGGCGGTGCTGGATCGTACGGCCGGGAGTCTGGTCACGGTGGTCCGTGGGGAGACCCGTCGTACCCCCTTGGGTGAGCAGTTGGCCCGGCCGGGCACCTTGCCGACGCGCACCAGCGGACCGGTGGTGCCGGTGACGGTGCCCGGTGAGCGGCAGGTGCACGCGGTCACCGAGGGCGAGGTGCGGTCGTTCACGGTGCCGGGTGAGGGTGACCGGTTGGGTGCCGCGGTGGCCTGGGCGGGTCGCATCTACTGTGCCGACGACGCGGCCGGGGTGGTGTACGCCTTCGACGCGACCGGCCAGGTGGTGGACACCATCCGGGGCCGTTGGGGTGGGCCGCTGGAGTTGGAGGTGCGGGAGAACCACCTTTTCATCAACGCGCCGAACGCGGCGACCGCCCGGGTGGTCAACGACCGGCACGAGGTGCGTGAGGTCGACAAGTACGCCAATGACGTGCTCGGTGGTGACCCGCCGGAGGAGGCGCCGCCACCCCCGCCTCCCCCGCCGAAGAAGCCCCAGGTCAGCAAGCCGGGGGCGCCGCGCAGCGTGACCGCCTCGGCCGGTGACGCGCAGGCGCGGGTGAGTTGGCGCCCGGCGGCGCCCAACGGTGCGGAGATCACCCGTTATGTGGTGGAGGGTGCCGGGCAGCGTCTGGAGGTGGGTGCCAACCAGCGGTCGGTGCAGGTCAAGGAGCTGACCAACGGGGAGACGTACACCTTCTCGGTGCATGCGGTGAACGCGAAGGGTGCGGGTCCGTCCCGCAAGAGCAACCCGGTCACCCCGACCGCGGAGGTGCCGGACCCGCCGACGAGCGTCTCCGCGCAGGCCCGGCCGGACGGCACCGTGGTGGTGAAATGGCCGGAGGCGAACGGGCAGGGCAACAAGATCGCCCGGTACGCGGTGACGGCCACCTCGGCGGGTGCGAACGCCCCGGCCGGGGAGTCCGAGGGCACCGAGTTGGTGATCGAGGCCGGCGAGTTGGAGTACGGCACCCAGTACGCCTTCACCGTGGTGGCGGTAGACGACAAGGGTGCGGCGTCGGAGTCTTCGCCGGTCAGCGACACCGTGGTGCCGTTCACCGTCCCCGGGGAGCCGGTGGAGTTGACCGCCAGCACGGTGGCGGACCGGCCGGGCACGGTGGCGGTGCAGTGGGCACCGGCGGAGGCCAACGGCCGGCCGATCACCGGGTACCTGGTGGAGGTGGGCGACAAGCGCACCGAGGTCACCGACACCCGCACGCGGGTGGAGGGCCTGGGTGACGGGCAGAACGTGACCGTCCGGGTCCGGGCGGTCAACGAGGCCGGTGAGGGGCCGCAGGCGACGACGACGGCGCGGACGGTGGCCCCGCCCCGGGTGACCGTGACCGGCTCCTCGGCGACCGCCACCTCGGCGACGGTGGCCTTCACGGTGGATGCCGGCGGTGGGCAGGCGACCTGCACCCTGACCCGCTCCGGTGAGCCGGCCGTCAGCGGCCCGTGTTCGCGGATCACCATGGATGGACTGACCCCGGGTACCCGTTACACCTTCACGGTTACGGCCACCAACGCTGCCGGGTCGGGTACGGCCACCCGGGCCCAGCAGACCGACGCCCTCTACGGCATCGCCACCTGTGTCAACGGCAGCGAGCCGGAGCAGCGCACCTACTGCGACCGGGACCGCGACGGCCGCAACGGCAACGAGATCTTCTCGGTGCCCCGGCAGGACAACGACCGGCAGGTCGGCTGGGCCAAGCCGGGGACCCGTCTGAAGGCGCTGTGCCGGGTCCGCGGCGAGGAGGTGTACGCGTACGTCTACAACGACGACAAGCGCAGCACCTGGTGGGTGCGGGTCGAGTACAGCGGACGCAACTACATCCCGTGGGTCTGGTTGAACCTGGAGGGCGGCGACAAGATCAACGTCCTGCCCACCTGCTGATCCGCCCCCAGGCAAGGAGCACCGCCGTGAACAGCCAGGAACCCCTCAACCAGCAGGAGGTGCAGGGCTTCGCCGCCCTGGCCGCCCGGCTGGCCGAGACCGTCAACTCCGTGGTGCTCGGTAAGCCGCAGGTGGTCCGGCTGGCGTTGACGGCGCTGTTCGCCCAGGGGCACGTACTGCTCGAAGACGTGCCCGGGGTGGGTAAGACGACCCTGGCCCGGGCCATCGCGGCCACGGTGAAGGGGCAGTGGCGGCGCATCCAGTTCACGCCCGACCTGCTGCCCTCGGACGTGTCCGGGGTGACCATCTTCAACCAGGCCACCCGGGGGTTCGAGTTCCACGCCGGTCCGGTGTTCGCCAACATCGTCATCGCCGACGAGATCAACCGGGCCTCGCCGAAGACCCAGTCGGCGTTGCTGGAGGTGATGGAGGAGCGGACGGTCACCGTGGACGGGGTACGCCATCCGGTGCCGCAGCCGTTCCTGGTGGTGGCGACCCAGAACCCGGTGGAGATGGACGGCACCTACCGGCTGCCGGAGGCCCAGCTGGACCGGTTCCTGGTCAAGCTCTCCGTCGGCTACCCCGACGAGGCAGTCGAGGTGGAGGTGCTGCGCGGGGCCACGGTCCGCTCCCCCGAGGCCCTGGCCCCGGTCACCGACACGGCCACGATCGGGGAGATGGTCCGGATGGCCCGGCGGGTGCACATCGCCGAGCCCCTTTACACGTACGCGGTGCGGCTGGCCGCGGCCACCCGTACCCATCCGCAGGTGCGGGTCGGGGTCAGTCCCCGTGGGGTGATCGCCCTGACCCGGGCGGCGTGTGCGTACGCCCTGGTCGACGGCCGAGGTTGGATCATGCCGGAGGATCTGAAGGCCCTGGCCGAGCCGGTCTTCGCCCACCGGCTGCTGCTCACTCCGGACGCCCAGGTCCGTGGGATGACCGCCGGGGAGGTGCTGCGTCAGGCCATCGCGTCCGTGCCGGTGCCGCTGCCGTCGGGGCAGCCGGCCTCGGCGTACCCCTGATCGGCGGGGAAGGCGTGGGAATCACCGCCCGGGGCATCGGTCTGCTCGTCGCCGGGGTGCTGCTGCTCGGGACCGGCTTCCGTTTCGGGTACCCGGAGTTGACCGTGCTGGGCGCGGCGGCCGGGGTCGCCGTGGCGATCGCGGTGCTGACGGCCGCATGGCGGCCCCGGTTGCAGGTGCGGCGGCAGGCGGATCCGGACCGGGTGGCGCGGGGTGAGCCGGCGACGATGACCTTGACTCTGCGCAACACCGGTCGGCTGGGTGCGGCGAGTCTGCTGGCCGTCGACCGCTGCGGCGACCAGGTGGTACCGGTGCCGGTGCTGCGGCTACGCCCGGGTGCGGACACCACGGTCCGCTACCAGGTGCCGACCGCCCGCCGGGGGGTGGTGCCGGTGGGCCCGCTGCGGGTGACCCGCCGTGATCCCCTGGGTCTGGTCGTGTTGGCCCGCACCTACGGCGACAGTGTGCCGGTGTGGGTGCACCCCCGCGTCCACCCGTTGCGGGCGGTGCCCACCGGTGCCGGCCGCAGCCTGGACGGGCAGGTCGACGCGGTGCCGCACGGCTCGATCACCTTCGACTCCTTGCGGGAGTACGTCGTCGGCGACGAGCTGCGGCGGGTGCACTGGCGTACCAGCGCCCGGGTCGGTGAGCTGATGGTGCGGGAGAACGTGGACACCAGCCTGCCCCGGATCGTGGTGCTGCTGGACAACCGGACGGTCGCGCATCCGCAGCGGGTACGCGGGACGGCCGAGTCGTTCGAGTCGGCCTGTGAGGCCGCCGCCTCGGTGGTCACCGCGGCGGTACGGGAGGACCTGCCGGTGGTGCTGCTGTTCGTCGCCGCCCCGGCTGACCTGGCCGAGGCGGGCCCCGGGCACGAGGGCCAAGCGGCCCACGGCAACGGGACGGTCCAGGGGGGACCGACCGGGCCGCTGGACCGGTTGGCGGCGGTCTCGCTGACCGGCGAGGGCACCCTTGAGGCCGCGGTGGCCCGGCTGCGCCGGGAGCGCCTCGGCGACACCCTCGTCGTGCTCACCGGGCCGGGTGGGCGCGAGGACCTGGGACACGTCGGCGCCCTGCGTGGGGCGTACCCCTCGGTGGTGGTAGGGGTTTTCGGGGCGACGGAACCGACCCCGGCGGGTACCGGCGGCCTGCTCGTGGTGGACGCGGCCGACGGGGCGGCCTTCGCCGCCGAGTGGGACGGGGTGCGTCGGTGGTGAGGCTGCTGCGGGCCCTGGCGGTGCCGACCGCGTTGGTCGGCATGGTCGTCCTGGCCGGGGTGACCCTGGACCGGGTGTACGCGGGCTCCCTGCTGACCCTCCTGGTGGCCGGGGCTGCCCTCGGCTCGGTGCTGGTCTCGGTGGCGGCGCGGCGACTGCCCTCCTGGCTGGTCGCCCCGGTGTCGGTGCTGGTGATGGTCGGTTGGACGGGGTGGTGTCTGTACCTGACCGCTGACCGGGCCGGGTTGCCGGGCGGTTTCGCCGAGGTGGTCCGGGACGCCGCCGGGAACGGCATTCCCCGGCTGTTGACCGCGATGATCCCGGTGGAACCGGTCCCGGACACCGTCCTGGTGCCGGTGGTGGGCGCCTGGCTGGCGGGGTTGGCCGGCGCGGAGGTGGCGTTGCGCGCCGGCCGGGTGCTGCTGGGTTACCTGCCGCCGGTGCTGCTGCACGTCGGGGCGGTGTACGTGGTCGGGCCGAACGCCGAGCCGGCGATCGGCCCGACCGTGGCGCTGGTGGTGGTGGCCGGGCTCGGACTGGCCGCCTCGACCCGACGCGAGGGTGACCCGGTCGACGGTCCGGCGCCGACGGTGCCGTCCGGGGTGCGGACCCGGTTGGCGGTGACCTCGGCCGCCGGTACGGCGGTGGTGGTCGCGGCGACGACCCTGCTGGGCCCGGCGGTGGCCGCCCTGGTGGAGGTGCGGCCGGTGGACCCCCGCCGCTACGTGGAACCGCCGCAGGTCCAGACCTTGGACGAGAACCCGTTGATCCGGATCTCCGGGTGGGCGCTCAACCCCGACCAGCAGCTGTTCCAGGTGAAGACCGCCGGTGCCGGTGGGGGGACCCGGATCCGGCTGGCCGTGCTCAGTGACTACGACGGGGTGACCTGGCGGGTCGGGGCCACCTACCGCAACGCCGGTCGGATCCTGCCCACCGTGCCACCGGCGCCGCACGCCACCGTGGAGACCGTCCGGCAGGAGATCACCATCGGTGAGCTCAGTGGACAGTTGCTGCCGGCGGTGCCCACTCCCCGCGAGGTCAGCGGCGCCCGGGTGGCGTACGACCCGGGCACCGGCACCCTGATCCGTCCCGACGGGCTCAGTCCGGGGTTGCGCTACACGGTGACCTCCGCCCGGGAACGCCCGGATGCGAACCTGCTGGCCACCGCGAACACCCCGGCCGGTGACGAGGTGGCCCGGGTGCTCCAGGTGCCGGAGGGTGCGCCCGAGCAGTTGCACCGGCTGGCCACCCAGTTGGCCCAGGACAACGGCGCCCCGTACGCCCGGGCGATGGCGATCGAGCAGTGGCTGGCGGAGCACTACCGGCTGGTCGCCGACGCCCCCAGTGGCCACGCGTACCCGAATCTGGCGTTCTTCCTGTTCGGCCCGCGCAACGGCGGCGGACAGCGGGGTACCTCCGAACAGTTCGCGGCGTCCTTCGCGGTGCTGGGCCGGTTGGCCGGGTTGCCGACCCGGGTGGTGGTCGGGTTCGCCGCCCCGGGTGACGGGCCGGTGCGGGCGGGTGACGCCTACGCCTGGCCGGAGGTGCTTTTCGAGGGGGTGGGCTGGGTGCCCTTCGACCCCCTGCCCCGGCCGGAGGACGAGCCCCGGCCGGTGGAGGAGGACTTCCGGCCGCAGCCGGAGAAGCCGCCGCCCTCGGAGCAGCCGGAGCCGACCGTGGAGCCGAGCACCACTCCCCCACCGCAGGCCGCTCCCGAGGAGGGCGAGGGTCGACCGGGGGTGTCCACCCCGGTCCTGGTCACCGCCGTCACCGGGGGGTTTCTGCTGCTGGTCGTGGCGGCGCTGGCCGTCCTGGCCGGGATGCGTCGCACGCTGACCCGCAACCGGCTGCACCGGGGCCCGGCCGACCTGCGGGTCGCCGGAGCCTGGCGGGAGCTGACCGACGCCCTGCGGCTGGCCGGGCGGCCGGTCCCCGCCGACCTGTCCGCCACCGAGGTCGCCGAGGCGACCCGCCGCGCCCTGTCCGACGCAGCACTGCTACCGGCCGCAGCGGGCCAGGCCGGGCCTCAGTCGGGGGTGGGCCGAGCCGGGGCTCATCCCGAGGGCGCGGTGGGTCGGGCCGGGCCTCAGTCGGGGGTGGGCCGAGCCGGGGCTCATCCCGAGGGCGCGGTGGGTCGGGCCGGGCCTCGGGATGAGGCCGCTCACCGGGCGGTGGAGGAACTGGCTCGGCTGGTCAACCAGGTCGGGTTCGCCCCCGGTCAGGTGACCGAGGCGCAGGCCGAGGCCGCCGCCGAGGCGGCCACGGCCTGCACCCAGGCGCTGCGCGCCGACCGGCCCCGGTGGCGGCGGTTGCTCTGGTCGGTGCACCCGGGGCCGCTGCGCTGGTGAGACTGAGAGGTGATCAGCGCCGCCGGGTCGGGCTCAGGTCGACTCCCCGGTGTCGGGGCCGAGCCGGGCGATCATGGTCGTCCGGGCCGCCACCCCGCCGGCCGCCAGTTCGGGGGTGGGCAGCAGGGCCATCACGGGGACGTCCACTCCGGCCTCGGCGTAGCGGCGGACCTGGGCCCGGCACTGCTCGGGTGAGCCGTGCACGATCAGCGCGTCGACCACCTCGTCCGGTATGGCGGCCAGGGCGCCCCGCCGGTCACCGGCCGCCCAGGCCTGCCACATCGGCGCCAGCGCCTCCTGGCGGCCGAGCCAGCGATGGAATTCCGCGTACGCGGGCACGGTCAGATAGCTGGTGATCATGCGTCGGCCCAGGGTGCGGGCGTACTCGGCGTCCTCGGTGGGGCAGACGAAGATGCGGGCCACCACCTCGAACTGCGGGCGGCGCTCGCCCAGTTCGGCCATCGCCCGGGGGACGTCGGTGGCGGCCAGCCAGTTGAGGATCACCCCGTCGGCCTCGGCGGCGGCCAGCCGCAGCATGCCCGGCCGCAGCGCGCCCAGCAGCACCGGCGGGGGTACGGCCGGCGGCCTCTGCAGGCTGAACCGCCGCACCGCGAAGGTGTCGAAGGCCCCGTCGACGGTCTCCCCCCGCAGCGCCGCCCGCAGGAACCGCAACACGTCCCGGGTACGCCGGAACGGCTCGGTGAACTCGATCGCGTTCCAGTCGGACACCAGCACCGGCGAGGAGGCCCCGATGCCCAGCGCGAACCGACCCGGTGCCACGTCGGCCAGGGCGGCGGCGCTCATCGCCAGCAGTCCGGGTCCACGGGTGAACACCGGCGCGATCGCGGTGCCCAGCCGTAGCTGCGGCTGCCAGGCGGCGGCCAACGCCAGGGGGGTGAAGGCGTCGGCCCCGTTGACCTCGGAGGACCACACCTCGGTGAAGCCCGCCTCGGCGAGGGCCGCGTACACCGCGGCGTGGTCGGCCAGCCCCACCCCGTCCAGGGGCACCGTCATCGCCCATCGTGTCGTCATCGATCGATCCTGCCCGGCGGGGGGCCTCCCTAGCAAGATCTTGGTGCCCTACCGGTCCACCGACCGGCTGCGCCGATCCAGGGAGAGGGCCGTGACCAGCGCTAACCTTGCCGCGTGACCTTCTCGCTCGTCGCCCGCTCCGCCGACGGCCACCTGCATGGTGTCGCCGTGGCCAGCCGCTTCCTGGCCGCCGGCGCTCTGGTCCCGGCGGCCGAGGCGGACCTCGGCGCGATCGCCACCCAGGCGCATGTGAACCTGGCCTACCGGCCGCAGGGGATGGCCCTGCTGCGGACCGGGGTGACGGCGGCCGGTGTGGTGGCCGGTCTGGTGGCCGCCGACCCGGAACGCGATCACCGCCAGGTCGGTGTGGTGGCCGCCACCGGCCCCGGTGCCACCTACACCGGGGAGCACTGCCGGGACTGGGCGGGCGGCCAGGCGGGCGACGGCTGGGCCGCTCAGGGCAACATCCTCACCGGCCCCGAGGTGATCGACGCCCTGCGGGACACCTGGCTGGCCCGTACCGACCTGCCCTTCGCGCAGCGGCTGCTCGCCGCGCTGCGCGCCGGGCAGCAGGCCGGGGGCGACCGACGGGGCCAGCAGAGCGCCGGGTTGGTCGTGGTCCGACGCGGCGGGGGGTACGGCGGCACCGGCGATCTCATGATCGATCTGCGGGTCGACGACCACCCCGATCCGATCACCGAACTCGACCGACTGCTGGCCGTGCACACCTTCATGTTCAGCCGGCCCGACCCGGCCACCCTGCTCGACCTGACCGGGGCGGTGGCCGTCGAGGTGGCCGGGCTGCTCACCGCGCTCGGCTACCCGGCCGACCCGGCCGACCCGCAGGACGCGCTGGTCGAGTGGGCCGGGCTGGAGAACCTGGAGGAGCGGCTGGCTCCCGGCCGCATCGACCCGGTGGTGCTGGCCCAACTGCGTGCCGCCCTCCCCCACGTACCCGCACCCCGAAGTGCGGAGCGTGACCCAGGCGGTGACTTCCCGGCCCGGTTGGGCGGCCAGCCCGAGTCGGCACGGTAACGCCTCACGCCCTCGGCGGGGATCAGCGGCCGAAGGCCAGCCGCGGTAGGCCGACCCGGGCGAGTGCCGCCTGCTCGGCCAGGCTGCATGGAGTGCGCCCGGTCACCTTGGCGATCAGGGTCAGCCGGTCCCAGCCCAGCTCCGCCGGCAGGGAGCGGCCCGCAGTGAGCAGATCGGCGATGACCCGGCTGGCGGCCGTGGTCAGCCACGGCGGCCGGTCCAGCGCCGCAGCCAGGTCCAGGCCGTGCACCCCGACTTCCACCACCCGGGTACGCAGGAACTCCGTCACCGTCATCGCATCGTCGTGTCGGGTGCGCACCACCCGGTCCGGTGGGTACGCCTCGACGGCCGCGAGGGCAGCGCGCCATGCCCGGTCGAAGTCCGCACCCGACCCGACCCCTCGACGCGTGCCGTCCGAGTCGAAGCTCTCCTCACCACCCTCGTCCCGCCCGTCTCCTGCCCGAGCCGCTCCGCCCAGAGCGACCTCGACCCGAGCCGCCTCGACCGGAGCAGCCTCAGCACGGGCCGACGCGGCACCAGCGGCCTCAATGCGACCGGCCTCGGCCTGAGCAGCGCCACCCGCGGCTTCGATGCGAACGGACTCGGCACGAGCCGCCTCGGCGCGGGCCGACTCGATGCGGGCCGACTCGATGCGGGCCGACTCGATGCGGGCCGACTCGATGCGGGCCGACTCGATGCGGGCGGCGTCGACCTCGGGGGTGAACTTGGCGGCGCCGAAGTAGCCGGCGGCGTCGACCAGGGCACCGGTCGGCGCCGGTGCGGCCAGCATGTCGGTCAGCCGGCCCGCACCGGTGCGGACATGTGCCAGCAGTTCGGCCACCGTCCACGGCACGCAGCCGGTCGGCCGGGCCAGGTCCTTCGGATCGAGGGTGGCCAGCACCTCACCGAGCCGCAGGCACTCCTCGCGGAAAGCCGCCCGAACGAGGTCGGCGTCCCCCACCTCGGGCGCCCCCACCTCGGGCGCCCCCGTCACGGACACCGCCGATCGCCCGTCCATCACCTCTCCACCCTCCACTGGACCTGCTGATCCCTCATCGTCAGCCCGAGGCACCGCTGGCGTTCCCGACGGTTCATGATCGTGCTCAATCTTGGATCGAGTGGCCTCGTTTTCATACGAAACCACTCGATCCTGGATCGAGCACGATCTTGCGGGCAGGGCCGGACGCGGTGGTGTTGGGGCACGGGTGGGACGAGTCGACGTGGTCGGCACCGCGTGGCCGGGACCGGGTGAAGGCCGGCCGTCCGGGACCGGGTGAAGGCCGGCCGTCCGGCGGGATTCCACACCGTCAGGGTTGTCGTGCAGGTGCAGGCCGGCAGCGGTCAGCCCTGGTCGCGGGGGACGATCCGATGCACGGCGGAGATGGCCAGCGCCATGACCACTGCCATCGTTCCGGCGATGCCGGCGGCGCTGCCGGCGTACCCGACGAACAGGGGTTGGCGGGACAGGTCGGCCGCCGCGGTGGGACGCAGGCTGGTCAGCCAGAACAGCGCCAGCGCGCAGGCCAGGACCAGCAGCAGCCCACCGATGCCGAGCAGCAGCGCCACCCCCCGGTGCGCGTCGGCGGAGGACACCTGCGCCTGTTCCCGCTGGGTGACCAGCAGCAGGATGCCCGCCAGGGCCGCCCACACGCCGACCACCAGGTACGCGGCCACCGCGTCACTGGGCCGGTGCCAGCCCGCGGAGAGGGTCGCCACCCCGGCCACCGCCGAGTAGGCGGCACCGACCACGGCGGCGAAGGCCCGTGCCTTGGGCGGCAGCACGAGCACCAACGCCACCGCCACGGAGGCGGCGACCGTGGTGTGCCCGCTGGGCAGGCTGTTGCCGACGCCCGTCCGTTCCGGGTCGATGCCGTAGTCGGGCCGGACCAGTCCGTACTTCAGCACCTGGGTGGTGACGTTGGCTCCGACGATCAGCAGGGTGGCCGCCACCGCCAGGGCCACCCGGCCCCGGATAAGGGCGATGAACCCGATCATCACCGTGGCCCCCAGCAGCGACACCACGGACATCGCGTTGAGGATCCGGTTCACCGGCTCGTCGATGTGGTCGCGGCCGATCCGGTTGCCGGTCAGCGCCACCGTGTCGACCCACTGCCCGAGTTCGCTGTAGAGGGCGAATCGCCACACCACGATGAAGACCGCCGTCTGGACCAGAGCCAACCCGACCAGCCAGACCGCAGTCCCACCCCTGGGCGTCACGCGCACCCGCACAACTTAGCGACCCTTCCCCATCGGCCTGTCAGTGGCCCGCCGACCGGATCGGCAGCGCCGCGAAGGGACGGCTGAGCAGGGGCGACGGTGACCGGCAGGCCGAACCCGCCGGTGCGCAGCGGCAGGGGTCGCGGCGACGAAAAGGGAGAGGCCGCCACGGGGGGAGCGGCCTCTCCAGTGATGTACGTTACTCCGTCCCCGGCGGTGTTGTTATCCCGCAACGGTGACTTTTTCCGCGATCTGCGCGGTGTGCCTGTCGGATCGGGGGGGTGTCCCTATGGGTTTGTCAATGGGGCGTCGAGGGTCTTGGCCCAGGCGATGACGTGGTCGATGGCGTCGCGGGTGAGGCCGATCGTCGGGTCGGTGGTGATCAACAGGGTGGGGCTGGTGCGTGTGGCGGCCCAGCTGTGAGCTTCGGGTGTGTGGAGGTCATCGATCCATGCCGCGGGCCGTTGCAGGGCGTAGGCGGCAATGAGTGGGATCTTGTCGCTGGGGTGGAAGGGTGGGGCTGGCATGGTGATCACGGGTAGGGCCGTGATGTGCAGAAGCGGAGCGAGAAGCTGGTTGGCTTCGTCGTTCCAGCTTGTGGCCCATGCGATGTCCAGGACGGTGCTCGCTTCGGTGATCCAGGCGCCGTGTGTGGGGTTGACACGAACGGGTTCCTCGTCCTCAGGGAACAGGTGGTGCTCGGTGTAGCCGGCCGGCGGCTGAGTGGTTCCGTAGGGGTTAAGGACACCGTCGACGTCGAGCAGCAGCAGGGGTCGGCTCATTCGGAGGATTGTGCCTGGTGTGGTCAGCCGGTTGTGACCGCGACGATTGGCCTCGGCTGGTAAGGGACCTTGTCGCGGAGCATGGCGAACAGGACGTCGATGCGGCGGCGGGCCAGGCAGATCAGGGCGGCGTTGTGGCGTTTGCCTTGGGCTCTCTTGCGGTCGTAGTAGGCACGGCTGGCTGGGTCGGCCAGGGCAGCGAACGCGGCGAGGAAGAATGCGCGTTTGAGCTGTTTGTTGCCGCCGCGGGCGGGGTGTTCGCCGCGGATGCTGCTGCCGGAGCGTCGGGTGACCGGTGCCAGGCCGGCGTAGGCGGCCAAATGTCCGGGGGTGGCGAACGAGGTGCCGTCGCCTACTTCGAGCAGGATTCTTGCGGCGGTCCTGACGCCGATGCCGGGCATCGAGGTCAGGACCGCGGCAAGAGGGTGCGCATCAAGCATCCTGTCGACTTCGGCGGCGACCTGGTCACGCTGTTGCAACACGTCGCGCAGGCTGTCGGCCAGCCTCGGCAGGATCGTCTCGGCCGCGGCGGTGCCCGGGACGATGACGGTCTGCTCATCCAACGCGGTCGTGATCCGTTCGACCAGGCGTTCGCCCATGCGCGGCGCGTTCTTGGTCGCGATCGACATCAGTTTGCGGCGTCCGGCCTTGCGCAGCCCGGCCGGGCCGCCGCAGCGCGACAGCAGCTCCAAGACGGCCTTGTGCTGAATGTTCTGGCCCAAAGCTCGCTCCAGAGCTGGATGAATCTGGGTGAGCAGCCCGCGGATGCGGTTGGTCAGCCGGGTGGCCTCACCGGCCAGGTCGTCGTCGAAGCCAACCAGTACCTCCAGCTCGGCGAGGGCTTCGTCGCCGACGTCGACGCGGCGCAGCGTGTGCGGCATGGTGCGGGCCGCATCAGCGATCACGTAGGCGTCGCGGGCGTCGGTCTTCGCGCTGCCGGGATGCAGGTCGGCGATCCGGCGCATCGCGAGCCCGGGCAGGTAGGCGACCTGCTGGCCGCAGGCACGAGCGACCGCGACAGGCAGCGCTCCGATCGAGGCCGGCTGGTCAACCACGACCAGGACCGGGCCGTGCTTGGCCAGCTTGTCGAAGACCTGCCGCAGCTTGCCCTCGGTGTTGACCAGCGCCGCGTCGTGCAGCCGCTTGCCGTCCCGGCTGAGGGCGACGGCGTGATGGCCGTCCTTGCCGACATCAAGACCGAGAAACACCTGGTAGTCGCCGTGCATCGCATCGCCTCCCCGCGACGTCGCGTTCCCGTCTCGGTCGCCAGTCTGGCGTCGACTGCCGGCAGCCACGTTACGAAGAGACCTACCCCAACCGAGCGGGCGGCCGTGTCCCTATCAGCGGTCCGTCGACGCCACCCGGCCCGGCGACAACACCCCCCGGATCATCCGTACGACAGGGGCAGTAAGTCATACCGAGCCGGGCGACCGAGCAGTCCCCGGCTGGGGACGATCAAAAAGGTAACGGGCGGTGGGGTGGGTCGACTTCTCCGCTGCGTCGGCCAGAGGGCCGACCCACCCCGGCCTGACCGTGGGTGTCAGGCCGCCGGCCGGTCCTGCCTCTACCCCCGAGGCCCGGCCGGAGCCTCCGGGCGGGTCACCGCCCACCCGGAGGACGTCGTTCAGCCGTTGGGGAACAGCTTCCCGTAGTCGGCGTACGCCATGGCGACGTCCGCCTGGGCCCAGAACCGGTGGTAACGGAACTCCGGCTCCGGTCCACCGTCGAGGTACGCCTGGACCTTCGGCCACGCCGGGTCGTTCTTGTAGAACGACCGGATGTCGATGAAGCTCTTGCCGGGGGCGATCACGTCACCGTTGGGCATCCGGCCGGTCCAACCCTGCGGGATGTACAGGCCCTGCCCGGTGGAGGCGTCGTAGACGTCGTCGAAGCGCCGGTAGTCGCCGCGCTTCTCCACCGTCGACACACCCTGGGCGTCACTCTCTCCGTGCAGCGCGTCCAGCAGCCCCTTGGCGGTGTTCTTCGCCGCCACGTTGCCCGACTTCGCCGCGTACGCGATCAGGGTACGGGCGTAGGAGGCGGCGATGCCGACGTCCTGACCCTTGGCGATCACCTCGACGTGCAGGTTGGTGTTCGGCTGCGGGTTGGTCGGGTTCCAGTTGTTGGGCTGGCCGGTCCACTTCAGATCCGCCGGGATGGACCAGTCCTCACCCAGGGTGGTGTTGGCGATGGCCCACGGCACCCACTTGTCCAGCAGCGCCTTGGCCCGGGCGTCGCCGCTGACCAGGTACAGCTCGGCGATGCGCTGCATCGACCAGGCCTGCATACCGAACCACTGGTTCGAGGGCGGGTCGTTGTAGACCGGGTCCTCGTCGTAGAACATGCCGTAGAAGGTGGCCGTGCCGGCCGGCGGCGTGCCGTAGTGACCGCCCCAGCTGTTGGTCGCGCCACCGGCGATGCCGCCCTCGGCCGACTGGAGCCAGGTGTAGAGCTCCAACTGCCGGGTGAGGCTGTTGTTCCAGTCCGCCGCCGCGGTCGACGAGCGCGGCTTGAGCTCGTTGACGTTGGTCAGCGCCCAGGCCGCGAACGGGTTCTGGTAGCCGAAGTGGCTGTGGCTGGAACCGATCCGCCACGACCAGTTCTGGCTGGTCTCGTACGCGCCACCCCAGGCGTAGTACCAGGACAGCAGGTAGTGGGCGGACTCGCGGTTGTTACCGGCCGGGCACTGGGTGGCCCCGACGCAGTTGCCGACGCGCTTGAAGTACTTGTCGAACAGGGCGTACCGCAGATAGTCACCCATCTTGGCGGCCTTGGTCACGGTGGCTGCCACGTCGGCCTGCTTGTTCTGCTCCTTGGCCCAGGTCAGCGCCCAGTAGGCGGCCTGCACGGCGCGGGCGTCGGCGTCCGGGGCGTTGGTGTACTTCCACTGCTTGGCCGGGGTGCCGGACTCCTTGATGAACAGGTCGAGGTAGCCGTTCGGGCCACCGTGGGCGAAGGTGTCGCAGGAGGGGTGCGGCACGGTCTCCCACACCGACTCCTGGGTGCCCCGCTGGAAGGTGTTGATGTACGCGGGGCGGGTGGTGCCGTCGCCGCAGTGGCCGTAGCCGTAGACATTGTCCACGTCCAGCAGCCAGTGCATGCCGTAGATGTTGCCGGTGCCGTAGGTCTGCTGCAGTTCCGAACGCAGCGGGTCGCGGCCCACCGGCACGTTCTGGTCCAGCTGCGACGGGTACTGGTTGGGCAGGTCGTGCTCGGCCGCGTAGGAGGCGTCGCCGGCGGAGCCGGCGGTCGGCTGGTCGGCCGTGGACGGGATGATGTAGGTCTCCATCACCGTCCAGGCGTTGTTGAACGGCGCCCAGTTCTGGGTGACCCGACCGTAGTACGCCTCCAGCCACAGCCAGAAGCTGAACGCCTCCGAGGTGGTCTGGTGACCGTGGTCGGGGGCCTCGACGATCAGGGTCTCGATCGAGTGGTAGGGCACCCCCTCCGGGCTGAAGTAGCCGGAGTTCTTGATCTTGCCGTACTGGGTGAGGAAGCGCTGGACGTACTCGCCGTCCCCGCCCGGCACGTCGTTGTCGATCTCGGTGACGGTGACCGTGGCCGGGGTGTGGCCGGTGGCCGAGGCGGTGATCGTCGCGGTGCCACCGACCGTGTCGGAGTCCTCGGCGGCCTGGACGGTCACGTCGACGCCGGTCTCCCAGTTGCTCGGGGTCAGGGTCACCGAGGTCGGCGAGACCGTGATGTCCGAGTCGCCGGTCCGGACCAGGCTGGCCGCGACGTTGGCGGTGGGGGCCCGGTTCAGCTTGAGGTTGAAGGTGGAGCTGTCACCCTCGGGCACGCTGAGCGCGGTCGGGGTGGCCACCAGGGCCGGCGAGGTCGCGGCGGTCACGCTGAACGCCCGCTCGGCGATCGCCGACAGACCGCTGTTGTCGTACGCCCGGGCCTGCACGGTGTAGTCACCGGCCGGCAGGCTCTCCATGGTGTACGCGTACGGCGCGGTGGTGTCGGTGTTGACCAGCAGGCCGTTGCGGTAGAACTCGACCCGGGCGATGGTGCCGTCCGGGTCGCTCGCGGTGGCCGTCAGCGGGACGGTCGCCGGGGCGACGAACGGCCCGGCGGGGATCGACAGGCTCACCGTCGGGGGCTGCTGGGCGACGCCACCGCAGGTGACCCCGTTGACGGAGAACGAGGTGGGCTTGGGGTTGCTGCCGGTGTAGGAGCCGTTGAAGCCGATCGTGGTGCTGGCGCCGGTGGCCATGCTGCCGTTCCACGCCTCGTTGACGGCGGTGACCTCGTTGCCGCTCTGGCTCCACCGGGCCGACCAGCCGTTGGTCACCCGCTGGTTGCCGGGGAAGGCGAACCGCAGGGTCCAGCCGTTGACCGGGTCGCCGAGGTTATTGAGGGTGATGTTGGCGGTGAAGCCGTTGCTCCAGTCGTTGGTCGTATAGACCACGTCGCAGGCCGGTGCGGCCTGTGCGGCGCCGGCGGGTACGGTCACCCCGCCGATCGCCAACGCCGCGGCGGCGAGCCACGCCAAGCGGCGGCGTCTTGCCAGATTTTTCATCTGCGCGGTGTCTCCTCGAACCAGGCCGGGTGCGGTGCTGCCCCGGCGAGACGCCTCGCAGACGACAGAACGCGAGACGTCAGTGGATGGTGGTGACCGGCCAAGCGGCCGGAACACAGCAGCGGGAACGAGCTCCACACCGCTGCGATCAGGGCGCCGTCCGGATCACCGGAAGCCCTCGGCGGCCCCACGCTCACGTCTACCTGGCTCCACGTGGTCGATCGACAGTGTGCCATGGAAGCGCTCCCAGCACCAGAGATCGCACTTCCGGAAGCACTCGGTTGTTTCGATCTCATTTTGGGGCTTTCACAAAGCCGTGACGGGCGTTACAGTCGCAGCAACGTCGATGGGAGCGCTTCCATCGACGGAGTTCCAAGCATTGGATTACCCGGCGCCGTGCCCACGGCAATGGGTACTAAGACCGCAGGCCGACGGCGGGCCAGCCCGGACACCGCCGTCAGCCGTCACCCCACAAGAAGTGAGGGGAGGTGGATCCTCAGCCACTCGCGTGGCCCGGCTCCCGCGCGACACGCACGACTGGGACGCCAATCCGCACGTGCGTGTACCGCAACATGGTGGGGACGGGGGTTGCCCTCCCCCGTCCCCACACTAAACCCCCGTTCACGATGGGAAAAGAGGCCGATCGGGTCAGACGCGCATCACCCGCGCGCCCCGCACGGCAGTAAGCCCCGCCCGCCGACCGTGCGCTGCCCCGCCGACCACCTCCGGGAGCACGCCGCCGGTCCGCCCGCGGAACTCGGCGTTTCCCGGTCCCGCCACACCCGATGCCCGACCGGCCGACGCCAGAACCCTCACCTTGCCACCTCCGCCACTACGGTCGTCCGTGATCTGAGACGATCACGCACCGGCGGCGGTCGCCTACCCTTTACCCTTCATTGGGAGCGCTCCCGAGGGGCGCCGGCGGCCACCCCCACCCACGAGGAGAATCCATGTCGATGCTCACCAGGCGACACCTGCTGCGCCAAGCGGCGCTGTCGGCCACCGCCGTAACGCCGGCCGGTGCCGCCCTGGGCGCGGTCGCCACCGCGGCCGGTGCCACCGCCCTCACCGGTTGCGCCACCGACGACGGCACCGCACCCACCGATCCGGCCACCAGCGCCGCCGCCCGGTTGCAGTTCCCGGTGAACTTCGGCTGGGGCGCGGCCACCTCGGCGTACCAGATCGAGGGGGCCGCCAAGGAGGACGGCCGGGGCGAGTCGGTCTGGGACACCTTCAGCCGTACCCCCGGACGCACCCGCAACGGCGACACCGGTGACGTCGCCGCCGACCACTATCACCGCTACGCCGAAGACCTCGATCTGATGCGCGACCTGGGGCTGCGCAGCTACCGGTTCTCCATCTCCTGGCCGCGCATCCAGCCCGACGGCAGCGGTGCCGCCAACCAACGTGGTCTCGACTTCTACCGCCGTCTGGTCGACGGGCTGCACGAGCGGGGCATCTCCCCGATGGCCACCCTGTTCCACTGGGACCTGCCGCAGACCCTGCAGGACGGCGGCGGCTGGGAGTCCCGCGAGGTCGCCCACCGCTTCGCCGACTACGCCGCCACCCTCTTCGACGCCCTCGGCGACCGGGTGCCGGTCTGGCTCACCATCAACGAGCCCAAGACCGTCGTGCAGAACGGTTACCTGCACGGCCACCACGCCCCCGGCCGGCGGGATCCCGACGCCGCCTACCTGGTCGCCCACCACCTGCAACTGGCCCACGGCCTCGCGGTGCAGGCGCTACGCGCCAACAGCCGGGAGGGTCGCATCGGCCCGGCCTTCAACCTGCACCCCTGCTACCCCGCCGACGACTCCCCCGCCGCCGCCGAGGCCGCCCGGCTGTACGACGGTTACGAGAACCGCCTCTACCTCGACTCGGCGCTCAAGGGCAGCTATCCCGAGGACGTCCTGGCCGACCTGGGGCCGGACAGCCGGATGGTGCGCGGCATCCGCGACGGCGACCTGGAGATCATCTCCTCACCGATCGACGTGCTCGCCGTGCAGTACTACACCCCGATCTACGTCACCGGCACCGGCGGCACCACCCGCCGGTGGCCCACCTCCGAGGCCAGCTGGCAGCAGATCTACCCGGACGGGATGTACGACATCCTGACCCGGGTGACCCGCGACTACGGCCCGATCCCGCTGACCGTCACCGAGAACGGGCTGCCCACCCCGGACGTCCTCGCCGCCGACGGCACCGTCGAGGACACCGGCCGGGTCACCTTCCTGCGCGACCACCTGGCCGCCGCCCACCGCGCCATCACCGACGGGGTGCCGCTGGAGAGCTTCCACGTCTGGTCACTGCTGGACAACTTCGAGTGGGCCGAGGGGTACGACCAGCGCTGGGGACTGATCTACGTCGACTACCCCACCCAGCGGCGCGTACTCAAGCGCAGCGCCCAGTGGTACCGCCAGGTCATCGCCGACAACGCCCTGTGAGTCTCGACTGAGGCGCCGGGCCGGCACGCGGATCACCGCTGCCGGCCCGGCACGCCCCAGGGCGGGGAGACCGTCTACCTCAGCGGGGCAGGGCTTGTTGGAGTTCGGCGCGCAGGGCCGGGGTCAGCATCTCCCCCGCCTGCTTGGCCAGCCGGGCCATCTCGTAGCCCACCACCCCGATGTCGGCCTCCGCCCCGGCCAGGGTGGCCAGGATCGAGCCGTCACGGATCTGCATCACCAGGAAGTAGCCACGACCCATCTCGACCACGGTCTGCTTGACCACGTCACCGTCGAACATCTGGGCCGCACCGGCGGTGATGCTCATCAGGCCCGAGGTCACCGCGGCGAGCTTGTCCGCGTGGTCGCGCGGCAGATGGTCGGAGATCGCGACCAGCAGCCCGTCGGAGGACACCACCACGGCGTGCGCCACACCGGGCACCCGTTGCGTGAACCCGCTGACCAGCCAGCTCAGGTCCCGGGCCTCCTGAGACAACGTTGTCACTTGAGTCCTCCCTCACTCCACGTCCCCGGCGGTGGTACCGGTATCTCGGTGGTCTCCTCGGCCTCGGCCCGTCGCACACCGCTGTACAACTTCGACAACATGCCCCCGACCGCCTCCGGGTCCGGGTCGTGCCGGGTGGTCCGCTGCTGGCCGGGACGGGCCGGCTGGGTGACGGACTGCAACTGGGCCATCGGCACCCGCACCGGCAGTCCCCGGGCGTTGGTGCCCGCCGTCACCGGCACCTCCGGCGGCGCCGCGCTACCGGCGGTGGTCGTCGAGGAGGGTCCCTCCGGGGACCACCACCCGCCGCCGGACGCCGGGGCCGCCACCGGGGGCAGCACGTTCTCCGCGCGTACCGGCACGGGGTGCGCCTGTCGGGGCACCGTGGTCGGTCGCCGCCCGGCCACCGGCAGTTCGATCGGACCGTGGCCGGTCTGTGCCGGCGGCGCCGACCGGGGTACCGGTAGCGGACGCTGCGGTGCGAAGGGTTCCAGCTCCGCCGACGGCGTCGCCAGCAGGGCACCCGGCAGCCGGATCCGGGCCACCAGCCCGCCGGTCCCGCCGTGCAACCGCACCTCGATGCCGTGTCGGGCCGCCAGATGGCTGACCACGAACAGACCCATCCGCTCGACCGTCGCCACGTCCGCGTCGGGCGGGGTGGCCAGCACGGCGTTGGCCTCGGCCAGTGCAGTCCGGCTCATCCCCAGACCCTGGTCGGCGATCTCGATGACCGCCCCGTCGCCCTCCTCGCGGGCGGTGACCTGCACTGCCGTGTCAGGGCGGGAAAAGGCGGTGGCGTTCTCCAGCAACTCGGCCAGCAGGTGCACCACCTCGCCGACGGCATGGCCCACCAGATGCAGGTCGGCCACGGCCGCGTAACGCACCCGCTGGTACTGCTCGATCTCCGCGCTGGCGGCCAACAACACCGCGTTCAACCCGATCGGTCGGTTCCACCGGCGGGTCGATTCCGTGCCGGCCAGCACCAGCAGGCTCTCGTCGTTACGGCGCATCCGGGCGGCGAGATGGTCCAGCTTGAACAGGTTCTCCAGCTGGTCCGGGTCGTTCTCCTCGCGTTCCAGGTCGTCGAGCAGTTCCAGTTGCCGCTCCACCAGCACCTGGCTACGACGGGCCAGGTTGACGAACATCGCGTTGACGTTGCGCCGCATGTTGGCCTGCTCGACGGCCACCCCCACCGCGCTGCGGTGCACCGCGACGAAGGCCTCGGCCAGTTCGCCGATCTCGTCGAGGGACCGCACCACCGCTGGGGCCACCTCGATGTGGGGTACGCCGCCGGAGACCGAGCGCAGCCGGGCCAGCGCCTCGGGCAGCTCGATCTGCGCGATCCGCAACGCCTGCGAGCGCAACATGCGGATCGACCTGGCCAGCGAACGGCCGATGAGCACCGAGATCAGTACGGCCACCAGCAGCACCGTGATGATCACACCGACCATCAGCAGGGTCTCCCGCCACTGGGTGTCGCTGGCCGTCTCGGCCTGCGCGGCCGAGTCCTTCAGCACCCCGGCCTCGAACTCCCGCAGCAGATCGTGGCGTACCTCGCTGAAGGTCCACCAGTCGTCGTCCGGCAGCAGGGTCAGGGCGGTCGGGTTCTGGGTCAGCGCCCGTTCCTCCAACCGGCCGGCCTGGACGAAGGCGTCGTGCTGACTCATCCGGTCGTAGCGGGTCACCTGGGCGTGACTGGCCGCGATGCGGAAGGTGCCCAGGGCCGTCTGCTGGCGGGCCCGCAGGTCGTTGAGCTGTGCCCGGTCGTTGGACTCGTACTCGCCGCTGCGGGCCGCCGCATAGAGTTCCGCGCGTACCCGCGAGGTGAGTTCCTTGGCCCGGGCGAACTGCACGTAGCGTGACACCGCCTCGGACAGGTCCGGCCGATCCGCGCCGGGGGCCGGCTGGGAGAGCAGGGTGAGCAGGGCGTCCACCGCCCGGTTGTAGTTACCCAGGATGGTGTCGTTGCTCAACACCACAGTGGTCGTGACGCTACGCATGTAGCCGACCTGCTGGTATGCCTGGTACGCCACCGTGAAGGCGTCCTGCCAGGCGGCGTCCCCCTTGCCCACCGGCTCGGCCGCCCGACGCAGCGCCTGGGCCGCCTGGTCGGTGTCGGCGCGGTAGGAGGCCAGGGCCGCGGTCACCTGGCCGGTCTCCTCCTCGGAGGCGGCGGCCCGCAGGGCGGGCAGCTCACCGACCGTACGGTCGCGCTCCTGCTGCAACCGGTGCACCAGTTCGGCGATCTCCTGCCCGATGCCCACCTGGGCGGAGAAGTCACTCAACGTGTTGGCCTGGCTGACCAGGTTCTGGGTCTGCACCCCCGCCAGGACCAGGAAGGCCACCGACGGGATCACCAGCACGGTGGCGAGTTTGGTCCGCATCCGCCAGTCGTGGATGCGCAGAGCGGAACGACGGCGGTGGGGCACCACCCGGACATCGAACCGACGCCGACGATGCTGGGACACCGTCGGGTCCTGGTCCGGCCCTGTCGCCACCCGCTCCTCCTCCCGCGCGTCCACCGCCGCCCGGGGAGCGTCGTTCATCCAACCAGGCCCCGGACCAGTGTCAACGCCCTGCTTTACGTTGGTTCAGGAGTGCACCGCCGGGCGTCACCCTATGCCCTGCCCGCCGGGGAGTGATCATCCGTCTGGCCGATGTCGGTCAACGCGACGGCGTCGGCGATGCGGCCACAGGCCACCAGTGCGGCGCCGGTGGCCCCGATCTCCGGGTGCCGTCCGAACCACACCTGGCGGGGTGCCAGCACCTCGGCGAAGGCCGCGCGCCACCAGGGTGAAGCGGCCATCGCCCCACCCCCGAGGACCACCTCCACCGGAGCGGAGACTGTGGACTCCAGGGCGGCCAGGTCGTCCACGACCTGATCGCACACTCCGTACATCAGTCCGGCCAGCAGTTGCACCGCGGTGGTGTGGAAGCTCAGGCCGCCCAGCTCACCCGCGCCGGCCCGGCGGCCGCCCGGTGGCCGGTCACCGCCGAAGGCCACACTGACCGGACGCCGACCCTCCGGCCCCAACCGACTCAGCGCCGCCTCCAGGGCCGGGCCCTGCGGGAGCCGCAGCTCCCGGTCGGCCCAGGCGAACAGGTTCCCCCCGGCGGAGTAGGCCGCCCCGGTGACCACATGATCATGATCGACGCGGTACCGCCACAGCTTCGGTGGCAGGGGTGCCAGCGGCGCGTGGGCCGGCATCCGCTGAAGCAGCCGTACCGCCGAGGAGGTACCCACGGTCACGGCCGCCCGGGTGTGGTCGATGCAGCCGGAGCCGACGTTGGAGGCGGCACCGTCACCGGTCGGCGGGGCCCACTGCGCCCGGGCGAGGCCCGGCCAGCGGCGGGCGTACGCCGGGCGCAGCCGTCCCCGCCAGTACGCCGGTGCCAGCTCCGGCAGGGTGTCGCCGGTGACCCCGGCCAGGGCGCACGCCTCCGGATCCCAGTCGAGGGTACGCAGATCCAGCAGGCCGGTGCCGGAAGCCTGGGACACCGACATGGGCGCCTCGTCCAGCAGTTGACTCAGGGCGTACTCGACCAGGCCGGTGAACCCGGCCACCGGGCTGCCGCAGTGGGCCCGCAGCCAGGGCAGCCGCACCGACCAGTAGCAGCGGTGCCACCAGGTGCCGGTCCGTTGGTGGTAGGCATCGGCATCAGCCGGACCGGTCAGGTCAGCGGGCGACTCGGCCCGGGTGTCCATCCAGGTGAGGACCGGCCCGAGGGGATGGCCGTCGATGCCCAGCGGCAGCACGGAGTGCCACTGGGCGCTGACCGCCACCACCTCGATCTCGTGCAGCCACCCCTGCTCGCTCAACTCGTCCAGGCACTCCAGCAGGCAGGCCAGGTAGCCGCGCGCGTCGAGGGTGCCGGTGCCGTCGTCGTCGACGGTCAGCTCCATCTTGCGGCGGGCCAACGCCCCCGGTACCGGCTGAAGGTCGCCGTCCAGCACGAGCCCTCGCACCGAGGAGGTGCCCAGGTCCAGCCCCAGAATGCTCATCGCTGATCAACGTACCCGCTGGTTCGGGGGCCACAACCTCACCGGGCACCCGGGTACGCCGATCGGCTTCCCCACCGCCGGTCCCGCGCGTAAGGTGAGCCCATGCTTGCGCGACTGTCCTGCTGGTGGCCCGCCGACCCGGCGGCCCACCTCCGCGCCTAGCTTCACCCGCGGCCGCCCGACGAGGCGGCCGCCGGTCCACTCTCCCGGCCCCTGGGCCGCCTCCTCCGGCGGCACCCGGCCCGAGGAGACCGATGACACCGCTGACCGACCTGCTGACCGCCCTCGCCGAAGGCGTCGATCCGGGCCCGTTCGCCCTGATCCGCCGCGAGGGTGCCGAGCATCTGGACCTGTTCACCGGCCCGGTGGGCACGGTCGACCGGCTCGCCGACATTCCGTTACCGGCCGGGCCGCCCGGTCCGGCCACCCTGGCTCTGGTGCCGTTCCGGCAGGTGGCCGAGCGCGGCTTCGCCTGCCTGGACGACGGTGTGCCGCTGGAGTGCCTGCGCATCGACCGTCGGGTACGACTACCCCTGGCCGAGGCCTTGGCGGCCCTTCCCGAGGGCCCGGTACGCACCACCGAGGCGGCCTTCGACATCGGCGACGACGAGTACGCCGACATCGTGGCCCGGGTGCTGGCCGAGGAGATCGGTCGCGGCGAGGGGGCCAACTTCGTCATCCACCGCACCCTGCACGCCCGGGTGCAGGGTGCGCCGCTGACCGCCGCGCTGGCCGCGATGCGGTCCCTGCTGCTGCGCGAACGCGGGGCGTACTGGACCTTCGTGGTGCACACCGGCACCCGCACCCTGGTCGGGGCCAGCCCGGAACGGCACGTCAGCGTCGACGACGGGCTGGTCATGATGAACCCGATCAGCGGCACCTTCCGGCACACCGGGGTCGCGGCCGACCGGGCCGCCCTGCTGCGCTTCCTCGCCGACACCAAGGAGGTCGAGGAGCTGTACATGGTCCTCGACGAGGAACTGAAGATGATGGCCACCGTGGCCGAGCACGGCGGCCAGGTGGTCGGGCCGTACCTGAAGGAGATGTCCCACCTGGCGCACACCGAGTACCTGCTGGCCGGTCGCGGTTCCAGGGACGTCCGCGAGGTGCTTCGGGAGACCATGTTCGCCCCCACGGTGACGGGCAGCCCGATGGAGAACGCCTGTCGGGTGATCGCCCGGCACGAGGGCACCGGCCGTCGCTACTACGCCGGGGTGCTGGCCCTGCTGGGGCAGGACGACACGGGTCGGCAGACCCTCGACGCGCCGATCCTCATCCGTACCGCCGAGATCACCCCGGACGGCGCCCTGCGGGTGCCGGTCGGGGCCACCCTGGTCCGCCACTCCACTCCGGCGGCCGAGGTGGCCGAGACCCACGCCAAGGCCGCCGGGGTACTGGCCGCCCTGGGCCTGGGGCCGCAGGCACCGACCACCGGCACCGGCCCGGTGCGCCGGCTGGCCGACGATCCCCAGGTACGCGCGGCGCTGGCCGCCCGCAACGCGCCGCTGTCCCGGTTCTGGCTGGACCAGCGACCGCCGGGGGCCCTGGCCGTGCCCGGGTTGACCGGCCGCCGGGCCCTGATCGTCGACGGGGAGGACACCTTCACCGGGATGCTGGCTCACCAGTTGGGCGCGCTGGGGCTGGCGGTGACCGTGGCGCCCTGGCACACCGACCCACCGGTCGCCGGGTACGACCTGGTGGTGGTCGGCCCCGGCCCCGGCGACCCGAACGGCGACACCCCGAAGATGCGCAGTCTGCGCGGCCTGCTCGGGGCCCTGCTGGCGGACGGCCGACCGACCCTGGCCGTCTGCCTGGGCCACCAGCTGCTGGCCGGGCTGCTGGGGTTGCCGGTGGACCGCCGGGCCGCGCCCTACCAGGGCCTGCAACGTACGGTGCCGCTGTTCGGCGCTCTGCGGCGGCTGGGCTTCTACGCCACCTTCACCGCCCGGGCCGCCACGGACCGTCAGGACAGCCCGTACGGTCCGGTCGAGCTGGCCCGCGACGAGACCGACGGGGCGGTGCACGCGCTGCGCGGCCGGGGCTTCGCCGGGGTGCAGTTCCACCCCGAGTCCGTGCTCAGTCCGGACGGCCTGGCCGTGCTGGTCGACCTGCTGGCGGAGCTGCTGCCGGCGCCGGCCGGTGAGCTGTCCCCCGCCGGACAGGCATAGCGGCCCCGATCCGGGGTAGCGCTGGAGAAAGGACCGGTGGACCGGGCGGGTTTGAGAGCCCTCGCCCGGACCACCGGTCCGCCGGCTGTCAGCCGGCCAGGCCCTGCTTGACCGCCGCGCCGATCTGTATCGCCCGCTTGGCGGTCAGGGCCGTCGCCGCCAGGGCGATGTCATCCGGTGCGGTCTCGCCGTTGTTGCTGACGTGCGAGGCACCGTACGGGTTGCCGGCGACGAACTGGCTGGGGTCGGTGTAGCCGGGCGTGACCACGATCCCGCCCCAGTGGTAGAAGACGTTGAACAACGACAGCAGGGTCGACTCCTGCCCGCCGTGTTTGGTGGCGGTGGAGGTGAAGGCCGAGTAGACCTTGTTGGCCAGCGCACCACTGGCCCACAGCGGCCCGGTGGTGTCGATGAACTGCTTGAGCTGGGCGGCGATCATCCCGTACCGGGTGGGCGAGCCGAAGATGACCACGTCGGCCCAGCTGAGATCGTCCGGCTCGGCCTCCTCCACGTGCTGGGTCTCCAGGTGGTGCGCCGACCATCCCGCGTTGGACCGGATCGCCTCGTCCGGCGCCAACTCCCGCACCTTGCGCAGGCGTACCTCCGCCCCCGCGTCGCCTGCGGCCTCGCAGGCCGCCTGAGCCATCTGATAGGTGATGCCGGTAGCGCTGTAATAGATCACCGCTACCTTGACCTTTGCCGCCATCGCACGCGTCCTTCCTGCCTCGGGGTTAGCTTCGGCGTCTACCCGATGCTTGCGCCGACAAACACCGGCGTTGTCCACCGGTCGACGGACAACTCCTTTCCGTCCACCGGTCGTCCCGGACCCCGCAGGTGCACGCCGACGATCTAGGCATGACCCCTGACCCCGTCATCCGCGTACGCGGACTACGCAAGACCTACGGCGGCACCCTCGCCGTCGCCGACCTGGACCTGGAGGTCGCCGCCGGGGAGGTGGTGGCCCTGCTCGGTCCCAACGGTGCGGGCAAGACCAGCACCATCGAGATCCTGGAGGGCCACCGGGACCGGGACGCCGGTACGGTCAGCGTGCTGGGCCAGGACCCCGCGCACGCCGGCCTCGACTGGCGGGCCGGCATCGGCATCGTCACCCAGGACGGCGCGGACCTCGCCGAACTGACCGTCCAGGAGGCGGTACGCCACTTCGCCCGCTACTACCCGCACCCCCGTCACCCGGACGAGGTCGTCGAGCTGGTGGGCCTGACCGGCAAGGCCAGGGCCCGGGTGCGTACCCTCTCCGGCGGTCAACGCCGCCGCCTGGACGTGGCGATCGGTGTCGTCGGCAGACCCCGGCTGCTCTTCCTCGACGAGCCGACCACCGGCTTCGACCCGCAGGCCCGCCGACAGTTCTGGACCCTGATCCGGCGGCTGGCCCATGAGGAGGGGGTCACGATCCTGCTGACCACCCACTACCTGGAGGAGGCCGAGGCGCTGGCCCACCGGGTGGCGGTGCTCGTCGCCGGTCGGGTGGTCGCCGAGGGCACCCCGACCGCTCTGGGTGGCCGGGCCACCGCCCGCAGCGTGGTGATCTGGGCCGACGGCCGACAGGAGACCGAGGACCCGGCCGCCCTGGTCGCCGAACTGACCCGCCGCTACGGCGGCACCGTGCCGGGGCTGAGCGTCAGCCGACCCACCCTTGAGGACGTCTACCTGGACCTGATCGGGGCAGCCTCGTGACCGCCCTCCCCGACCTCGACCGCCGCCCCTCCCTGGCCCGGCTGGCGCTGCACCGCGCGGCGATCGAACTGACCGGCTTCCTCCGGGAACGCGACGCCGTGGTGTTCACCCTCGCCCTGCCGGTGGTGATCCTCACCCTGCTCGGCTCCATCGTGGACGGGGTCTACCCGGGCAGCGAGGTCACCTCCGCCCAGTACCTGGCACCCAGCATGATCGCCGCCGGAATCGCCTCGACCACCTTCATCAACCTGGGCACCGGCATCGCCGCCGACCGTGACGACGGCACCCTGCGCCGGCTACGGGGGGTGCCGATGCCCCCGGCCGCGTACCTCCTCGGCAAGGTGCTGATGGCGCTGGTGCTCACGATCGGCGAGACGGTCCTGCTGCTGGGCGTCGCGGTGGCCGCCTTCGACCTTCGGCTGCCCACCGAGCCCGCCCGCTGGCTCACCTTCGGCTGGGTGTTCCTGCTCGGGACCACCGCCTGCGCCCTGCTGGGCATCGCCGCCAGCAGCCTGGCCCGGTCGGCCCGCAGCGCCGCCGCGGTGATGAACCTGCCCTACCTGGTGCTGGCCTTCATCTCCGGGATCTTCTACACCCCGATCCGGGCACTGCCCGAACCGCTGATCACGGTGGGTTCGCTGTTTCCGCTCAAGTGGATGGCGCAGGGCTTCCGGTCGGTGTTCCTGCCCGACACCATCCTGAGCCAGGAGGTCGTACCCTCCTGGGAACACGGCCGCGTCGCGCTCGTGCTCGCCGCCTGGTGCATCGGAGGAATGGTGCTGTGCCTGACCACCTTCCGCTGGCAGGGCCGACGCGGCCGATGAGCGGGTCCACGACCTCACCGTTCACCGGGGCCGGCGTCACCACGGACGCCTGGGGTGACCGGTTCTGGCTCTGGGACAGCTACTTCGCCCTGACCGGTGTGGCCGTGGCGGTGGCGGTGACCACCCGCGGCGGGTGGTCACCGGGGGCCCGGATCGGCGTCCTGGCCCTGTTCCTCGCCCTGGCCGGCTGGTACGTCGGCTTCGGGCGGCGGCTGATGCGCGACGCCGTCGAGGACTGGCGCGGCTACCTGTACCTGGCCGGGGTGGTCGTGCTGTACGTGCCGGCGGTACTCCTCGACGGCAACGCCTCGTTCCTGCTGTTCGTGCTCTGCCCGCAGGCGTTCATGGTGCTCCCGGCCGTACCGGCGGTCAGCGCGGTACTGCTGCTCACCTCGGTACACGTCATCGTGCTGGCGGTCCGCCTGCCGGAGCTGGGCGAACTGACCGCCCCGCTGCTGATCGCCCTGCTGACCGTCTTCGTGGTCAGTGTGCTCGGGGTCTGGTCGCAACACACAGTGACCGAGAGCGGTCGCCGGGCCGAGCTGATCGCCCAGCTGGAACGCACCCGGGCTGAGCTGGCCGAGCTGTCCCGTCAGGCCGGGGTCGCCGAGGAACGCCAGCGGCTGGCCGCGGACATCCACGACACCGTGGCGCAGGGCCTGTCCAGCGTGGTGATGCTCATCCAGGCCGCCGAGGCGGACCTGGCGGACGACGCCACGCGGGCCCGCCACCACCTCGACCTGGCTCGGCAGACCGCCCGGGAGAACCTGATCGAGGTACGGACCCTGGTGGCCGCCCTGACTCCCACCCAACTCGACGGCGCCCCGCTGGAGCAGGCCCTGCACCGGCTGGCCGAACGGTTCACCCGGCAGAGCGCGGTGCCGGTCACCTGCACCACGGACCTGCCTGGCGGCTGGGTGGTCGGCACCGCCACCGAGGTGGTGCTGTTGCGTACCGCCCAGGAGGCGTTGACCAATGTCGGCCGCCATGCCGGTGCCACCTCGGTCGCCCTGCGGCTGCACCACGACGAGGGGCGGATCGTGCTGGACGTGACCGACGACGGGGTCGGCTTCGACCTGGCCGACGCCCCGGACAGCTACGGACTGCCCGGCATCCGGGCCCGGGTCGGACAGGTGCAGGGGTCGCTGACGGTCCGTTCGGCACCGGGTGCGGGCACCACGATCCGGGTGGAGGTACCGGGCCGGTGATCACCGTACTGCTGGTCGACGACCACCCGCTGGTCCGGGCCGGGGTGGCCGGCATGTTGGCCGCCGCCGAGGACATCGAGGTCGTCGGGGAGGCCGGGAGCGCCGCCGAGGCGGTCGCGGTCGCCCGGTCCCGGCGTCCCGAGGTGGTGCTGATGGACCTCCGGCTGCCCGACGGCGACGGGGTGAGCGCCACCGCCCAGATCCTCGCCGAGTCACCGGCCACCCGGGTGGTGGTGCTCACCACCTACGAGACCGACACCGACATCCTGCGGGCCGTCGAGGCCGGTGCGGCCGGGTACCTGCTCAAGGACGTCACCCGGGCCGACCTGATCGCCGCCGTACGCACGGCGGCCGGCGGGGGCACCGTGCTCGCCCCCTCGGTGGCCACCCGGCTGCTGCACCAGGTCCGCCGACCGGCCCGGGGCATGTTGTCCGCCCGCGAGGTGCAGGTGCTGCGGCTGGTCGGCCGGGGGTTGTCCAACGCCGAGATCGGCCGGGAGCTGCACATCAGCGAGGCGACCGTGAAGACCCACCTGCTGCGTACCTTCGCCAAGCTGGACGTCGCCGACCGGACCGCCGCGGTCACCACCGCCATGGCCGCCGGCCTGCTGTGAGCCGGGTGGGCTGCTTTGAGCCCGGTGGGCTGCGGTGAGCCGGGTGGGCTGCGCCGAAATCGCTGGCTCGGGGCCGGTGTCGTCTGACATCCTCGCGGCCATGGAGATCAGGATCGCGACGGCCGCGGACTGGCCGGGCATCTGGCCCTTCCTGCGCGACATCGTCGCGGCCGGGGAGACGTACACCTGGCCCCGCGAAATCGGTGAGGAACAGGCTCGCCGCATGTGGCTGGTGTCCCCACCCGGTCGTACGGTGGTCGCGGTCGACCCCGACGGCACCGTGCTCGGCTCGGCGAAGCTGACCCCCAACCAGCTCGGCCCGGGCGACCATGTGGCCAACGCCAGCTTCATGGTGGCCCCGTGGGCGGCCGGGCGGGGCATCGGCCGGGCCCTGGGCGCTCATGTGCTCGACCTGGCCCGCGCGGACGGCTACCGGGGGATGCAGTTCAACGCCGTGGTGGCCGGCAACACCCGGGCGGTGACCCTGTGGCGGTCACTGGGGTTCGAGGTGGTCGGGCGGATCCCGGAGGGCTTCCGGCGTCCCGACGACAGCTACGACGACCTGCTGGTGATGTACCAGCGGCTCTGATCCAGGGCCTCCGTACGGCCGGATAGCCTGGGCGGCGTGATGCTTCCCCTGCCCACCGGCGACTTCCAGGCGTACCTGTTCGACTGCGACGGCACCATCGTCGACTCGATGCCCCAGCACTACTCGGCGTGGCGGCAGGCCCTGGACGAGTGGGGCTGCCACTTCCCCGAGGAGTTATTCTACGCCTGGGCCGGTCGACCCACCGCCGACATCGTCGCCGCCCTCAACGAACAGCAGCGGCTGAACATGCCCCTGGAGGCCGTCATCGCCCGGCGGGAGGCGCTCTACCAGCAACTGCTGCCCACCGCGGCCGGCATCCCCGGGGTGCTGCACCACATCGACGACGCGCACGGCCGGATCCCCTTCGCGGTGGTCTCCGGCAGTACCCGCGAGGCCGTCACCGCCTCCCTCGGCGCGCTGGGCATCCTGGACCGGTTCGAGGTGCTGGTCTGTGCCGGCGACTACACCCGACCCAAGCCCGACCCGGAGCCCTTCCTGCGCGCCGCCGAACTGCTCGGCGTACCTCCGGAGGCCTGTCTGGTCTTCGAGGACGCCGACCTTGGGATCGAAGCCGCCACGGCCGCCGGCATGGCGGCGGTCCGGGTGCCGCAGCCCCGCCAGGGCTGAGCGGTGCGGCCGGGCCACCACCCGGGCTAGCGCCTTTGCTCAAGAGTTCCGCAAGGTGCCCTGCACATGGTTCTCGGCCGGAGTGGAAAGCGCCATCCTGAGAAGACGGGATCGGCGACTCTCATCGCCAACCCGCAGCGGCGAACCTGAACGGGGGATCGCGCTCCGCCACCAACGATGCTGGCGTAGCGCGATCAGGGGTGTACCCCGCGCGATCAGGGGTGCTGCGCGCCTGGATGCCGTGGCCCGCTGATGTCGGTGGCCCCTCCTATGCTGCGTGGACCACCAGCAAGGGAAGGCGGCCCATCTCGTGGCACCCACCGGTTCGACAGCGCTGACCGGCGCCGAGGCGCTCACCCTGCGGATGACCAGCCTGCTGCTGGCTCCCACCGCCACCGCACCCGCCACGGTGGCCGAGGTGGTGGAGTGGTTCGGCGCCATGCAGGCGCAGGACCTGGCCAGCGGCATGTGGTCATTGGGGGTACGACTGCCCGGGTCCACCCACGCGGACGTGCACGCCGCCCTGGAGCGTCGGGAGGCCCTGCGGACCTGGCCGATGCGCGGCACCATCCACCTGGTTCCGGCCCGGGACGCCCGCTGGCTGCTGGAGCTGACCGGCGTACGCGCGTTGGCCGGTGCCGCGAAGCGGCGGGAGTTCCTCGGCCTGTCCGAGGCCGAGGCCGACCGGGCGGTCGACGTGCTGGGCGAGGCGCTGGCCGGCGGCGGCCGGTTGACCCGCGCCGAGTGCATCGCCGCACTTGTCGCGGCCGGCATCGACGGCGCCGGCCAGCGCGGCTACCACCTGCTGTGGTACGCGGCCCAGCGCGGTGTCACCTGCATCGCCCCCAACATCGGCACCGAGCAGACCTTCGCGCTGCTCGACGAGTGGGCACCCGGCCAGCAGCGGCTCGACCGGGACGAGGCGCTGGCCGCCCTGGCGCTGCGCTACTTCCGCAGCCACGGCCCGACCACCCGGCAGGACTTCGCCGGCTGGACCGGCCTGACCGCCGCCGACGCGAAACGCGCCATCGCCGCCGCCGGTGACGATTTGGTCACCGTGCACGTCGACGGCACCGAGGCGACGCTGTACGCACCGACGCTGGACGCGCCCCGCGAGCCGGGAGACGACGTGCTGGTGCTGCCCGGCTTCGACGAGTACCTGCTCGGCTTCAAGGACCGCGCGCTGATGCTCGACCCCGAGCACAAGCAGGCGATCATTCCCGGCGGCAACGGCGTCTTCCAGGCCACGGTCGTGGTCGGTGGCCGGGTGGTCGGCACCTGGAAACGAAGCCTGGCCAAGACCCGCGTCACCCTGGCCGTGCGGCCCCTGGTCGACCTGGGAGCGGCCCGACGGGCGCAGGTCGAGCAGGCTCTCGGCCGGTACGCCGGCTTCCTCGCCCTGCCGCCCCGGGTCACCTGGAGCGATTGAACCGCGGGTACGGCGAGCCGACGACGGCGGTCATGCTGGCGAGGGCGGCCAGCACCGCGACCGGTCCGCCAGGTCCGAGCGACGGACGGACCGAAGGGACGACCGGGCCGAGGAACACGTTGGCGTAGTGGGTCATGACAACGACGGCGGCCACGATCGTGACGACACCGAGCCCACCCGCCACCAGCATCCGCCATCCTCGACGGCCCGGCCCGACGATCGTCCCCGCGGTGACAATGTTGAGCAAGGCGGCCGCGCCGACATACCAGGCCCACCCGGGAAACTCGGTGAGGCGTACGGCCCGGTCGCCGTACCAGGCCCAGGGCAGGCCGAATACCGCGATGAGGGTTCCTGCCGCGCCAGCGACGGCGGCGGCTCGAATGACCACCTTCGACATCACATCTTCCCACGGTATGCGGACCATGACGCGGGCACGGCACCGACCCTCGGTCGGTGCCGTGCCCGGTCAACCCGGCGGTGTCGGTGGCAGGACCTGCCAAGCCACCTACGACGTTTGCAGTGACAGGTTGAGCACCGTCAACACGGACGGGGTTTCCGTCCAGAGAATAAACTCGCCGGACCGTCCGGGATCCACATCGGTGTGGAATCCGCTCACGATTCCTCGACTCGTCAACACGCCATCGGAGCGAGTCGCCCAGACCGGCCCGCCGCTGTCACCCTTCGCGACCGCCGCGCAACCGGAGCACTGCCAGCCTTCAACCCCCAGTCGTACGCCCTTGCCGTCACCGAAGTCCCATTGGACGGCTTCGTTCGTCACCACGATATTGCAGCGGTTGGGGTAACTGGTGTACCCACTCTGGCACACGTACTCACCGTCCCATGAGTACTGAGCGGCACCGAAGTTGAATACGTAGTCGTCATTGACCCACACCTGGGACGACGCGTTCGCATTGATGATCGCCGCATCATGCGGATTGTTCTCCTGCTGGACCCGACCAATTCCCGTGCCACCCTGCGCTTCGATTCCGTTTCCGACGCTGAAGCAGTGCTCGGCGGTGACGAGATATTCGGCGTTGTAGGTCCGGTCACGAACACCAAAGGCCGATGTGCATTGGTATCCGGAGATGTTGACGTCGTGTCGGATAGGGATTCCCCCCTGCCAGGGAGCAGACGGACTGTGTCGGTCGGCAGGACGGACCGGACTGCCCTTGACGTACCGGATGTCCGCCGCGTCCAGAATGCTTGGCGACAAGGATCTCGACGCGTTCGAGGCCGCCCGAGCCGGATCGCTGGTGCGGACCTCCAGACCGCTGCCGTCGCTGAGCAGCACTATGGAGTAGACCTGCGCACCCACGCTCTTCCACTGCTTTGCCGCGTCCCAGATGCCCTTGCTGGCAGCCTCCATCTGGTGACGCGAGTACTTGGCCTTCCGTACCTCGATGGAGGTGGCACCCCGCTTGGTCGATGAGAGCGGACCGACGCCACGATCCAGCAGTAGCTGAGCCTGATCGAGGTCCGTCGCATACACAGTCACCCGATCGTTGGCCGGATCGACTCGCATTCCCGAGAAAATTGTGCGGTAGTCGCCATGGCCCAGCTCACCAATTGCCTGGGCCACCTCTGAGTGACGCATGAGCGAAGGTTCGCTGACCAGCTTTGCAAAGGCCCGATCAGGCGCTTTCGGATCGGCAGCGGATCGACCGGGAAGAGTGACGGCGGCGACCAGTACGACGAAGACAGAAATCGATGAGAGCATGCGTCGCCGCAGCAACTGCGCCATTTTCCCCCGCAAGCAAAGGCGACAGATATTTGCTGCCGACGATACCTGTCCGTACCGACCACTCGCAAGGTCGGGTGGATCGGACGATCCCGCAGACGCGAGAGCGCGGCTCAGGGCGACTGCGGTGACCGGCACCCGACGCGGCCCGAACAGCTCTCCGCCGGTCATCAACGACACACGACGATCCCGGCTCGGGGTGGGCCTCTGCCGCGGGGCGCGGAGATCTTGGCGGTCTTGTGCGCAAACAGCGCAATCACGAAGAAGACGCGGCGTGGTCGACCGAGCACACTGGGCGCACTCTCGTGCGGCGATCGGCCGGCCGACATGGTGCCCGGAGGTGCGTGTGTACCGCCCGATCCTGGACCCGCTCGCCGACTCGCTGGCGTTGAGCGCCCTCGTCGCCGGGCTGCCGATCGTCACGCTGTTCCTGTTGCTCGGCGTGCTACGGGTACGGGCGTGGCTGGCCGCGCTCGGCGCCCTGGCCGTCGCGCTGCTGGTCTCCGTCTTGGCGTACTCGATGCCGACCGGACAGGCGCTGCTCACCGCCAGCCAGGGCGCGACGTTCGCGCTGTTCCCGCTCGTGTGGACCTTCGGCACCGCCATCTGGATCTACCGGATGACCGTGACGAGTGGACACTTCGACGTGCTCCGGCGCTCGTTCGCCCGGGTCAGCGACGACCAGCAGGTGCAGGCGCTGGTGATCGCGTTCTGTTTCGGTTCGCTGTTGGAGGGGTTGGCCGGCCAGGGCACTCCGGTCGCGATCACCACGGTGATGCTGCTGGCGCTGGGCTTCAGTCCGATGAAGGCGGCCACGGTGGCGCTGGTGGCCAACACCGTGCCGGCCGCCTTCGGGCCGCTCGGCCTGCCGATCACCACCCTGGCCCGGGTGACCGACCTGCCCACGGGCGACCTGGGCGCGATGGCCGGACGACAGGTACCGGTGATCGCGCTGTTCATTCCGCTGCTGCTCGTCGGCATGGTCGGCGGTCGCCGAGGGCTGCGCCGGACCTGGCACATCGCCCTCGCCTGCGGTGTGTCGTTCGCGCTGGCCCAGTTCCTCACCTCGAACTATTTCGCGATGGCCCTGGCCGACATCGTCGCCGGGCTGGTCAGCGCCGTGGTGGTGACCGTGACCGCGCGACTGTGGCCCCCTCGACGCCACGTTGACCAGGTGACCGACGCCGACGGTCCGGCGGAACGCGGCACGCCGGCCACGTCGGGCACGCCAGGCGGACCGGGCGGACCGGCAGACCCTGCGGTGGCGGTCGCCAGTCGTACGGATGTGGCTTCGCAGCCGCCGGACACCTCCGGCGAGGTGTGGCGGGCGTACGCCCCGTACCTGGTGATCGTGGCGATCTTCGGTCTGTCGCAGGTGCCCGCGATCGCGGACGCGCTCAACGCGGTCACGGTGACGTTCAACTGGCCCGGACTGCACCTGCTGACCGTGTCGGGGACGCCGTCGACATTGCCGGTCTTCCGGTTCAACTGGCTCTCCTCCACCGGCACCCTGCTGGTGTTGGCCGGACTGGTGACGATGGCGCTCCTGCGGGTCACCCCACGCACCGCGCTGGTCGCGTACGGGCAGACCCTGGCCTCGCTGCGCTGGGCGATCCTCACCGTGTGCGGACTGCTGGCGCTGGCCTTCGTGATGAACGGCAGCGGGCAGACCGCGACGCTGGGCACCTGGATGGCCGGTGCCGGGGGCCTGTTCGCGCTGCTCTCACCGGTGCTCGGCTGGCTGGGGGTGGCGCTCACCGGCTCGGACACCTCGTCCAACTCGCTGTTCGGTGCCCTGCAGGTCACCGCCGCCCAGCGCGCCGGTCTGGACCCGGTGCTGCTCGCCGCGGCCAACGCCTCCGGCGGAGTGGTCGGCAAGATGATCTCGTTGCAGAACCTGACGATCGCGGCGAGCGCGGTGGGGCTCGACGGCCGCGAGGGCGACCTGTTCCGCCGGATGTTCGGCTGGAGCGTGGTGTTGATCTGCGCGATGGCCTTGCTGGTCGGTTTGCAGGCCACTCCGGTGCTGAGCTGGATGGTCCCGTAACGGCGGTACCGGGTCAGGCAGGCCCGGCCGAAGCCAGCAGGGCAGCGTGGTCGTCCCGCTCGGCTTCCCGGGCACGTCGTACCATCCGGCCGACCTCGCGTAGGCCGACCGCCGCAAGGTGGGCGGCGACCTGGTCGGGGCGGTAGCAGTGGCGTTCGAGCTGGATCTCGTGGCCGAACCGACGGTACGCCCCGGACACGTCGCGGATCTCCTCGCCGGACTGGAAGCCGACGAGCAGATGTCCGCCGGGGCGGAGTACCCGGGCGACCTCGGCGAAGATCTGCGCCTGACCGGCGGGCGGCGTGTGGATGATCGAATACCACAGCAGCACGCCGTCGAACCGGTCGTCCGGGTAGGGCAGCTCGGTCAACGAGCCCACCGCGAAGGCCAGGTCCGGGTTGTTCCGTCGAGCCATGGCGATCATGCCCGGCGACAGGTCGACGCCCTGGACCCGGCAGCCACGGTCGGCCAGGTAGCGGCTCATCCGGCCGGTGCCGCACCCCGCGTCGAGCACCCGTGCGTCGCCGCCGGACGGCACCGACTCGGCGAACGCGTCGACCATGGCGCGGTCGAGCGGCGCCTCCGCCCGGGTGTCCGAGAAGTGGGCGGCGTAGTCCTGCGCCACGGTGTCGTAGGCGCGCCGCACGCCGGCGTACCCGCCGGGGGGCGAGGGGACGGATTCACCGGGAGCCGGGGCCGTGGAACTCACGGCGGCATCATCGCACCAACGCCGCCACCCGCGCTGGCGACATCCCCGTCGCCGGGCGCGGGCGGCGGCGTCCGTAGGCCCGCCATGCACGCGTGTTAGCAGGGGGCCCTTCCTCTACCGCAGGCGTTAATAAGGTGCCCTTCCTTACATTCAGTCGGGCAGGGTGAGGTTGCGGCCGTTGGAGGGGTCGAACAGGTGCAGCTTCTCCAGGTTGAACCAGATGCGCCGGTCCTCCCCCTCGGTCACCGTGGACTCGGCCGACAGCCGGGTGACCAGGTTGGAGCCGGCACCGGCGAAGTCGGCGGCACCGGCGTCGGCGGCCAACTCCTCCAGTTCCGCAGCGGTGGCCCGGCCCCCTTCGACGGTCAGGTAGACGTACTTGTCCGAGCCCATCGACTCGACGATGTCCACCGGCGCGGTGAACTCCATGCCCTGGTCGCGGCTCTGCTCGTCGACCAGTTCGGCGTCCTCGAAGTGTTCGGGGCGGATGCCGAGGATCAGCTCCCGGGGAGCGTCGGCACCCTCCAACTCGCGGCGGATCCGGTCGCCGATCGGCAGGTCACCCAACGCCGTACGCAGGCGGCCCTCCTCGACCGTCGCGGGCAGGAAGTTCATCGAGGGTGAGCCGATGAAACCGGCCACGAAGAGGTTGTTCGGGTGGTCGTACAGTTCCTGCGGCGGGCCGACCTGCTGGATCGCCCCACCCCGCATGATCACTACCCGGTCGCCCAGGGTCATCGCCTCGGTCTGGT
Source organism: Micromonospora sp. DT229 (assembly GCF_049844505.1). Lineage (NCBI taxonomy): Bacteria > Bacillati > Actinomycetota > Actinomycetes > Micromonosporales > Micromonosporaceae > Micromonospora > Micromonospora sp. DT229. The sequence goes on along the minus strand of NZ_JBNCLD010000023.1, from coordinate 26,234 downwards.
CGTGGGTGACGTAGACCGTGGTGGTGCCGAGCTTCTTCTGCAGGCGGGACACCACCGTACGCATCTGCACCCGCAGCTTGGCGTCCAGGTTGGACAGCGGCTCGTCCATCAGGAAGGCCTTGGGTTGCCGGACGATGGCCCGACCCATGGCCACCCGCTGGCGCTGGCCGCCGGAGAGGTTGGCCGGCTTGCGGTCCAGCAGGGAGGTCAACTCCAGGACCTTGGCGGCCTCATCCACCTTCCGGGTGATGGTCTCCTTGTCCAGCTTGGCCAGCCGCAGCGGGAAGGCCATGTTCTCCCGGACGGTCATGTTCGGGTACAGCGCGTAGGACTGGAAGACCATGGCGATGTCCCGGTCCCGGGGCGCCTTGTCGTTGACCCGCTGCCCGTCGATGCGCAGTTCACCGGAGCTGATGTCCTCCAGTCCGGCGATCATGTTCAGGGTGGTGGACTTGCCGCAGCCGGAGGGGCCGACCAGGATCACGAACTCGCCGTCGGCGATCTCCAGGTCGACGTCCCGTACCGCCGTGGTGCCGTCCGGGAACTTCTTGCTCACCTTGTCGAGCACGATGTCAGCCACGAGTACTCACCTATCCCTTGACGGCGCCGGAGGTCAGGCCGGAGACGATGCGGCGCTGGAAGAAGAGGACGAACAGGATGATCGGTACGGTGATCACCACGGCGGCGGCGCAGATGGCCCCGGTGGGGTCCTCGAACTGCGAGGCGCCGGTGAAGAACGACAGCGCCACCGGCACCGTGCGGGACCGCTCGGTGGAGGTCAGCGAGATGGCGAACAGGAAGTCGTTCCAGCAGAAGATGAAGACCAGGATGGCCGTGGTGAACAGCCCCGGCGCGGCCAGCGGGGCGATCACCCGCCGGAAGGCCTGCGCCTGGGTGGCGCCGTCCATTTTGGCCGCCTTTTCCAAATCCCAGGGGATTTGCTTGAAGAAGGCCGAAAGGGTGTAGATCGCCAGCGGCAACGCGAAGGTGATGTACGGCAGGATCAGGCCGGGCCAGGTGTCGAAGAGACCCAACTGCCGCTCGATCTCGAACAGCGGCGAGACCAGTGACACCTGGGGGAACATCGCGATCAGCAGGGAGACCCCGACCAGCAGCCGCTTGCCGGGGAAGTCCAGCCGGGAGATCGCGTACGCGGCCATCGCGCCGAGCACGACGGCGATCACGGTCGCGATCATCGCGATGCCGATCGAGTTGATCAGTGCCCGGACGAACTGGTCGGTGCCGAAGATGTTCCGGTAGTTGTCCAGGGTCCACTCCCGGGGGATGAACTTCCCGTCGGTGAGGGTGGCCGGGGTCTTGAACGACAGCGACATGATCCACAGCACCGGGATCAGGGCGAAGACGACCACGACGGCGTTCAGCAGGCCCCATTGCAGCTTGGCGCGGCGGGCGGTGGTGTCAGCCATGTCAACGCCTCTCCCCGTCGTCGCTGCCGGGGGCAGCGGTACCGAACAACTTCACGAAGACGAACGCGATGATCGCCACGGCGATGAAGATCAGCACCGACATGGTCGAGCCGATGCCGAGGTTGAGCCCCCGGATCAGGTTGTTGTAGGCGATCATCGACACCGACGAGGTCTCGTTGGCCCCGGAGGTCAGCACGTAGATGTTGTCGAAGACCCGGAAGGCGTCCAGGGTGCGGAACAGCAGCGCCACCAGGATGGCCGGCTTCATCACCGGCAGCATCACCTTGGTGAACCGCTGCCAGGCGGTGGCCCCGTCGGTGGAGGCCGCCTTGAGCAGGTCCTCCGGCACCAGGGCCAGGCCCGCCATCAGCAGCAACGCCATGAAGGGTGTGGTCTTCCAGATCTCCGCCAGCATGATGATCGCCAGCGAGCTGGCCCGCTCGGTCAACGGCGCCCCGTCGGAGAAGAGGTTGGCCAGGTAGCCGGTGCCGGGGGTCCAGGCGTACCGCCAGGAGAAGGCCGCGACGACCGTGACGATGCCGTACGGGATCAGGGCCGAGGTCCGCACGATGCCGCGGCCGACGAGCGTACGGTGCATGATCAGGGCCAGCCCCATGCCGAGCACCAGTTCCACGGCCACGGTGACCACCGTGATCAGCATGGTCACCCCGAAGGCCGTCCACCAGAACTCGTTGGTCAGCACGGTGACGTAGTTCTGCAGGCCGACGAACTCCCGTTCGGCGGGGAAACGCAGGTCGTAGCGCTGCAACGACAGCCACACCGAGTAGAGGATCGGGTAGGCGGTCACCGCGATCATGACCAGCGCGGCCGGGGCGCACAGCAGCAGACCCAGCCGACGCTCGGCCCGCTTGTTCTCGCTCAACGGCGTCCTGCGCCGCCGGTTGTTCCGCTGCGCGGGGACCGCGGCGTGCCGACCCTCGGTGCGGGTGTCGGTCCCGTCGGCGGCCACGTCCGCGCCCGCCGGGGTGGCGTTGACACTCATGCCCGCACCCCCGTGTGGTGTCGCCGGCTCATGGCAGGACCCCCTTGGACTCCAGGGCGTCGGCGATCGCCGCACGCAGTTCCTTCGCGGTGTTCTGCGGGTCGATCGCCGCCGGCGGCGACAGGATCGCCGAGGTCACCGTGGAGATGCTCTGGTACGCCGGGGTCAGCGGCCGGACGGCCGGATCCCGCAACTGTTCGAGGATGGTCTCCTTCATCGGGTACGCCTCGTCCATCTCCGGGTCGTCGTAGACGCTCTCGATGGTCGGCGGCACCCCGTCGTTGATCGCGGAGAACTTCTGGTTCTCCGCGTTGCGCAGGCACTTGGCCGCCTCGAAGGACTCTTCAGGATGCTTGGAGTACCGGCTGACGGCGAGGTTGACCCCGCCGATGGTCACCCGGCTCGGGGTGTCCCCGTCGACCCCCGGCACCCGGGCCCAACCCACCTGCTCGGCGAGCTGCGGGTTGGCCTCCTGCATCGCCGGGTAGACGAACGGCCAGTTCACCTGGAACGCCCCGGAGCCGGACTGGAACTCCAGCCGTACCGGGTCCTCGGTGGCGTTGCTGAACGACGGCGAGGCCACCCCCGAGGTGGCGAAGGTACGCAGCACCTCCAGGGCCCGCACCGCCCCGTCGTCCACCACGGCCTCGGTGCCGTCCTCGTTGAGCAGGTTGCCGCCGGCACTGGCCACGAGGGTGTTGTAGAGCACCACCAGGCCCTCGTACTGGGCCCCCATGGTGAGCACCTGGTGCGGCTTGCCCTGTTCCTTGAGCCCCTGCGCCGTCGAGATCATCTCGTCCCAGCTGGTCGGCGGCTCCGGCACCAGGTCCTTGCGGTACCACAGCAGCTGCACGTTGGTGTTCTTCGGCGCCCCGTAGAGCTTGTCCTCGTACCGCGCGGTCTCCAGCGGGCCCTCAAGGGTGCCCTCCTCCACCTCGGCGCGGTCCTTGTCGGTCCACTCCCGGATCCACTTCGCGCCGGCGAACTCCTGGGTCCAGGTCACGTCGAGACCGAGCACGTCCATGCCGTCGTCGGAGGCGGCGAGCCGTCGCACCAACTGCACCCGCTGCTCGTCGGCCTCCCGCGGCAGCACCCGGTTGACGATCCGGTAGCGCCCGGCGGCCTCGGTGTTGCACCGGTCCACCACCTGCTGAAGGTTCTGCTCCGGCGGGTAATAAAGATTGATCACGGGTACGCCGGTGTCGTCGCCTGAGGCACAGGCCGCCAGCGGCGCCATCACCGTCAGCGCCGCGGCGGCAGCCGCCACACGTACGCGGGGTCGGCGCCGGCCCTCGTCCGGGTCATTCATGTCGGCATCCCCCTCCCCCTCCTCCTAGGTGGGCCAACATCCGGGGAGGGTTCCGTGCCCCGGCGCACGGCGAGACGGTCAGGGCCTGTGACCTGCTGGTTTCCGGGCCCGACGTGTCGTGCCAGCAACACTGCCCGACCTGCGGAGGCGCGAAACCTGACCCAGGTGAGCCGACATCGACAGCCGCCTCGGTGGCCCAGATCACACCCGACCGGAGCCCGTACCGCCCGGCGCTACCCTCGGACGATGGATGCGACCTTCTTCTTCGACCCTGCCTGCCCGTGGACCTGGCGAAGCTCCCGCTGGCTGGTGGCCGTCGCCGAGACACGTGGCCTGAGCATCGAGTGGCGGGCCTTCAGCCTGAGCATCCTCAGCGGCGGCAACATCCCCCCGGAGTACGCCGATGCGGTGGCCGCCTCCGGTCGGGCGTTGCGGCTGGTCGAGGCACTGCGGGCCGAGGGCCGCCACGCAGACGCCGGCCGGTTCTACACCGAGTTGGGCACCCGCACCCACGACGCCGGGAATCCGCCGAGCGGCAAGCTGGTGGAATCGGCCGTCGAGGCGGCCGGGCTCGACGACATGGTCGCCGCCCTCGACGACGAACGCTGGGACGAGGCCGTCCACGCCTCCCACGCCGAGGCGTACGCCTCCGCCGGTCCGGACATCGGCTCACCGGTGCTCATGGTCCCCGGCGCCGACCGAGGCATCCACGGCCCGATCCTGACCGAGGTGCCCGGCACCGAGGACGCGCTGACCATCTGGGACAACATGCTCCCCCTGATGCGCATGCCGTCCTTCCACGAGATCAAACGCGGCCGCCACTGACCTTCACCGGGATCTCGACCGGGATCTCGTGCAACTTCGGGGAAGATGTCGCCTCGCCACGCCGGCAGGGACATCTTCCCCGAAGTTGTCTGACCCACTAGCGTTGAACGCGCATCGCCGTCAGCGCGTACGCCGTCGCCGTCGATACGCCACCGGCCGACCCCGATCCGCCCGATCGGTTGGTTCTCCCGCGAACAGCGCACCGCCGCACCGATTGGGCAGGATCATCTCCAACGAGGAGGTGCCGTCGTGGTGCAGGACACCCGCGCTCTCACCCTGACCTTCGAGGTGAGCGGCCTGCCACCGGTCAAAACCGAGGCGTTGTCCATCTTCGCCGCCGGGCACCGGCAGGCGACCAGGGTACGCGCGCTGCTCCAGGCTGCCTGCGAGGCGGCGCAGCGTACCGGCTGGACCCCACTGTCCGGCCCGATCGAGGTGGACCTGACCCTGCGCTGTCCACCCGGGCGTCGCACCTCCGACGCGAGCACCCTGTTGGGTGGAGTGTGCGCGGTGTTGCAGGACAAGAAGCGGGTCGCCAACATCGGGCTGGCCCACCTCGGAGTCCTGGTCGATGTCGCCGTCTACGGCGACGACAAGCAGATCCGCCGGCTCTCGTACGCCGAGGAACCCGCCGAGGAGTTCTCGTACCAGGTTCGCGTCGCGGCCGTACCAGAGGCGGTTTGACCGACGGCCGCGGTGGGGTACCGCAGCCGCCGACGAAGGGAGCGCCGATGTCGGAGCCACATGTCACGCTGGAACCCCGTGACCCGGTGCAGGAGAAGCTGCGCGGGCCGCTGGAGCAGCAGCTGACGTCGGCGCTTCAGGCAGCAATCGACCGGGTCCGCGGCCAGTACGCCGGGGAGCCGGTCGAGTTGGTCTGCCAACGACTGCTGGACGAGACCCGAGTCGGGCTACACCCCGACATCGCCGCCGGCTTCCAACCCGACATGGACGAGTTCTGCCGGGTCGCGGTCGCCATCGTGCGGGGCGAGGCCCCCTGAGACGACGCGCCCGGCCGGCGGTGTGGCTGCGGCGGGAACGAAGCTTTGCGGGCCCGTCGGCGCCGGGCAGCCGGCGTTCAGGGCGCGGTGGCGAAGGTGGCCTCGGCCGTGGTGACCGTGCCGGCGGTGCGGCCCGGGGCGGAATGGTGCGCCCAGTACAGGTTGGTGTGGGCGATGACCTGCGCCGGCGGGGGTGCACCCCAGGCGGTGAGATCTTCCGTGGTGTGCGCGTCGCTGACCAGTGTCGCGTCGTAGCCCCGCACGAACGCCCCGTGCAGGGTGGAGCGGATGCACACGTCGGTCTGTGCTCCGCTGACCACGAGCCGACCGACGCCGAGCCCCGCCAGGACGGCCTCCAGGTCGGTCGCCTCGAAGGAGTCGGCGTAGCTCTTCTCCACAAGTGGCTCGGTGTCGTCCCGGGTCAGTTCCGGGACGATCCGCCAGTCCTCACTGCCCCGGGCCAGCCCCTTGTCGGAATGCTGGATCCAGACCACCGGCACGCCCTCCTGACGTGCACGGTCGATCAGAACGGCGATGTTGGCGACGACCTCGTCCCGTCGGGTCGCCGTGGCGACGACCCCGTTCTGCACGTCGATGACGAGCAAGGCGGTGTGCGGCCGGTTCTCCAGAGTGGTCACGACTCCCCCGTCGGATAGATGTGTGGCCACACTAGATGGGGGGTCCGACAGAACGGCGCAGGCATCGCCGCCCCTCCGTCGTCCAGGTGCGGGGCGCTTCGGCGACCCGGGGGCACCCTCCCCGCGTGCCCCGGGCCGGGTCAGGACCGGATCCGCACGCCCCGGCCCTGACCCCAAGCTCGGCGTGGCAGCGGCCAACCGATGCCCTGGTCCGGTCCATCGACCGTCGCCAGGGCGGCGGGCGGCGCGCCCGCACTCAGCTCCACGGTGCCCACACCGAACTTCGGTGTCGCGACCGACCCCTGGCGAATCGCGACACCGCAGGGGAGGTTAGGTGGCCCGAAGGCGGCCCGGGCCCGCCCGACCGGACGATTACCAGCAGGGTGCAAAAGCCGCCGGAGGTGGTAACAGCACGCAGGCCGCCAGCGCTGATCGAAATCGGGCCGTACCTCAGAAGTGGTGCAGCAGTTCCGGGAAGGCCCGCAGGTGCAGTACCCCCTCGTCCGCCGGGTCCAGTTCGTCGTGCTCCAACACCCAGGTGTTGGCGTTCGGGATGAACACGGCACGCCAACCGGCGGCGCGGGCCGGCAGGATGTCCGAGCGCGGCGAGTTACCGATCATCCATGCCCGAGTCGGGTCGATCCCGTGTTCCCGGACCAGCCACCGGTAGGTGTCGACGTTCTTCTCCGACACGATGTGGGCGGCCGTGAAATGGTGCAGCAGCCCGCAGGCATCCAGCTTGCGCTGCTGCTCCTCGCGTTCGCCCTTGGTCAGCAACAGCAACTCGTGGCGGCCGGCCAACTCGTCCAACGCGGTGGCCACCCCGGGCATCAACTCGACCTGGTGGTTCACCAGCGCCATCGCCAACTCGTCGATCTCGTGTTGCTCCGCCATGGTGGCCGGTCGCTCCCGCAGTCGCTCCAGGCACTCCCGCAGACTGCGCAGGAAGACCTTGCTGCCGTACCCGTGGGCGACCGCGTTGGCCCGCTCGATGTCATCCAGGACACCCCGGATCTGCACCCGGTCCAGCGTCGGATGATCGAGCCAGGCCAGGAAGTCGTCGATCACCCGCTCGAAGACGACGTTGTTCTCCCACAGCGTGTCGTCGGCGTCGAACACCAGCACCCGCCCCGGTTCGACCCCCATCACCTCACCAGTCACCCCGCGACTCTAAACACCCCCACCCCTCCCCCACGACCCAATAACCCCACCCCCTCCTGCTCCCCCTCCCTCCCCCATCCCGCCTCGTCTTCCGCCCCGCTATCCGCCGCGATCTTGCACTTTTTGCCTCCACAAAAGCTTCAAACAGGGGCATATAGGCGACCAAAAGTGCAAGATCGACGGGCAGGGGGTGGGGATGGGTTGGGGAGGGCGGGGAGGTGGCGGCTGAGGGGCTTGGCTGGTCGTGGGCCTCGGGGCGGAGTCGGCCGCGAGGGGGCATCACCAAGCCGCGAGGCCGCTCCACGCACCCAGCGTGATCAACGAACTCGCCGTTTCGGCGGAATGGCGGTATCGCGGGCGCCGGGATACCGCCATCGCGGCGTAACGGCGTAGGCAAGCGGCCCGGCCAGCCAGCAACGCACGCGACGCGGGCCAGCAGCATGGCCAAGTGGCGCGGGCGGGGCAGGCAAGCGGCGCCGGCAGACAGCGCGAGCGGGCCGGTGCCGGGGGTCGGGGGTCGGGGGTCGGGGGTCGGGGGTCGGGGGTCGGGGGTCGGGGGTCGGGGGTCGGGGCAGGCTAGCGGCGGAGGGTGAGGATCAGGTCGGCTACCAGGGCGGTCCAGCCGGTCTGGTGCCAGGCACCCAGGCCGGCGCCGTTGTCGCCGTGGAAGTACTCCGGGAAGGCGATCAGGTCCCGCCAGTCCGGGTGGGTCTGGAACAGTTGGGCCGCCCCGTAGATCGGCCGGCGTCCCCAGTCGTCGCGGGTGAACAGGGCGATCAGCCGGGCGGAGAGGTCGTCGGCGATCTCGTCGAGGGTCTTCTTCACTCCGGAGCGGGTCGGGTATTCCACCTGGAGGTCGTCGCCGAAGAAGGCCGCGTGATCGCGCAACGCGCTGATCAGCAGGAAGTTCGTCGGCATCCAGATCGGGCCGCGCCAGTTGGAGTTGCCGCCGAACAGGCCGCTTGTCGACTCGGCCGGCTCGTAGCCGACGGAGAACTCCTGGCCGCCGAGGGTGACCGTGAAGGGCTTGTCCAGGTGGGCGCGGGAGAGGGTACGCAGGCCGTACTCGGAGAGGAACTCGTCGGTGTCCAGCATCCGGGCGAGCAGCCGGACGATCTGTTCCGGGCCGCACATGGACAGTAGTCGCTGCTGGCGGCCGTCCGGGCCGATCCGGCGGGCGCCGATGACCGAGGCGTACTCGGGGCGGTTGGTGAGGAACCAGCGCAGCCGGGCGCCCAGTTCGGGCAGCCGGTGCAGGGTGCGTGCGGGCAGCCGGGTCACCGCGGCCAGTGGCAGCAGCCCGACCACCGAACGGACCTTCAGCGGGACCTTGGTGCCGTCGGCCAGCCGCAGCACGTCGTAGAAGAAGGCGTCCTCCTCGTCCCAGAGTCCCTGGTCGTACGCGGCTGCGGCGATGTACGCGAAGTGTTCGAAGAACTTCGTCGCGGTGTCCACCCAGGTCCGGTCGTGCTCGGCCAACACGATGGCGATGTCCAGCAGGTTGAGGGCGTACATCGCCATCCAGCCGGTGCCGTCGGACTGCTCCAGCACCCCGGCCACCGGCAGGGCCGCCGACCGGTCGAAGGGGCCGACGTTGTCCAGCCCGAGGAAGCCGCCCTCGAAGACGTTGTTGCCGCCGGTGTCCTTGCGGTTGACCCACCAGGTGAAGTTCATCAGCAGCTTGTGCATCATCCGGGCCAGGAAGTCGTGGTCCCGGCTGCCGTCGATCTCGAACACCTTCAACGCGGCCCAGGCGTGCACCGGCGGGTTGACGTCCCCGAAGGCCCACTCGTAGGCCGGGATCTGGCCGTTGGGGTGCAGGTACCACTCGCGCAGCAGGAGCAGCAGTTGCTCCTTGGCGAAGCCGGGGTCGACCCGGGCGATGCTCACGCAGTGGAAGGCCAGGTCCCAGGCCGCGTACCAGGGGTATTCCCAGGGGTCCGGCATGGAGATGACGTCGAAGCTGGTCATGTGCGCCCAGGCGCTGTTGCGCCCGTGCCGGCGCCCGGCCGGTGGGGTGGAGCCCGGGTCGCCCTCCAACCACCGTTTGACGTCGAAGTGGTAGAACTGCTTGCCCCACATCAGCCCGGCGATGGCCTGCCGGGCGATGGCGGCCTCGTCGGCGCTGGCCTGCTCGGGGATCACTCCGGCGAAGTAGTGGTTCGCCTCGGCCCGCCGCGCCCACACCACGGTCTCGAAGTCGTCACCCAGGTCGGCCGAGGGCGGGTCGCCGTCGCCGGGCGGCGGAGCGGTACGGGTCAGCCGCAACCGGATCTGCCGCTGCGCCCCGGCCGGCACGTCCAGCACGTAGTGCAGCGCCCCCTTGGTGCCGGTCAGCTCCGGGTTGACCGTGTCGGCCCCGGTCACCACGTGGTCGTTGATGCCGTCCTTCGGGTACGGGGTGCGGCTGGGCAGCCCCCAGAGCCGTTCGGCGTTGCTGTCGTTGTCGCACAGCAGGGGGGTCGGGTCACCGTCACCTTCCAGCACGATCTGCCCGAGCACCCAGTGCTCGCCGACCAGCCGTCGGCCCTGCCCGACCAGGCGGGGCACCCGCTCGTCCGTGCCGGGCAGCCCCCAGCCCCAGGTGTTGCGGAACCACAGGTGCGGCAGTACGTGCAGCCGCTCCGGCTCCGCCCCCCGGTTGGTCACGGTCACCGTGATGCACAGATCCGTCGGGCCGGCCTTGGCGTAGTCGACCGTCACCGCCCAGTACCGGTCGTCGTCGAAGATGCCGGTGTCGACCAGCTCGTACTCGGTGTCGTCCCGGCCGCGCAGCCCGTTGACCGCGACGAGTTCGTCGTACGGGAAGGCGGCCTGGGGGTAGTGGTAGCGCCAGCGCATCCAGGAGTGGGTCGGCGTGGAGTCCTCGTACCACCAGTACTCCTTGACGTCCTCGCCGTGGTTGCCGCCGTCGCCGCCGAGGCCGAACATCCGCTCCTTGATGATCGGATCGCGCCCGTTCCACAGCGCCAGGGCGAAGCAGAAGGTCTGCCGGTCGTCGCAGACGCCCGCCATGCCGTCCTCGGACCACCGGTAGGCTCGGGACCGCGCGTGGTCGTGGGGGAAGTAGTCCCAGGCTGTGCCGTGCTCGCTGTAGTCCTCCCGTACCGTCCCCCACGCCCGTTCGGACAGATAGGGACCCCATGCCCGCCAGTCCTGCTCACCGGCATCGGCCTGGGCCAGCCGGACTCGTTCGGCGTCAGGGGCGGAGGGCGAACCGTCAATGATCACCTTTACATCTTGGATGCCGCTGGGGTACTTCACCACAGCGACCATTGTCGTCGTGTCGTGTTACACCTCGCCGCCGGTGGAGGAAAGTTGATCGAGATTCGCTTCGGTACCCAGGTCTGCGGTGAGCTGACCAGCGCCGCCAGTCGGGAGTGGCTGCTGGCCGACGGCCTCGGCGGATACGCGATGGGCACAGTCGCCGGGCTGCGTACCCGCCGGTATCACGGGCTGTTGGTGGTACCGGGGGAAACCCCGGCCTCCCGCAAGGTGGGACTGGCCAGTCTCGATCCGGCCGTGGTGCTGCCCTCAGGCGCCCGGGTACGCCTGGGTGCCCACGAGTGGGCCTCCGGCGACGTGGACCCGCGCGGGTTCGAGTTGCTGGAGGGGTTCGACCTCACCGACGGGCTGCCCCGCTGGCGGTGGCGCATCGGCGAGGTGGTGATCGAACGGGAGCTGGCCATGCTGCACGGCCGCTCCTGTGTGGCGGTGGTGCACCGGTTGGTCAGCGGCGGGCCGGTCGAGCTGGAACTGGCCGCCGCCTGCACCTGGCGCGACGCGCACGGCGAGCGCCGGGCCGACGGGCCGCCCCTGCGGATGGACCCGGTCGAGGGTGGGGCGGTGATCGAGGGGGCGTACCGGCTCTCCGGGCCGGGCTGGACCCCGCAGGGCCACTGGTGGCAGGGCGCCTACCACCGGGAGGAGGCCGCCCGGGGCCTGCATCCGGAAGAAGATCTCTGGTACGCGGGCCAGTTCCGCGACCTGCTGCGGCACCCCGGCGACACGGTGTCCGTGCTGGCCTGGGCCCAGGACCCCGACTCGGCCCCGCCGTCCGCCGTCGAGGTGGTCGCGGCGGCCCGGCGACGCAACCGGGAGGTGGTGGCGGCGGCCAAGCCGGCCGACGACGTCGCGGCCACCCTGGCCCTGGCCGCCGACGCCTTCGTGGTGCGGACGAACGACTCGCCGGTGGAGGTGGTCGCCGGCTACCCCTGGTTCGGTGCCTGGTCCCGGGACACGATGATCTCCTACGAGGGGTTGTTCCTCTGCACCGGCCGTGCTGACCTGGGCCGGGAACTGCTGCGCAGGTACGCGGCGACCCTGTCGGAGGGGATGCTGGCCAACACGGCCGACACCGGCCGGGTGGAGTACAACACCGTGGACGGCACCCTGTGGTTCCTGCACGCGGTCAGCCGGCACGTCACCGTCACCGGTGACACCGACCTGGGGGACGAACTGCTGCCGGCGCTGCGTGGGGTGGTCGACGCCCACCTGACCGGCACCCGGTACGGCATCGCTGTCGACCCGGCCGACGGGCTGCTCACCTCCGGGGCCCCCGGGGCCGCCCTGACCTGGATGGACGCCCGGGTGTACGGGGTGCCGGTCACCCCCCGGCACGGCAAGCCGGTCGAGGTCAACGCCCTGTGGATCAACGGGGTGGCCGGGGTCGCCGAGCTGACCGAGTTGGCCGGGCAGGACGCCGAGGGGCTGCACCGGCTGCACGAGCAGGCGGTCGAGGCCTTCCGGCGGCGCTTCCCCGCCCCGGCCGGTTGGCTGCACGACGTGGTCGACGCGCCCGCGCCCGCGTACCCCCTGGGGGGTGCGGCCGTCCACGACGACGACCTGCTGCGACCCAACCAGTTGCTGGCCTGGTCGTTGCCGAACGCGCCGTTGCGGCCGGACCCGCAGGCGGTCGGTCTGGTCGGTGCGGGGTTGCTCACCCCCCTGGGTCTGCGCAGCCTCTCCCCGGACTGCCCCGGCTTCACCGGACGGCACCGGGGCGGGCCGGCCGAGCGGGACAGCGCCTACCACCAGGGCACCGTCTGGCCGTGGCTGATCGGTCCGTACGCCGACGCCGGCCGCCGGGCGGGCCTGCCGGTGGCGGAGCTGTTCACCGGCCTGGAGGCGCACCTGCGCGAGTACGGCCTCGGCTCGGTAAGCGAGACCGCCGACGGCTCGGCACCGCACACCGCCACCGGTTGCCCCTTCCAGGCCTGGTCGGTGGCGGAACTGCTGCGGGCCCGCCGGTGACACGCACCGACGGGCCCGTCGCATAGCTGAACGCGAGGTTGGTGGGACGCCCCTGAGGGCGTCCCACCGTTCGATCAGTTCAGACCGGCTGCCACGGCGGCCTGACGGCCACCGACGATCGGCAGGGTGATCCGGGTGCTGTCGAAGTGCACCGTGATCTCGGCGCGGGTCTGCTTGGCCCGGCTGCTGTAGCCGGAGTACGAGCCGAGCAGGACCACACCGATCTGGTGGCCGGCCTCGAAGACGTAGTCCTCGGGCTGCAGCGGGATGTCGACGGCGTTCTTCTCACCCGGCACCAGCGGCGTGGAGGTGTAGAGCGAGTCGAGGTTGAGCCCGTCGTAGATGCCCTTGGTGACCAGCTCCTGCGGGTTGCTGGCCACGTTCTTGACGACCTGCCGGTAGCAGGCCTCCTCGTTGTGCCCACCGAAGTTGGCCGACTCGCCCCAGCAGTCCTCGGTGGTCACGGTGCGGACGCCGTCACCGGAGGTGCTGAACCGCTCCCGGGTGCCGTAGTCGACGAGCAGACCGGCGAAGCTGGTGTCCTCGCCGTTGACCGAGGCCTTGATCCGCACGATCGGGGTGCCGGAGATGTGCAGCGGCGCCTTCAGCGGCTCGGACAGGAAGACCAGCCGGTTGTTCTTGTTCGCCGCCGGGTCCGAGGGGTGCCGGATCGCGTTGGCCTGGCTCATCGTCGGGGTGTCGGTGAAGGTGGCCTTCTTGTTGCCGGGGCCGGGCTTCACCGAGATGTCGCCGGGGTCGCCGTCGGTGCCGGGGCGCAGCCAGATCTGGGTCGGCTGGGACTTGGGGATCGGCCAGTTGGCGTGGGTCTCCCAGACGTCCGGCAGCCGCTCGAGGTCGACCATCGGCTCACGCATGATGCCGTTGTCGATGCCCTGGAGCCAGAAGTCGAACCAGCGGTGCAGGGTGTCCACCCACTCCGCGCGACGGAAGTCGAACGGGTCGATGTGACCGGTGCCGGTCAGCCACAGCTTGCGCGGCACGTTGTTCTCGGCCAGGGCGTACCACCACTTGCTGAAGTGGTCGGCCCGCACGTTGTCGTCGTTGATGCCGTGCACCAGCAGGACGCTGGCCTTGACCTTGTCGGCGTGCGGCACGTAGTCCCGCTCGGCCCAGAAGTCGCTGTAGTCACCGGTGGCGTCGTCGCCAGCCTGGCCGAGCTGGGTCCGCACCGGGGCGCAGTACGCCCGACGGTTCGGGTTGGTGACGGTGTTGGCGAGGCTGCCCGAGTAGTTGTTGGCCCGGGTCACCAGACCGTTGCTACGCGAGTAGTCGTACCAGCTGGAGATGGCCGAGATCGGCACGATGGTGGACAGGCCGTCGACGCCGGTGGCGGCGGCGGCGTTGGCCAGGGTGCCGTCGTACGACTTGCCGATCATGCCGGACTTGCCGTTGTGCCAGTTCGCGACGATTTCGTTGCCGTCGGCGTCGACGCCCTTGCGGCGGCCGTTGAGCCAGTCGATCGCGGTCGGGGCGCTGATGTTGTCCGCGTAACCGCCGGTGACCGGGCAGCCGGTCGAGTTGTTGGTGCCGATCATGTCGAGCAGCACGACCGCGTAGCCACGCGGCACGAAGTAGTTGTCGTAGAACAGCGGCCACTGGTCGAGCAGGCCGTCGCCGTCGAGATCGGCCTTGCACTCGGTCTCGTTGCCGCGGCAGACGGTCGAGTAGTAGGGGCTGGCGTCCATGACCACCGGCACCCGCAGGCCCTGGTCGCTGGCCTTGGGCCGGATGATGTCCATCGCCACGACGTCGAGGGCGCCGTCGGAGTCGGTGTCGACGTCGGAGGTGACGAAGATCCGTTCGCGGATGGCGTCGGCGTAGCCGAAGACCGGCTGGGTGACACCGTTCGCGATGACCAGTTGGTTCGCCTGCACGGGCTGCGCTAGCGCGGGGGTCACCGGCAGCACGGCGGCGGTCATAGCGACCGCCACCGTTCTACCCAACCATCGCCTCGTGGTTCGCATTGTGGTTTCTCCTTCCAGGCACCGGGTGCCGAGCACCGCCCGCCGGTTCTGGCGCACGGGCCATGAGCCCCTCGGTGCTGCGTCCGGTTAGAACCTACGAACCGGGCCATGGCAAGGTCATCAGACAGATGCGGGAGGTGCGGGTCACCGACTGCTACGCCTGTCGCAGGCCTGGGCGCAATGTCGCCCGGCGTCCGATCCCGGTGCCGCCGACGGCCGTACCGACGGGCTTTACAGCCCCGCAATCGGGATGTCTCCGCTGGTTATCCAGCTGCCAGCAGGATGGGTCGTGACTGGGCCGCAGCCGCGCAGCACCACCCGCCGGGCGCAGGGACGGGGCCGCGCACAGACATCTCAAGAAGGGGCGCGCATGTCACCGAACGCTGACGTCATCGACATCAACCCCGTACGTCCGCAGCGGGTCCTGATGTTGTCCTGGGAGTATCCGCCGGTCCTGGTCGGTGGCCTCGGCCGGCACGTGCACGCTCTGTCGGTGGCACTGGCCGCCGCCGGCCACGAGGTCACCGTCGTCACCCGCCACGCCGCGGGGGCGCCGCTGTCCGAACACCTCGACGGGGTACGCATCCTGCGGGCCGCCGAGGACCCGGTCACCTTTCCGCTGGCCACCAGCTCGCTGCTGGCCTGGACTATGGCGTTCAACCACACCCTGACCCGCACCGCCCTGCACGCCGCCGCCACCGGCGACTTCGATGTCATCCACGCCCACGACTGGCTGGTCGCGCACACCGCGATCACCCTGGCCGAGCACCTGCGCCTGCCCCTGGTGACCACCATGCACGCCACCGAGGCGGGCCGGCACCAGGGCTGGCTGCCGGAGGAGATGAACCGCACCATCCACGGTGTCGAACACTGGCTCAGCACCGCCTCCACCCGGCTGATCGCCTGCTCCGGGTACATGCGCGATCAGGTCACCACCCTGTTCGAGGTGCCGCAGGAGAAGGTCGCCGTAGTGCCCAACGGGGTGGACGACCGGGCCTGGCGGGCCCGCCCCCGCGCGGTCGCCGCCGCCCGCGCCCGGTTCGCCGCCGACGGCCCCTTGATCGGGTACGCCGGCCGACTGGTCTACGAGAAGGGGGTACAGCACCTGGTGGACGCCGTGCCGCAGTTGCGGGACCGGCACCCCGGGCTGCGGGTGCTGATCGCCGGTGACGGCCCCTACCGGGGCGAGTTGGAGGAGCGGACCCGGCAACTGGGTCTCGGCGGGACCGTCCGCTTCGCGGGATTCCTGGACAACACCCAACTGCCGGCGGTCCTCGGCGCCACGGACGCGACGGTCGTACCGAGTCTCTACGAGCCGTTCGGGATGGTGGCCCTGGAGGCGGCGGCGGCCGGAGCACCGCTGGCCGTGGCCCGTACCGGCGGCCTGGCCGAGATCGTCGAGCCGGGCGTCACCGGGGTGACCTTCCCGCACAGCGACCCACCGGCCCTGGCCGGGGCGGTCGGTCGACTCATCGGCGACGAGGTCTTCGCCCGCCGGGTGGCCCGGCAGGCCCGCAGCATGGTCGGCCAACGGTACGGCTGGGCCACCATCGCCGCCCGTACCGCCGAGACCTACGCGGTGGCCCGCCGGGCGCACGCCCCGGCACAGACCCGCCGTCCCACCGTCGACCTGCCGGCCCCCCGGCAATCGATCGACATCCCACACGGCAACCTGCTCGTCGGCACGGCCGCCTGCTAGCTCTGTCGTCCAGCTCTCCGGCCCGCGCCCGGAATGGTGGGACGGAGGGCGACAGGTGGTCGGCGAGCCCTGTCGAGCTGAGGGCGCAAACGGATCGCGGCGACCGGCTCCGGCCCGCAGCCTGTGGGGCAGGGCAAGCCCGGACCATCGGCTGCCCAGGTCGGTGCGGGGCACCAGTAGGCTCGGTGCGTGGAGTGGGAACGGCACAACGACGATGACCGACTGCGCGTCTCCGACCGGGAACGGGAGGAGATCGTGGAACTGCTCGGCAAGGCCACGGCCGAGGGCCGGCTGACCCTGGACGAGTACACCGATCGGGTCGGCGCGGCCCACTCCGCGCAGACCCGGGGTGAGCTGGCCCGGCTGACCACGGACCTGCCGAACGCCCCCGGCCGCTCCCCCGCCCGCCCCGCCGGGGCGCTCGCCCAGACGACGGAGAAGCTGCTCGCGGTCTTCGGCAGCGAGGTGCGCAAGGGCGCCTGGTCGGTGCCGGAACACATCGACGCCCGGGCCGTCTTCGGCGACTGCCGGATCGAGCTGCACGAGGCCCGGTTGCCTCGACAGGTGACCACCATCGAGGCGAACGTCATCTTCGGCAGTATCACCATCGTGGTGCCGGAGGGCACGGAGGTCCGGCTCACCGGCTCCGCGGTCTTCGGCGAGAAGAAGTCCAAACTGAAGGGTCCGGTCGCCCCGGGCGCTCCGGTCATCGAGGTCCGCTGCCGGGTCGTCTTCGGCGACCTCACCGTCCGCCCACCCCGCAAACGCTGGAAGATCTGACCGACGCTGACCGACGCTGGCCGCCGCCGTTCGGCCGCCCGCCGCCGTTTCGGCGAAACGGCGGTTTCCCACCGCTCCGCACCCCGCCGTTACGGCGAAACGGAGTCGATCACCTCGTCAACCGCCGCGCTGTGCGGCGCTGCGGCGTGGTTGGGCGGATCCTCGTCGCCGCGTCAATCGGCCGCGCTGTCCGGCGCGGCGGCGTGGTTGAGCTAGTCCTGACCCGGGTCCTCGCCGCCCGGCCGCACCCCGATGGACAGGTACCGCGAGGCCCACTCCTCGAAGGAGGTGAGCGGGATGCCGAGGTCCCGGGCGAACTCCGGACGGGCGGGCTGCCCGGCCACCTCCACGAAGCAGTGGGAGACGGCCCCGAACGCCGGCATACCGGCCGCCAGCGCCTCCTGTTCGGTCATCCTCGGCGCGGTCAGCGGCACACCCAGGGCGCGCGACATGACCTCGGCGATCTCCGTCATCGACAGGTAGTCGCTGGCCAGTTCCAGCTCGACCTGGTGGAAGCGCTCCGGTGCCGCGATCGCCGCCGCCGCCGCTCGACCGATGTCGTCGACCGCGACCAGGGACAACCGGGTCTCCGGCCGCAGCACGGTCACCAGCCCGCCCTCGACGCCCCGGGGAAGCAGGTAGGCCATCGAGGGCAGGAAGTTCTCCATGAACCACCCCGGCTTGATCAGCGTCCAGTGCTGGAACCCGGCCGTGCGTACCCGATCCTGGATGGCGGTCTTGGCGTCGTAGTAGGGCTTCAGGGCAGTCCACCGGCCCTCGTGCCAGCCGGGGGCCTCGGCGTGCTGCCCGGCGCCGGAGACAGACGTGTGCACGAACTGTGGCACCCCGGCGGCAAGTGCCGCCTCGATCAGGTTGACGCCCTGAGTCACCTCGCCGTCGAAGTCGAGGGACTCCCCCTTCAGCTCGGGCATCTGGACCGAGAAGACCGCGCGGGCTCCCTCCGCGGCCGCGATCAGGGAGCCACGATCGTTCAGGTCACCGGTCCGCAGGTCGGCACCGAGAGCGGCGACGGCTCTCGCTCGGTCGGTCTCCGGGTCACGCACCAACGCTCGGACGGGTACGCCCGCCGCCCGTAACGCGCGGACGGTCGCGCCGCCCTGTCGTCCGGTGGCGCCGACGACCAGAACGGGTACGAGTTCGTTGGACATGAGACCCCTCTCGCTAAACGGCGTGGCCCGCCGTTTCTACTCCGGTAAGATACGGCGGACCCCGCCACTTAGCAACCTTGGAGCTGAGCGACCATGACCGCTGCGCAGCGCGCCGACGCGCGGCGCAACTACGCACGCCTGCTCGCCGTCGCGGTGGAGGAGGTCGCCGCACACGGCGCCGACGCATCCCTGGAGCAGATCGCCCGCGTCGCCGGAGTGGGCTCAGGCACCGTACGGCGGCACTTCCCCAGCCGTCACGCACTGCTGGCGGCGGTCTTCCGCGAGCGCGTCGAGGCCCTCGCGGCGCACGCCGCCGACCGGGCCGAACGAGCCGATCCGCGTGCCGCGCTGCTGGAGTGGCTCAGGGCCGTCATCGCCTCCGCCACCACCATCAGCGGGTTGGCCGAGGCACTGAATCGCGACCGGGTGGCCGGCCCCGACGACACCCACGTCTACTGTGCCTGCGCGCAACTCACCGCCGCGGGCGAGCCACTGGTCCGGCGCGCGTCCGCCGCCGGGGCTCTCGCTCCGGGCGTGACGATCGACGACCTGCTCACCCTGATGACCGGCATCGCGCTGGCCACCACCCACCACCCCGACCCCGCCGCCGAGGCCGCCCGCCTGCTCGACCTGGCCATCACCGGCATCAGTCCCGGGATCGGCTCGGCGGTGGCCGACTCGGCGACCTCGCGCCGGACCTGATCAACCCCCACGCCGGCCGACCTGCCGTGCGGGCTCACCCGAGTCGACGGCAAGCTTGCGGGGGTCGAGGTCGACGGTGACCGGTAGCTGGTCGCGGGTGGTGGGGGGCGGTCACAGGGACCGCCGGTGTAGCCGGGTGCGCGGGAAGGGGCTCCGGCCGCCGCTGGTGGGGGCGCCGCGCCACATCCGCCAGATGACGGGCCCTTTCGTGGGCAGCACGATGGTGGGGCCGGCGTGGTAGCCGAGGCGGAGGTAGAGCCGCCGGTTACGCATGTTGCTGGCCTCCAGGTACGCCGGCAGGCCGAGCTGGTCGAGACGACGGTGCTGGTCGGCGAGCAGCGCGGCGCCGATGCCCCGGTTCTGCCGGGTCGGGGCGACGGCCAGGTAGGCGAGGTAGTGGTGCGGGTCGTCGGGGTGGAAGGCGTCGAACATCTCCTCCAGCAGCACGAACTTCGGGGCGTACGGGCCCGCGATGCGTTCCAACGTCGCCAGTCGGCTGTGGGTGTCGACCGGGGTGGGTTCGAGGCGGGGGTACCAGATCGCGACGGCCGTCTGGTCGCCGGTGGTGTAGACCTGCCCGTGTTCCAGTCCGTGCTGGAAGGCGTCGGCGAAGTACTCGTAGTAGACGGTCCGCCGGTCGACCGGGTCGGGAATGAGCCAGTCGGCGAGCGGGCCTTCGTGGAACGCCTCGGCGAGGACGCCGATCAGCGGCCCGGCGTCGGCCTCGGCGGCGGGGCGGACGAGCAGATCGTTGTTGCTGACGGTCACGGCTTCTCCCTGGTCAGGCGGGCTGGCGGAGGGTGTCGGGGGTGCGCAGGGGTCCGGTGTCGCGGTCCGCGCCCAGGCCGACTGCGGCGTACACCTCGGGGTTTGTGGTGCGCAGGGCCAGCGCCCATGCGACGCCGAGCAGCGCGACGGCGGCGTACCCGGCGGGGAATGCCCAGCGCAGCGGCGAGTCCGGCGCGACGCCGAGCAGCGTGGCGAACTCCCGCAGCGTCACGGTGAGGATCCCGCCCAGCGCGACCGTGGCCAGGCCCGGTGCGATCAGTGACCGCCACGGTCCTTCGGTATGCGTGATGCGGGCGAAGAAGCCGATCACGGCGGCGGAGGTGATCGTCATCAGAATCAGCACCCCGAGCCCACCGGTGACGGTGACCCAGAAGAACAGGTGCACGATCGGATCGGCCCCGGCCACGGCGTAGCCGACGAGCACGCAGAACGCGAGCGCACTCTGGGCGAGGGAGCCGACCTTCGGGGCGCCGGTACGGCGGCTGGTGCGACCGAACACGGCGGGCAGCACCCGCTCGCGGCCGAGCGCGAACAGGTACCGGGCCACCGTGTGGTGGAAGCTGAGCAGGGCGGCGAACAGCGAGGTGATGAAGAGGATCCGGGCGACGGTGATGATGCTGTCGGCCAGGTACGGCGACACCAGGTTGAAGATCAGGTCGGTGCCGTCGGCGCGGGCCGCCGCCACGATGCGGTCCGGGCCGGTGGCCACGGACATCGCCCAGGCCGACAGTCCGTACAGCAGACCGGTGACGGCGACCGCGATGTACGTGGCGCGGGCGATGGTGCGCCGTGGGTCCTTGGTCTCCTCGCTGAACACGACGGTGCCTTCGAAGCCGACGAACCCGGTGATCGCGGTGACCAGGGCCGCGCCGATACCGGCGGCGACAACGTGGGAGGGGGCGAGGGTGTCGAAGCTGACGGTCCCGTCGGCCGGGTGGGTGACCATGATGGCGTCGAAGGTCAGGGCGACGACGCATTCGGCGACCAGGACGACGGCGAGGACCTTGCCGTTGAGGTCGATCCGGGCGACACCGAGCACCGCGACGACCGCCCACACGGCGAGGGCGCAGACCCACCAGGTCAGGTCGACGCCGTACCGGTCGTTGAGGAACTGGGCGGTGACAGCGCCGGCCCCACCGTAGAGGCCGATCTGCATGGCGTTGTAGGCGAGCAGCGCGATCATGGCGGCGCCGACCCCGGCCGGGCGGCCGAGCCCCCGGGTGACGTAGGTGTAGAAGGCGCCCGCGTTGACGATCCGGCGGGACATGGCCACGTAGCCGACCGCGAACAACGCGAGCACGGCCGCGACCACCAGATAGGACACGGGGATGCCGGTGACCCCGGTGACCGCGTACCCGGTGGTCGCGCCGCCCGCGACGACGGTGAGCGGTGCGGCGGCGGCGATCACGAAGAACACCACCGAGGGGATACCGAGCCGCCCTCGGGCGAGGACGGCGGAGACGGTGTCGGGTTTCGAGTGGGACATGGGTTCTCTCTCAACGAGAAGGGATGAACGAAAGGGACAGTCAGGTGGTGCGGTGGCTCAGGACGGCGCTGCCGACGACGGCACCGAGGTCGGCGAGCAGGTCCCGCAGCGGTGGCGGGGCCTGCTCGACCTGCTGACGCAGGAACCCACGGACGGCGAGGGGTGTGCCGTCGAGCAGGATCGGATCGAGTTGGGTGTGCATCGCCAGACCGGCTAGGGCCACATCGAAGGCGTTCAGGGGTCGATGGTTGCGCAGTTGGAAGGACAGCCGGGCCCACGACCAGGCGGCCGTGTTCATGTCCGTCGGCACGTACACGGTGCGCTGCCGCCACAGCCGACCGACCTGCTGCTGGCGGAGCAGCCCGCGCTGCCACATCCGGGTGGCCACCTGCTCGTAGGCGGCCGTGGCGAAGTACGCCAACCAGGTACGGGTCTCGGTGTGACGCGGCTCCGCCACCAGGCGGTCGAGGACGAGGTGTTGCAGCCAGTCCTTCGGCGGGACAGCGTTGATCACCCGCAGGCGTCGGCCCTCGAAGGTGATCCGACCCTCGCCGTACAGCTCGGCGAGCAGCGCGGCGGACAGGCCGTACGCCGTCGCCGACTCGAACAGCCGCGACCGGCCGGTCTGGTCGTCGTGCGCCAGGTAGAAGAACTCGTCGGCGAGACGCACGCTGTTCGGCATCGCGGCGCTGCCGACGGCGCGCACCGGCCGGGCCGGCTCGACCGGCGCCGGATGCTCGCGCAGGTGTGGGGCATAGTCGCCATGGGGTGTGCTGTTCACCGCGGCCGGCCCTCCTCGGTCGAATCGTCGATGGGAAACCCGAGCCGCCGAAGGAGCTTCCGGCCGCCGGGATGGCGACCGAGTTCCTCGACCGCCCAGGTGTGCTGCCCGCACCCGCCGTCCTGACAGTGGAAGCAGGTGCGCCCGTCGCGGTGCTGGCGCACGGTGTTGCGCGCGGCCTCGAAGCGATCGACGGGACGGTCACCGTCGTCGGTGCCGGTCACCTCGCCTGCCTTTGGTCATGCAGCGCGGTGACCTTGACCCGCACCTCCATGCACGGCGGATGCCGGTCGACGTGCGGGTACTCGCACTCCGGCCGGTGACCGAGCACCCACACCCACTCGTCCGCCCGATTCGGCAGCTCACGGACGCAGGCGACGGTCACGGCCACGGCGGTACCGGGGATCAGGTCCCGGCCGTACGACCAGTCACCCGGATCGAGCCGCAGCAGCGTCCCCGCCGCAACCTCAGGCACCGCCCGCCCCATGCTCCACCCCCTCCCGCCCACCGCGCCCGCCCTGGTCGTCGCCCCCGCCGCTTCGGGGTTGATCAAGAGGTTCTGGTCTTCGATGGGCATCTCCGGAGACCAGAACCTCTCGATCAACTGGGCGGGTGGGGGTCCCGGTGGGGCGGAGGCCGAACGGGGGGAACGAGTGGTCGGCGTTGGCCGGTACGAACCACTTGAGGCGCACTGCCATCACCTTTCTGCGAGAGATGCGCGGCCGGGCCTTCCCTGGCACCGACCGCGCACCCCGACGGGGTGGGTGCGGGGACCGCTCCGATCGGGGGAAGCGGTGCGATCCCCGCACCCGGCTCGTGGCGCCTGTGGGCGGCACGGTGGGGCGGGTAAGTCCTCAACGGACAGCCGCTGGCCGTCCACAAGTGAGGTTTTGCTGTCGCCGGGGATGCCGGACAACTTGCTGAGAGTCATCGTCTGGCTGCGATAGGGCAGAATGCAATGCAGCACATCAATCCAAATCATGAAAGGGATTGCACATTAGCGCTTTCACAAGACGTTAGCCCTGGTCAGGGCAGCAATGCGCAGAACGTGATCAAGTGGCCCATCGTTTGTATGCTGCTGTTTGGCAAAGTGGTGATAGGAGGCTCCGTGTCCGACACTGACGGATCGGCCCTGTTGAGGCGGAGGATCGGCCGCAAGATGGCGGCCCTCCGCAAAGAGACAGGGATGAGTCAGGAGAGGGCTGCCATCCTTCTCCAACGCAGCCCCGCAACCATCCACCGAATCGAAGCCGGCGACCCCCGCATCAAGTTCCGCGACATCGAGATCAAGGCGATGTGCGAGCTGTACGAGGCCAGCGCCGAAGACCGCGCCGAACTACTCGCCCTCGGCGGCGAAACCCGCACCAAGGGCGCCAGCGCCTGGTGGCACGACTACACCAACACCCGCCTACCGAGCTGGTTCGGCCTGTTCGTCAGGCTGGAAAGCAGTGCCGAGCGGATTCGGGAGTATGGCCCCGAAGCGGTGCCCGGACTCCTCCAGACCCGTGAATACGCCACGGCCGTGACGGGTGTGCCGAAGGGCCTCATCGACCCCGAGGATGTAAAGCGGCAGGTCGACTTCCGGATGGAGCGTCAACGCCTGCTCACCAACCCGCGACCACCGCACCTTGCGGTCGTGTTGGGCGAAGGCGCCATCCGACGAGCCGTCGGCGGGCCGGAGGTCATGGCAGCCCAGCTTCAACACCTGCTCGATGTCAGCCGGTCCCCCAGCGTGACGATCAGGATCCTCCCCTTCGCAGCCGGGGCGCATGGCGGCATGACATCCGCGTTCTTCATCTTGGAGTTCCCGAATGTGCCCGGCACCTCGGAACCCCTTGAGCCACCGCTGGTCTACGTCGACAGCCTCACCGGTGCGCTCTACCTCGACAAGGCAACCGAGGTCGCGGCGTACAAACTCGCGTGGGACGACGTGACCTCACGAGCACTCGACGAGGAGTCGTCGAGGACCTTGATAACCGCAACAATGGAGGCATTCACCCGTGGCTGACACGACTGTCCAGTGGCGCAAGAGCAGCCGCAGCGGCAACCAGGGAGCCTGCGTCGAAGTTGCCGACGCACTTCCCGGTGGCGGCGTGGGCGTCCGCGACAGCAAGGACCCCAACGGCCCCGTACTGACCTTCTCCCCCACCTCCTGGACCACCTTCACCACCAGCCTGCGTACCCCCACCCCCTAGACCCGCAACCCCATCCCTGTGCTGGTGGTGGCCGCTGACCCAGCGGCCACTACCAGCTCTTATCCCGATCGGTTTCCAGCACGGAACCTCGTCGGTTCAGCATCGGCGGACACCGGTCGTAGTGACCTATCTGCGGCATGAGCGGCGTTCGATCGGTTACGAGGACTTACTCAACGTGACCGGCGTGGTGCCGCCGCCCCCATGACACGCATCGTGTCTGATGGCTGATGATGTTCTTGTGACGCACCGGCTGCTGCAGACTGTGCGCCGCTTGCTCTAACGGCGTGCGCGGGCTAGTGCGGGGCGTCCAACACCTATCGTCGAGTGAATCCCGTAAGGAGCTTTGTGAGCACCCTCGGTAGCTTTATCTGGTCTATCGCCGACCAGCTTCGGGGCCCCTACCGCCCCAACCAGTACGGCAACGTGATTCTCCCGCTCACAATCCTGCGACGACTCGACTGCATCCTTGAACCCGACCGGGACACGGTGCGCGCGCTGGCGGCGAAGTACGACAATCCCAACCGGCTCAAGATCGAGGTCAAGAAGGCGACCGGCCAGCCGTTTTACAACACCTCGAACTACTCCTTCGCCAATCTGCTGACTGACGCCGATGGGCTGGCGGACAACCTGGCCGACTACATCGACCGGTTCTCGCCTGATGTCGACGTGTTCCAGTACTTCGACTTCAAGAAAGAGATCCTCGCCCTGGAGAAGGCAGGGCTCCTGCGCGAGATCATTACGTCCTTCAAGGCCATCGACCTGCATCCGAACGTCGTCTCCAATGCCGATATGGGCGACGCGTTCGAGTACATCATCCGTAAGTTCAACGAGGCCGCGAACGAGACCTCCGGCGACCACTACACTCCGCGGGACGCGATCCGACTGCTGGTAGACCTGCTCTTCGCTGAGAAGGACGCTGACCTGACTCAGGCCGGCATCGTCCGCTCGCTGTACGACCCCACTGCAGGCACTGGTGGCATGCTTGCCCTAGCCGAGGAGCACCTGCTTGCCCAGAACCCCGGTGCGAAACTGAGGCTGTATGGCCAGGAGTACAACCCGCAGTCGTACGCAATCTGCAAGTCTGACCTGCTGGCCAAGGGCTACGATGCGAGCAACATCGCCTTCGGTAACACGCTTACCGACGATGCCTTCAAGGGTCGCCCGTTCGACTTCTGTATGTCCAATCCGCCCTACGGTGTCGACTGGAAGCAGTACGCCAAGGCGGTCACGAAAGAGCGCGACGAAGCCGGGCCTTACGGCCGATTCGCCCCCGGCCTCCCGTCGACCTCGGACGGACAGATGCTCTTCCTGCTCCACCTGGCCCACAAGATGCGGGCACCGGAGGACGGCGGTGGCCGGGCCGGGATCGTCATGAACGGCTCGCCGCTCTTCAACGGCGCCGCCGAATCCGGCCCCTCCAACATTCGAAAATGGCTGCTGGAGAACGACCTAGTCGATGCCATCGTCGCTCTACCGACCAACATGTTCTTCAACACCGGAATTGCCACCTACATCTGGATCCTCGACAACACCAAGCATCCCGACCGCAGGGGCCTGGTTCAGCTCATAGACGGCACGTCATTCTGGACCAAGATGCGGAAGAACCTCGGCTCCAAGGGCCGCGAGATCAGCGACGCTGATCTCGCCAGGGTCGTCAAGCTGTACGCCGCCTTTACCGACGCCGACCCGGACTACTCCAAGGTGCTGCGCAACGACGAGTTCGGTTACTGGACTATCACCATCGAACGCCCCCTCCTCGACGATTCTGGCCAGCCAGTGCTCGACCGCAAGGGAAAAACCAAACCGAACACCAAGAAGCGCGACACCGAGAACGTCCCGTTCACCTACGGCGGCTCGACTGCCGGTGCGGCCGGCAAGGTCGAGGTCATTCAGGCCTACTTCGACATCGAGGTGAAGCCGAATGTGCCTGACGCCTGGATCGACTGGGCCAAGACTAAGAGCGTGTCTCAGGTGGTGAGTTTGAGGTAGCGCTTGTGGCAGGTCAGGGCGGCGGCGAGGGTGACGAATGCG
>NZ_JBNCLD010000022.1:0-94662 GCF_049844505.1 Micromonospora sp. DT229 | reverse complement strand
GCATTCGTCACCCTCGCCGCCGCCCTGACCTGCCACAAGCGCTACCTCAAACTCACCACCTGAGACACGCTCTTAGCTGTGTGGTCGCTGTTGGGGTAGACGCCGGGCGATGAGTCGTCGGAGTTGCCGGGCGGCGGTGGCGCGGCGTTTGGATGCGTTGCTTGGGGACAGGTTCAGATCGGCGGCGACTTGGCCGAGGGGTTCGCCATCGAGGTAGGTACGCCGCAGGAGTTCGGCGCTGGTGGGGTCGATCCGGTCGGCGGGTGGCATCTGTGCGGACTGGGCGACGAATTCTTGTAGGCGGGCGATGACGGCCTCCGTGCCTCGCCGGTCGGGTCCGTTGTGGTGCTTGGCGTGGTGGGCGCTGAGTTCGTCGTCGCCGCCCACGGGCATCTCTCGGGGTTCTTCCTCGCGGAGGCGCGCGATGCGGGCTTGGTGCTCGGCTGCGGTTTCGTCGGGGCGGCGGGTGCGCTGTTTGCGGCGGTGTGCGGTGCGTCCGCTGGCTTGGTCGTACGCGCCGCCAAGCAGCCGGGAGTAGACGTTGGGCCGGGCGATGTCCAGCCGCCACCGCGTGTGGCCGGCCGCGGTGGTCACGGTGGCTTGCATCCGGTCGAGGAAGGCGTGAATCAGCCGGTACTGAGCTTGTATGACGCGGTTGGCGGGGTCGTCGGGCATGGCGAGGCGGGCGGAGCGGGACAGGAGTCCACCGGCGGCGACGCCGAGGGCGTAGAGGTTCCAGTCCTCGCGGTTGTCGGGGTCGTCGCGGACCTGGCCGACGATGTGCCGCCATACCTGGTCTTTGATCTCGTGGGTGGCGTCGTCGGCGAGCAGGCGGCGCAGCACCTGATCGGCGGGCGCGGGGCGGGGATCGTTGCTGCCGGTGATCCATCCCTTCGGCACGCCGACGCGGCACAGTGCGATGGCGGCGGAGAGGACTTGGCTGGTGGGCAGGGCCTTGTGTTTGAGCAGCGCAGCTACCGGGTCGGGTGGCTCGTCGGTGCCGGTGGCCGGTGGGCGGCGAAACGTGAGCTGGCCGGGCACGGCGATGCCGTGGGGGTGCCTGGTGGGCACTCGGTGTTCGGGCACGGGTTCGTGTCCTCCCAACGTCGCCTCGGGCTGGGTGGGACACGCCGGGCCGCCTGTCGGCGGTGATAAGCCGGGTCGACGCTGACCCTTCGTGCGGTCCCCGGCGTGCTGCGGACGCCGCCGGGAGTCGCACAAGCGTACGAGAGATCCGCGTGTGGGTGCCACGGCGTTGTGTGGCCCCCGCTGCGAGCGCCCGTTGTCGCTCGGCTCCACAACCGACAGCCGGACCGGCCCCCCATGCCGGCCTGACCGTGATCTCTTGAGAGTACGCGCGGGCCAGAAAAAATCTTCGAGTTGCACCGACGAAGTTTTTGATCTTGGAATATTCGGACCTCGAACGGTCCCCTTCAGTTGGTAGAAGGACCCTTACTCACGATGCGACGCCCCGGGGAGGGGGTGGAGATCATGGATCCCGGATCGGCGGTGGCGTTGTGCCTGCTGGTGCGGTGTTCACGGTGTTCAGCGTCGGCGTTCGGGGGCAAGCCGGCTTGCCGGCGCGGCAGCACCTCAGAGTCCGGCCGTGGATCGACCGCACGGGCGTCGTCGGTGCTTTCGATGTTGTGGCCTGCGGTTTCGGCTGGTGTTGGCTGGATCGGTGAGGTCCGGTCGCGGTTCGGGCGTGTCGGCTGGCGTCCTGGTCGCGGCGATGCTCCGGGTGCGCGCCCATCTCGCTGCCGGGTGTGGTCGCGGTCTGTTCGTGCCATCGTCCATCGTGGTCGGTGGCGGGGTGGCGTGTGCCCGTGCTCCGGGGGTCCGGCGTGAGGCTCTGACGCCTGGCGTTGGTGCTGGTCGTCTCCGGTGTCGTGTGCGCTCTGTTTCCTTCTGGGGCGGGGCGGGGGACCGGCCGCTAGGCCGCAGCCCCCGACCCCGCCCACCGCTCCTTCCCTCTGTCGCGGGATCGGCCATGCCGATCCCGTTTCTTGACCAAGTAGGGAAACTCGTACGCACCTTCGCCCCTCCGGGGTGCTGACCGCGCTCGCTTCGCCCCTGGCGTTCTGGCCGTGATCGTTGGTCGCCCGGTGCGCTGGGTCTGCGCCGGTTCCCGTGCTGCCGTCTGCTCGTGGCCGTTCGGCTGCGAGTTGTCGCGGCGTCTGCTCGCCCGGCTCGCGTCGGCTGGCCTTGTCCGCCCGGTCCTCGGTCGCCGGCATGGGTCGCCTCGTCTCGGGCTCGGTCCCGTCGTGCTCGTCGTCCTGGTCCTGGGCGGCACTGTCGCCGCCGTCTGTCCTTTATGGAGGTTCGCTGTGTCATGTCATGCCGGCCGCGCCGTCGCGTGGCCGTTCTCGTCGTGCCTCGTGTCGGTGGTGCGGAGTCGTGGCCCGCCCCGGGCTGCCCGGCTCCGTGCTGTCCCTGTCCCGACGACCGCATCACCTGTGAGCACCACCTGTACGGCACCACCTGTAGAGCACTACCTCATCCAACCTTTGGAGTTTGTTGTGAACAGCATCCCTGTTGATCTTTCTCGTCTGACCGGCCTGCTGTGCGTGGCTGCGCCGGAACCCAAGACCGATCTTGACGGCGAGCAGCGCAAGGACCGCGACGGTAACCACCTGTGGGTGACCGGGCTCGCGGTGCGCCGCGCCGGTACCCGCAAGGCATCGGTGATTGACGTGCAGACCTCCGCCCAGCCGGAAGGCGTCACGGAGGGCAGCCCGGTCGGCGTGACTGAGCTGGACGTGTCGCTGTGGGAGATCGAGGGTCGGCACGGCTTGTCCTACCGTGCGGCGTCGATCTACCCGGTCCGTCCCCGTACCGACAACCGCGCGGGCTCGTCGTCTGCTGCGGTACCGGGTCCGCCTCAGCGGGAGCGCGGCGGCGGTAAGGCCACCGGCTCATGATCGCCGCAGAGGTGATGTCGCCGGCATCGGCCCCGCCGCCTACGCCGTCACCGTCGATGACTCCCGGGTTCCCCGGCTTCGCGCCGGAGTTCCCGGGGGTCACCCTGGAACGGATCCAGTCATGGCTACCCACCATTGTCACCGCCGCTGTGGTCCTGGGTGCCGTTATCGTCGCGCTGGTCGTGGTGTCGCGGTTGCTGCGCCGGCTGGCACCCCGCGTGCACTGGTACCTGTTCGGGTTTCCGCTGCTGCGCACGAGGATGCGCCGGTCCTGGCGGCACCTGTGCCTCAACGCGGATTTGACCGGCACCGACCGGCCCACCACCGAGCAACTCGGGCCGTTGCTCGTGAGGGGTCGGCCGATCATGCCGGTCCTGCCGTTGCTGCGGCGTATCCGACCCCGCTCCTTCGGGGCGACGGCGGTGATCGTGCTGCACCCGGGGCAGGTCCCGGAGCCGTTCGTCAACGCGGCGGAGGCGATGGCGCACGCCTGGGGTGTGCACGCGGTGCGGGTCGACGCGCGACGACGCGGCCGGGTCCGGTTGACCATCCTCACCGCCGATCCCCTTACCGCGAAGCGGACGGAAGCGGCGACCTGGGCGACCGGGCCGCCACTGAAGGAGGCCGCGATGACCTCCCGCCCCTCGGAGGCCATCGAACCGCTTGCCTCGGCGGTTGCGGTGCCGGCGGACCTGGCGGCCGATGTGGGGCAGCGGGAGGACGGGCAGCGGTGGGTGGTCGACCTGGTGACCTTTCCGCACTGGCTGATCACCGGGGCCACGCAGTCGGGCAAGTCCACGCTGATCAATGCCGCCGTAGCGCGGTGGGCGGCGCGGCCGGTGGCGCTGGTCGGGATCGACTGCAAGGGCGGCATGGAGCTGGCTCCACACGCACCCCGGCTGTCTGCTCTGGCCACCGACCGGGCGGAAGCGGCGGACATCCTGGCCGCACTCGTCGCGGAGACACAGCGGCGGATGGGCCTGTGCCGCCAGCACGGGGCGCGCAACATCTGGCAGCTTCCGCCCGATGCGCGGCCGGTGCCGGTGGTCGTGATCGTCGACGAGTTGGCCGAGCTGTACTTGGTCGCCTCCCGGGCGGACAAGGATGAAGCGCTGCGGGCCACGACGAACCTGTTGCGGCTGGCGCAGCTCGGCGCGGCCCTGGGCGTGCACGTGATCGTGGCCGGGCAGCGGGTCGGTTCCGACTTCGGCCCTGGCGTGACCGCGCTGCGTGCCCAGCTCGCTGGTCGGATCTGCCTGCGGGTCAACGACGAGGAAACCGTGAAGATGACTCTCGGTGACCTCTACCCGGACGCGGTGGACGCCGCCCAGCAGATCGACCCGGCGGTAAAGGGCATCGCGGTCACCACCGCCGACGAAGCCGGCTGGATCCGCGCCCGCTCGGTCTACCTGTCGCCGGAGGAACTGGCGGCGGTCATTGCGGCCACGGCACACCTGGCGCCGCGACTGCCGGGGCTAACCCCACCGGATGCGTGAAAGGAGAGCCGGGACTGACCGAGCCTAGAAATTGATCTCGTCGTCGTTGTCTGGTGCTGGAACCCAATACGGTTCTTGCTCTGTGGGGATAACGAGGGCCGCTGCCGGACGCGACCGCGCCCACCTCAGAACCTCGTCGCGGGTGCCTTCGATTTCCTCTATGCCGGCCGTGTGGCCTCCTGGCAGGGGGTCTACCCACTTCGCGGCCCACACAATGCGTCGTTCTAGGCTGCGGCCCTTGTGGAGGTAGACGGTGCCATGTCCGGGGCGGGGAGAAGGCGTGACCTGTTCGGGTGCGATTTCTTCGTCGCGCATATCGGCAGGCAGGTAGAAGGCTTCCGTGCGGCGGCGAGACTGCTCCATGAGCGGATGCTACCCGACTCTTTCAGATCCGGGAGGCAATGCGGATCGAGCGCCGCGTGATCAATTGCCGATCACGCGGCGCTCGACCGTCAGAGGTTACTCAGACAGTTTTCGCTCGGTGCGTCAGGACGGGCTCCACCCGGAGCCGTACCAGGCGCTACCCATCTGCGGCGGGTTGTCGAGGTTGTAGGCACCGGCGGAGTTGCGGTGGAACTTTGGGCTCTTGATGAAGGTGTACCAGCGGCCGGGGTACGAGCTGGACGGGTCTGTCCAGTCGAACTGGTGAGCCACCCCGGCGTGAGCCACGGTGCCCTCGTACGCGCTGTAGCCGCCCGAGCCGAAGCAGTTCACCAGCGCCGAGGCTCCATAGGGGCCGCCGCTCCACGTCCGGTACGACGCGCCACCGCTGACCGGGTAGCCCTCGGGGTGGGCGCTACTGAAGTACAGCCGCTCGCCGGAGGCCCGGACCTGCTTGGTGCCGCGCGTTGACTCGAACTGGAACGGCTTTGAGGTGGAGCTGCCTCCGCTGAACTTCACCTCGATGAAGAACTCGGTGCTGCCCAGGGTGGTGCCGTTGTAGCCGTAGACGCCATCGCCGCTGAACTCGGCCCAGTAGTTCGCGACGTAGTACCAGCAGCCCAACGCCGAGCAGGTTCCCGCGTTGGCCCGCACCTTCGACGTGTCCGGGCACATCCACGCACCCTTGCGTGCGCTTACCGGGCTGGAGCACTGGTCGGCCCCGGTTGTGGTCGTGGTTTCCGTGTATGCCTTCGTAGTAGCGGCAGGGCTGGAGTCTGCGACTGCGGGGGCGGCGCTCGCAGCGAGTCCGCCGACGATCACCAGTATTGCGGTGAGTAGCAGCCTTACGAATCGATTGACCATCGCCTCTTCTTCCGTGTGGGCGTCCGGCGGTTGCTGTTCGGCTATTCGCCGTCCACCGTGATTTCGGGGGATGGGGCATGCGGAATCCGGGGCCCTGAATCGACAGACGCTCACATGCCTGCCGGAACGCTATGGCCATCGTGGCTGGGCATGCAAGGACATCGATTGTCGGAGTTGGACTCCGACATTGTTAAGCAAGAAATAGACCTGAGATTTCTGGACGGGGATTCCCATGCGCGAAAATAACTCAAGTCGCGACTTTCAACGATTGACCTTCACCGACCGCGAGATCCTGTCCACGGCCACGCACCCCGACTTCCGGGCCTGGCTGGCGCGTGTCCGGCACATCGGCGGTTGCCAACATCCCGTGCACCTGGTCGGCCACACGATGACCGTGGACGCCGCCACCGGCCGCCTGGTGCACGCGTTCACGTCGGCGGAGCAGCCGCACGGGCGGCTCACCATCGCCTGCGGCAACCGCCGCCAGTCCCGCTGCGAACCGTGCGCCCGGCTGCACCAGGGCGACACGTACCAACTTGTTGTGTCGGGGCTCGCCGGCGGCAAGGGCGTCCCCGACACTGTGCGCAGGCATCCGCGTGTGTTCGTGACGTTCACCGCGCCGAGCTTCGGCCCGGTCCACCGGCACACCACCGACGAGCCCTGCCGGCCGTCACGCGGTCGTCGGGGCCTCGTCTGCGGTCACGGCCGGCCGTTGTGGTGCCTCGACCGGCACCCGAGCGGCGACGCGCTCACCGGCTCCCCACTGTGCCCGGAGTGCTACGACTACCCGGCCGCGGTGCTGTGGAACGCCCACACCCGCGACCTGTGGCAACGGCTGCACCGCAACCTCTACGAGGGCATCGCCACCACGCGCGGCATTTCCCGCACCGCCGCCCGCAACACGGTCCGCGTCGCCTACGCCAAGGTCGCGGAGTACCAGCGGCGCGGTTCGGTGCACTTCCACGCCGTCATGCGCTTCGACGGCCCCACCCCCGACACCCCAACCCCGGCATGGGCAACCCTGCCGCTGCTGGTGCAGACCATCCGCACCGCGACGCGCCGGGTGCACCTGGCCGTGCCCGGCCTCGACACCATCTTGCGGTTCGGGGCGCAGCTCGACATCCGGCCCATCCTGCCCGGTCGCGGCGGCGACGACGACTTGACCGAGCGGGCCGTGGCCTCCTACATCGCCAAGTACGTCACCAAGCCTGATGTCGCCGGCATCACCGTGGACCGGCCCATCCGCCACGCCATCAGCATCTCGGTGCTTCCCGTCACCGAGCACGCCCGCACCCTCATCCGCATCTGCTGGACCCTCGGCAGGCGACCCGAGTACAAGGCGCTGAACCTGCGGCGGTGGGCACACCAACTCGGCTACCGAGGCCACATCGCCAGCAAAAGCCGCGCCTACTCCACCACCTACACCGCGCTACGCGCCGCCCGCGAACAACACCGCCGCGACCAGCACCAGGAGGACACCCACGACGACACCCCCGACGCCATCACCGACAAACACTGGACCTACGCCGGAACCGGCCACACCGCCGGACAAGCCATGTTCGCCGACGCCATCGCAGACGACCTCCAGGCCGCCCGCGATGCCGCTCAGGACGTACGTGCGGGCGGTGACCGCGATGGGCCGTGAAACCGCACCCGCCCGCGCAAGTCGCCACCCTCGGGCTCTCCCAGGCGGCCAGACGGGCGGACGGACTCGACGCCACAACGCCGAGTACGTACGCAAGCTGCTTGACGGGTGGCCCCCGTTGACAGAGGAACAACGCTCGGCGCTCGTCCTCCTTATCCGACGATCGGATCGGCCGGCAGCATGACAAGCCGATCACTCGTCATGCTGCCGGCGGTCGTCAGCTCGCCCGACGCGCCGAATCCTTCGGCGTGATTCTCACCGTCTCGGGGTCGAACCCCTTGCGCCCCCGAACGGCGGGAAGGATGGTGACGTCCATGAGCGTGCCGATGATCTCGCGGCGTTGGTCGTTGGTCACCTCGTCGGAGTACCACCACTCCCGCACGTTCGGGGCGGCAACAGCCGGGCCGAGGACGTCAACGCGGCCCGCATCGGCCATTTTCGCCTCGATCTCGGCAATATCTGCCTCGGCTGCCTCGGTGCCAGCGAGCATCGTTGACCTCGGAATGCGTTTCTTGGCGTAGTCGATCCCGAGTTGCTTGAGCAGAACGCGGCTCGCCTCCAACTCCTCACGCAGCGCGTCCACGTCCGGGCGATCGTGGTCGACCAGCAGATCAGCCCCGTCACGCTCGATGATGGCGATCACGACATCACTCACCAGCTCGTCCACGGGCTCAACCGCCCGGCTGACATGCTTACCCGTGCGGCACGTGTAGTTCTTCGCCCCGGTCTTCGACTGGCCGCTCATGTTGACCGTCTCACCGCAGACACCACAACGGGCCAGCCCGGTATTCATCCCCTTGGCGGACTTACCGGTCCTCTTGCGAGATGGGTTCTCCAAGATCGCCTTGACCGCCCGCCATGTCGCCTCGTCCACCAGGGCCGGCCAGGCTGCCTTGGTGACCACCTCGCCCCGGTGCGAGCGCAGACCGGCGTTACGTGGGCTGGTGAGCCACTTGCGCAGCGTCTCCGTCCGCCACAGGTTTCCCTGCCCGGTTCGCAGCCCGGCATCGTTCAACATGCGAACCTGCGCCGCGAGCTTGCCCTTGGCGAGAATTGCCCGATAGACCGCCTCCGCCGCCTTGGCCTCCGCTTCGCGCTTCGTCACGCGGTCAGGCTCGTAGCCGAACGGCCGGGGACCGGGGGCCGGGCGTCCCTTCTCGGCGTGCTGGCGGTTCGCCCGCTTCTGGCGCTCCGACTTCAACTCCGTCTCGTACCGCGCGTCACTCGCCGCGTTGTCGAAGAATTTGCGCCCCTGCGGAGTCGAGAGGTCGAAGGTCATCCCGCGAGCGTAAGAGACGATCACCGGCTGAGGTGCGGCAAGACACGTCTCGTAGAACCGATATTCGTCGGTCTTCGTCTTCAGCAGCCGCTCGCTCGACCACGCGATAACCACGTTGATCTCACCGGCGGCAATGAGCTTCAGCAGCTTCTCGAAGCCGGGCCGCCGACGCATCGCGGACTTGTCGTTGTCAACAAGCCGATGCACTACCGGCCACCGGTTGTACTCCGCGTGGCCATCGCAGTCCTCACCCTGCCGGGCGATGCCCTCGCCCTCGCGGCTCGTGCCCTTGTGCGGGTCGTCGGAGAGGCGGAGACAGATCGCGGCTCGCCGGTCCTGGCTGCTCAGCAACGTCATGCATCAATACTAGCAAGATCATACCCACCCGATCGGGTGGGTGACCGAGAAGACCCAGCGACCCCCGGGGCGCAGCACCCGGTGCACCTCGCGCATCAGTGCCGCCGAGTCGGCGACGAAGGGCACCGCGCCGAAGGCGGTGCAGGCCAGGTCGAAGCTGGCGTCGCGGAAGGGCAGCGCCATGGCGTCGGCCTGGGCCAGGGGTACGCGTACCCCGCTGCGGTCGGCGGCCTGGACGGCGTGGCGCAACATGCCGGCGGAGAGGTCCACGGCGACCGGCCGGGCGCCCTCGGTGGCCAGCCAGCGGGCGCACGAGGCGGCTCCGCAGCCGATCTCCAGCACCCGGCGTCCGGCCACCTCGCCGAGGAGCCGGGCCTCGGCCTCGCGCAACCCCTCCGGGCACCAGACGAAGTCCACCTCGCCGAGGAAGTGTCCGTGCTCGGCCTGGTACGCGTCGGCGTCGGCGTCCCACCAGCGGCGGTTGGCGCTGCGCGCCTCGGTGTCGCCCACCCGGCGCCGGGTCACCCGGTTGTCGTCGTCCACCCGATCACGCTAGGCCCCTGGGGTGAGCGGGCTCGGGGCGGCCCGGTCCCGGCTGCGACCCTCCGGGCGAAATCTCCGCTTTCGCGGGTGGTGCGGTGATGAGGAGACGGGAGGGCTTGCACGCTGTGGTAATGCAGCGGGTAGGGTAGTGGATGCGCTCGCGGATCGTGTGCCTCGGCAGGGAGCAGGTGCGCGGTCGACGGAGTCACATCAAGATCTCGTTACGCGATTTTTGGGTGGGCCCGCCGACGGATCCGTTGGCGCGCACAGGTCACCGCGACACCAGCCTGCTGTGACACACATCCGACCGGAGCAACCGCCCACATGACGAGCAGCATCGAGGCCCCCTCGAGCGCCACCAGGGTCACCATCGACGATATCGGCTCCGAGGAAGCTTTCCTCGCCGCGATCGACGAGACCATCAAGTACTTCAACGACGGCGACATTGTCGAAGGCACCGTCGTCAAGGTCGACCGGGACGAGGTCCTGCTCGACATCGGCTACAAGACCGAGGGTGTCATCCCCTCTCGTGAGTTGTCGATCAAGCACGATGTGGACCCGGCAGAGGTCGTCTCGGTCGGTGACCACATCGAGGCCCTGGTCCTCCAGAAGGAGGACAAGGAGGGGCGGCTGATCCTCTCCAAGAAGCGGGCGCAGTACGAGCGGGCCTGGGGCACGATCGAGAAGATCAAGGACGAGGACGGTGTCGTCCGCGGCTCGGTCATCGAGGTGGTCAAGGGTGGCCTCATCCTCGACATCGGGCTGCGCGGCTTCCTGCCGGCCTCCCTGGTCGAGATGCGGCGGGTGCGTGACCTTCAGCCGTACGTCGGCCGTGAGCTCGAAGCCAAGATCATCGAGCTGGACAAGAACCGCAACAACGTGGTCCTGTCCCGCCGGGCGTGGCTGGAGCAGACGCAGTCCGAGGTGCGCACCGAGTTCCTCAACAAGCTCCAGAAGGGGCAGGTCCGCAAGGGCGTCGTCTCCTCGATCGTCAACTTCGGCGCCTTCGTCGACCTGGGCGGCGTGGACGGCCTGGTGCACGTCTCCGAGCTGTCCTGGAAGCACATCGACCACCCCTCCGAGGTCGTCGAGGTGGGCCAGGAGGTCGAGGTCGAGGTCCTGGACGTCGACCTGGACCGCGAGCGGGTCTCGCTGTCGCTGAAGGCGACCCAGGAGGACCCGTGGCGGCAGTTCGCCCGCACCCACGCGATCCAGCAGATCGTGCCGGGTAAGGTCACCAAGCTGGTGCCGTTCGGCGCCTTCGTCCGGGTGGACGACGGCATCGAGGGCCTGGTCCACATCTCCGAGCTGGCCGAGCGCCACGTGGAGATCCCCGAGCAGGTCGTTCAGGTCGGCTCCGAGGTCATGGTCAAGGTCATCGACATCGACCTGGAGCGCCGCCGGATCTCGCTGTCGCTCAAGCAGGCCAACGAGGGCTTCGTCGAGGGCGAGGAGCACTTCGACCCGACCCTCTACGGCATGGCTGCGACGTACGACAACGAGGGCAACTACATCTACCCGGAGGGCTTCGACCCGGAGACGGGCGAGTGGCTCGAGGGGTACGACAAGCAGCGCGAGACCTGGGAGAACCAGTACGCCGAGGCGCGGCAGCGCTGGGAGGCGCACCAGAAGCAGGTGCAGACCTCTCGGGCCGCCGAGGCCGAGGCCGCTGCCAACCCGCAGCCCGCCCCGACCGGCACCACCACCACGACCAGCGCGGCCCCCAGCCGCCAGGCCGAGGAGCCGGCCGGCACCCTGGCCACCGACGAGGCCCTCGCCGCTCTGCGCGAGAAGCTCGCCGGCGGTAAGTGACCCGCTAGCCGACACAGCGCAGGGCCCCGCTTCGACCCGGATCTCCGGGTTCGAGGCGGGGCCCTCGCCGTTTCCGGGCGCGGGACCTGTTTGGCGGTACGGCGATGATCGGGTTGACTGAGGCCGTGCTGAAGGTGGGATTGACCGGCGGAATCGGTTCGGGCAAGAGCGCGGTGGCGCGGCGACTGGTCGAGCGCGGCGCGGTGCTCATCGATGCCGACCAGCTCTCCCGGGAGGTGGTGGCCCCGGGCACCGAGGGGCTGGCCGAGGTGGTGGCCGCCTTCTCCGAGCGGGTACTCGACCCTGAGGGCGCCCTGGACCGGGCCGCGCTGGCCGACCTGGTCTTCACCGACGAGGCGGCCCGCCGTCGGTTGGAGGCCATCATCCACTCCCGGGTACGGGCCCGTACGGCCGAACTGGTGGCGGCCGCCCCACCCGAGGCGGTGGTGGTCAACGACGTACCCCTGCTGGTGGAGGTGGGGCTGGCTCCCACGTACCACCTGGTGGTGGTGGTGCAGACGGCGCTGGCCACCCGGTTGGAGCGGTTGACCCGCGACCGGGGGATGAGCCGGGCGGATGCCGAGCGGCGGATCGCCGGTCAGGCCGACGACGCCCGCCGGGCGGCGGTCGCGGACGTGCTGCTCACCAACGACGGCACCCTGGCCGAGCTGCACGCCGCCGTCGACGCCCTGTGGCACGAGCGGCTGGCGCCCTTCGAGGACAACCTGCGCCACCGGCGGGCGGTCCAGGCGCACCGGGTGATCCTCACCGGACCGGATCCGACCTGGCCACAGCAGTACGCCCGGCTGGCCGCCAAGATCCGACAGGCGATCGCCCCGGCGGACCTGCGGATCGATCACATCGGCTCCACCGCGATGCCGGGTCTGGCCGCCAAGGACGTCATCGACATCCAGCTCAGCGTGTCCTCCCTGGCCCAGGCGGACGCCCTGGCGCAGCCCCTGGCCGAGGCCGGCTTCCCCCGGATGCCCGGTGACTGGTGGGACACCCCCCGAGGGGCGGGTTCCGGCCGGTGGGAGAAGCGGCTGCACGGCAGCGCCGATCCGGCCCGTCCGGTGCATCTGCACCTGCGGGTGACCGGGTCACCCGGCTGGCGGTACGCCCTGCTGATGCGGGACCACCTGCTGGCCGACCCCGACCGGCGGGCCGCCTATCTGATGCTCAAGCGGGAACTGGCGGCCTCGGCACCGGACAGCGGGGCGTATGCGACCGCGAAGGACCCCTGGTTCGACGAGGAGCACCTGCGGGCGGAGGAGTGGGCGGCCCGGACCGGATGGCGCCCCTAGGGCCGGTGCTGGTCAGCGGGGCTTGGCCGGCTTGCGAAGCGACGGGACCCGGCCGGGTTTCAGGTCGAGCTGGGCCCAGGCGCCGCCCGGGGTCGGCAGTTCCAGTCGGCGCAGCAGACCGGACCGGTCCACCCAGTACCGCGCTCTGCCCGATCCGGTGCCGACCTCGATGACGTCGACCACGCTGCCGGTGAGGTTGTCGCCGCGTACCCGGCGGGGAGTGCCGGAGGGGCCGCTGCCGCGGGCCGCCCGCAGGGCCCGGGCCACGAGGGGATCGAGGGCCTGGGTGCGGTGCGCGCCGCCCCGCCATCCGGTGCCAGGTGGTGGCAGGGGCGGCGGATCCGCCGGGTCGTCCGGCGCCGGGGTCTCGATCCGGGTGACTCTGCCGCCCTCTCGGCGTACCAGGGTGCGGGTGCCGTCGGAGTCCAGGTCGGTGACCCCCAGATAGGCCGTACCGGAGGTCCAGCTCAACCAGCCGCTGCCCCGCAGGTTGGTGTCGGTCGAGGCCGGTACGGTCACCGTGAGGGTGGCGCCACCGGCGGCCCGCAACCGGGCGGGCAGCCGCCGCCAGCGGTCCCGCTCGGTGGAGTTGAGGGCGCGGGGCAGGCCGGGGCGGCCCCCCAGCGCGTCGACCGGCCGCAGGGTCGGCCGGTCCACCCGATTCAGGTGTACGGTGACCGGCCCGACCGGGGTGACCGTGGTCTCCAGCCGGAGCAGCCTCCCGTCGGGGTCCAGGACGTAGCGGGTGTGCTCGGCCGACTCGCCACCCGGCCAGGGTGCCTCCAGGATGTCCAGGTTCGCCCCGTGGTGTCGTTCCCGGCCGACCCACCGGCCCGAAGCCTCATCGACCGGATCCGGGCGGTCGGCGCTCAGCGCGAAGATCATGGCCAGCAGTGGGGTCAGCCGCTGGTCCGGGGCCACCCGCCAGCCGTCGGCCGGAGGGATGGGGGGCGGCATCGCCGGTGCCGGCACCGCGGTGGGGTCGGGCCGGGACATCAGTACGGTGGGAGTGGCCTGGGCCAGGCCCCGCAGCACCCCCGCCCCCGGCCCGCCCACGTCGACGTAGACCAACCGGCGGGCCCAGTCGACCCAACCGAGCAGGTCGGTGCGGTCACCGCCGCGGCCGATCGTGACCTGCAACCCGGCCCGCAGGTCGCGCTGGTTGGTCACCCGCATCACCGCCAGCCGGTCCCGTTCGGCCGAGGTCAACGGACGGCTGGCCGGCTCCTGGGGGGCCCAGTTGAGCAGGGTGATCACCAGCAGGACGGCGGAGAGTCCGGCGGTGAGCGCCAGCCCGGTCAGGGTCAGTCGGCGCCGTCGGGCGAACCTCTGCCGGGCCTCCTCGGCCTCCTCGTCGGCTCCGGCGAGGTCCTCCTCCTCGGCCACCGGGTCGAGCAGTCGGTGGGACAGCCCCACCAGGCCCGGCAGCCCTGGCCTGGTCCGGCCCGGTTGACCGGTACCCGGCCCGGTCCTGTCTGGCCGGGTGCTACCTGCCCCGGTCCGGTCTGGTTGGCCGGTGTCCGGGTCGGTCTGTTCCGCCTGACCGGTATCCGGGCCGGGGCGGTCCAGGCCGAGGATGGCCGGTGGCTCGATGCCGGCGCGGTGTCGGCGGGAGCCGGCGCGGTGTCGGCGGTCGGCTCGGGCGCTGGGCAGTGGTCGTGAGCTGTTCTCCACGGAGGATGAACGCCGTGGACCAGGATGGGGTGACGACATAGGGGCGCTCGCGGCGGCCGGTCTGCGCGTCGTCCGCGCGACCACGTCGGGTGCGCACGCCACATATCGGGTGCTGCTACCCCACTGCGCCGGGGGCGGCATGACCTGTGTGGCCCGCCACCGACCCCGGTCGGCCGCCGCGAGCGGCCTACGGGAAAAGGGTAGCCGGGTGAGAAGAACCACACAATGCGAATATTGAGGCCGGTCACCTGCGGGGCGTAGTCACCGCGGACTGTCGGGCCTCCCGCGTACCGTGGACGACATGGCGCTCGACATTCCCCGGCTCGACGGCCGGTTTCAGGTCATCAGCGAGTTCCAGCCGGCCGGCGACCAGCCGGCCGCGATCGACGATCTGGAACGGCGGGTGCGCCGGGGCGATCGACACACCGTCCTGCTCGGCGCGACCGGCACCGGCAAGAGCGCGACCACGGCCTGGTTGATCGAGCGGTTGCAGCGTCCCACCCTGGTGCTGGCGCCCAACAAGACCCTCTGTGCGCAGCTGGCCAAGGAGTTCAGCGAGCTGCTGCCGGACAACGCGGTGGAATACTTCGTCTCCTACTACGACTACTACCAGCCCGAGGCGTACATTCCGCAGACCGACACCTACATCGAGAAGGATTCCTCGATCAACGAGGAGGTCGAGCGGCTGCGGCACTCGGCGACCATGTCGCTGCTGACCCGCCGCGACGTGGTGGTGGTGGCCACCGTGTCGGCGATCTACGGGCTGGGCACCCCGGAGGAATACCTGGATCGGGCGGTGCGGGTGGCCGTCGGCCAGGAGCTGGATCGCGACCAGTTGCTGCGTCGCCTGGTCGACATCCAGTACACCCGCAACGACATGGCCTTCCAGCGCGGCACCTTCCGGGTGCGCGGCGACACCCTGGAGATCATTCCGGCGTACGAGGAACTGGCCGTACGCATCGAGCTGTTCGGTGACGAGGTGGAGAAGCTCTACTACCTCAACCCCCTGACCGGCGACGTGGTGCGCGAGGTGGACCATCTGCTGATCTTCCCGGCGACCCACTACGCGGCCGGGCCGGAGCGGATGGAACGGGCCGTCCGCGACATCGAGACCGAGCTGGCCGAGCGACTCGCCGAGCTGGATCGCCAGGGCAAGCTGTTGGAGGCGCAGCGGTTGCGGATGCGCACCACGTACGACATCGAGATGATGCGGCAGGTGGGCTTCTGCTCCGGCATCGAGAACTACTCGATGCACATCGACGGCCGGTTGCCGGGCAGCCCACCGCACTGCCTGCTCGACTACTTCCCGGACGACTTCCTGACCGTGATCGACGAGTCGCACGTGACCATCCCACAGATCGGCGGCATGTACGAAGGCGACGCCTCCCGCAAGCGGATGCTGATCGACCACGGCTTCCGGCTGCCCAGCGCTGCGGACAACCGGCCCCTGCGGTTCGACGAGTTCCTGGAGCGGGTCGGGCAGATGGTCTTCCTGTCGGCCACTC
The DNA here is from genome assembly GCF_049844505.1 of Micromonospora sp. DT229. Taxonomy (NCBI): domain Bacteria; kingdom Bacillati; phylum Actinomycetota; class Actinomycetes; order Micromonosporales; family Micromonosporaceae; genus Micromonospora; species Micromonospora sp. DT229. The sequence goes on along the minus strand of NZ_JBNCLD010000022.1, from coordinate 78,881 downwards.
CGGGGACCTGGGAGCTGGAACAGTCCCAGGGGGAGTTCGTCGAGCAGGTGATCCGACCGACCGGCCTGGTGGATCCGGAGGTGGTGGTCAAGCCCACCAAGGGCCAGATCGACGACCTGATGCACGAGATCAAGTTGCGGACCGAGCGGGACGAGCGGGTCCTGGTCACCACACTGACCAAGAAGATGGCCGAGGACCTGTCGGACTATCTCCTGGAGAACGGCATCCGGGTGCGCTACCTGCACTCCGAGGTGGACACCCTGCGCCGGGTGGAGTTGCTGCGTGAACTGCGCCGGGGCGACTACGACGTGCTGGTCGGCATCAACCTGCTGCGGGAGGGCCTGGACCTGCCGGAGGTGTCCCTGGTGGCGATCCTGGACGCGGACAAGGAAGGCTTCCTGCGCAGCGGTCGGTCGCTGATCCAGACCATCGGCCGGGCGGCGCGTAACGTCTCCGGCCAGGTGCACATGTACGCCGACAAGATCACCCCGTCGATGGCGAACGCGATCGACGAGACGAACCGGCGTAGGGCCAAGCAGATCGCGCACAACGAGGCGCACGGCATCAGTCCCGAACCCCTGCGTAAGAAGATCCACGACATCCTCGACGACATCTACCGGGAGGCGGAGGACACCGAGGCCACCCGGGTCGGCGGGGCGGTGCGGCAGTTGTCCCGAGGCAAGGCGCCGGTCAAGGAGACCCGCAGTCGGGGCCGGGCCGGTGCCGCCACCCCTGCCCGGGAGGGCATGGCGCGGGCCGAGTTGGCGCAGCTCATCCAGGAACTCAACGACCAGATGCTGGCCGCCGCGCGAGAGCTTCAGTTCGAGCTGGCCGCCCGGATCCGCGACGAGGTCTCCGAGCTGAAGAAGGAGTTGCGGGGGATGGACGCGGCCGGCGTGCGGTGATCCGGGTGGACCTTCTCGCGACAAGCTGTTCCGGCCCGGGAGAATAGCGGAATGCGAGCATCCTATTGCGCTGGGTGATCGCCGTGCGTACTCTCCCTCGGTGGGAGGCGGGGATGCCGTTGCCAACGAGTCCGGTCATTCGACGAGCGCGGCTCGGAGCGGAGCTGCGACAGCTTCGGCGCCGAGAGACACTGACCCTGGAACAGGTGTGTGACCGGCTGGGTTGGGCTTCCACCTCCAAGCTGTCCCGCATCGAGTTGGGGCAGAGTCGTCCCGATCTGGCCGACGTGTTGGATCTGCTCGACGTCTACCAGGTGCCGCCCTCCCAGCGCGACGCCCTGATCGTCATCGCCCGTGACGCCGCCACCAGCCGAGGCTGGTGGAAGGCGCTGGGCGAGATGGGGCTACGGCAGCGCACCTACGCCGAACTCGAAGCCGGGGCGGCGGGCATCGTCGAATACCAGCCCTGCGTAGTGCCGGGCCTGCTGCAAACCTCGGCGTACGCCCGGCTGCGCATCGCCGCCGGTCAGCTCATCGACCCCGAGGTGGATGTGGAGTCCGACCTGCGGGCCCGGTCCGCCCGGCACGCGGTGCTGCGCCGGATCGAGCCGCCGCACTACACGGCGCTGATCACCAAGGCGGCCTGCGAGCGGGCCGGTGACCCGGTCGAGGTCTGGCGGGATCAGGTACGCCACCTGTTGGATCTGACCGAGCTGCCGCATGTGACGATCCGGTTGCTGCCGAACGGGACGGAGGTGGGCCCGCTGCCGCTGACCCCCTTTTCCTGTTACTCCTTCCCGGATCCGGCGGATCCGCGGACGGTGATGCTGGAGGCGCTGACCACTGACGTGCGGCTGACCACCGCGACGGACGTCGACCGGTACGAGCGGATGACCCAACGGTTGTTGGAGGCGGCGCTGCCCGAACAGGAGACGGCTCAGGTGCTGGCCGGTTGGCTCGGCGGGTGAGGATGGGCGCGTCGGCGGGCATGGCCCTGGCGGCGATCACGGCGGCCAGCTGAGGGTGGGCGCGTCGGCACCGGCCCGGCGCCCCCGTAGCCGTCGGGAGGCGGTGCCGACGCGAGGCGCAGGCTAGAACAGGGGTACGACAGAAAGTCGGCCGCGGAGGCGGACGCCGGGGTGTGGGCCGACGCCTGGGTCGTTCGTGACCAGCTAGGCCGGCACGTTCACGAAGTGTTCGACCCGGGGCGGGTTGGCGAAGTACGGGCCGATCAACTCCCGCCACCGGAGGAACCGTTCGCTGGCCCGGAAGTTCTGCTCGTGCGCCTCGACTGAGTCCCACTCGACCAGCAGCACGAAGCGGGAGGGTGACTCGATGCCCCGGGTCATCCGTACCGAGCGGCAGCCCGGGGTGGTCGCCAACACCGGGTGCCCCTCGGCGTACGCGGCGGCGAAGGCGTCTTCCTGACCGGGCACCACGTCGATCAACGCGACCTCAAGAACCATGCCGGCAGCCTGCCACGGCGGCCGATCCGCCGAGGGCCCGCCCGCCCCGATTCTCACCCCCCGGGCTGCCGGCCCAAACCCCCACCCACCCCGATCCACCTCCCTGACCCCGTTGATCATGAGGTTAGCGGCAGTCGGGGAGATCGACTTCGCCGCCAACCTCATGATCAACGGGGTGGTCGGCGGGTGCGGGTGCGGGTGGCGCTGGTGCGGGGTGGAGGACACCTAGCCTCCTAGGAAGGCTAGGGTGGGTGAGTCACGGCGCGGCACCGGTTGGGTGCGTGGTGTGTTGCTGGCTGCCGGGTCGGAGATGAGACTGTGGAGGTGTCCGGACTCGTGTGGGCCATCACGCTCGTCGTGTTGGCCGGGGTGCTCATGGTGGACCTGTTCATCATCGGACGGCGCCCGCATGAGCCGAGCGTGCGTGAGTCCACCCTCTGGGTGGCCTGCTACGTCGGGCTGGCCCTGCTTTTCGGCGTGGGGCTCTGGGCCACCGCCGGGGGGAGCGTGGCCGGGCAGTTCTACACCGGCTGGCTGACCGAGTACAGCCTCTCGGTGGACAACCTCTTCGTCTTCATGATCATCATGGCGCGCTTCGCGGTGCCTCGGCAGTACCAGCAGAAGGTGCTGCTGGTGGGGATCGTGCTGGCGCTGGTCATGCGGGGTGGCTTCATCGCGGCCGGGGCCGCGCTGATCTCGCAGTTCAGTTGGGTGCTCTACATCTTCGGCGCCTTCCTGATCTACACCGGGATCAACCTGGCCCGGCAGGGCGAGTCGGCGGAGGAGGAGTTCCAGGAGAACGTGCTGATCCGGTGGAGCCGCCGGGCCCTGCCGATCTCCCGGGAGTACCACGGGGCCCGGTTGACCGCCAGGGAGCAGGGCCGGTGGAAGGTCACCCCGATGCTCGTCGTCATGATCGCGATCGGGACCACCGACCTGATCTTCGCGCTGGACTCGATCCCGGCGATCTTCGGCATCACCCACGAGCCGTACCTCGTCTTCACCGCCAACGTCTTCGCGCTGATGGGGCTACGACAGTTGTACTTCCTGCTCGGTGGCCTGCTGAACCGGCTGATCTACCTCAGCTACGGCCTGGCCGTGGTGCTCGGCTTCATCGGGGTCAAGCTGGTCCTGGAGGCGCTGGCGGAGAACCGGGTGTTCTTCCTCAACGGTGGCGAGCCGGTGGGCTGGGCGCCGCACATCCCGACCTGGCTGTCCCTGCTGGTGATCGTGGTGACCCTGGCGGTGGCGACCGTGGTCAGCCTGGCCAAGTCCTCGCGGGACCGACGACGGGAACCGGCCAAAGCAGAGAGCTGAGAGCTGAGCCAGGGCAGAGGGCTGAGCCGGGGCCTCAGCGCGGGCCGGTGGTGGCCAGGTCGTGGCGGGCCTGCCAGACCCGGGTCGAGATGTCGGCGATCAGTCGGCGGGCGGCGAGGTCGGCCTCCGTGCTTCGCTGGTCCTCGCCGAGCGGGGTGGTGGTGCAGACCACGAGCAGGTACGGGGCGGCGTCATCGGGAAAGACCACCGCCGCGCCGTGCCGGACGCCGCGTACCCAGCCGTTCTTGTGGGCCAGGCGGGTGCCGGCGGGAAGTCCCTCGGCGATGTCCTGCCGGATCTGCTGAGCGCAGAGCACCTCCAGCATCGCCGCGCAGCCGGCCGGCGAGACTAGTGGTCCGGCCCGGGTGGCCCCGGCGGCGATGGCGTCGAGCAGGGCGGCCAGGTCTGCGGCCGTGACCAGGTTGCTGATCCCGGCCTCCCGGGCGGCGAAGTCCTCGATGCCGCGGCCGGTGACACTGTGCCGGGCGCCGACGCACGCCCAGACCTCCGCCACGGCGGCCAGCCCGACCTGCTCGATGAGCAGATTCGTGGCGAGATTGCTGGACTGTACGATCATCCGCTCGGCCAGCCACCGGGGTGACACCCGCTGGCCGAGTCGTTCCCAGACCAGGCTGTCGTTGTCGTACTCCCGGGCGCAGGAGAAGCCGGCGGCGTCCGGTGAGGCCGAGGTGAACCGGTTGGTCACCTCGATCGGGGTGTCCAGGTCGGGTCCACCGTTCTCCGCGACCCGGTGCAGTGCGGCGAGCACGGCCAGTTTCATCGTGCTCGCCGCGTAGTGGGTGGCCTCGGGGTGGCGGGTCCAGGCGGGCGGGGCGTTCAGGGCACCGGCGTACACCGAGATGGTCCCCGGCGCCGCATCGAGCCGCGCCTCCCACCCCTCGAAGATCACCCGCCGAGGGTAGCGGAAAGGAAGGGCCCCTTCTCAACCTCTGGTGAGGTGAAGGGGCCCTTCCTGAAACGGGCGGGGTCAGCCGGCGTGCTTGCGGCGGGCGGTGGCACGGGCCCGCTGGGTCTGGTCGAGGGTCACCTTGCGGATGCGTACGGCGGCCGGGGTGACCTCGACGCACTCGTCCTCGCGGCAGAACTCCAGGGCCTGCTCCAGCGACAGCTTGCGCGGCGGGATCAGCTTCTCGGTCTCGTCGGCGGTCGACGAGCGCATGTTGGTGAGCTTCTTCTCCTTGGTGATGTTGACGTCCATGTCGTCGGAGCGGGAGTTCTCCCCGACGATCATGCCCTCGTACACCTCGGTGCCGGGCTCGACGAAGAGCTGGCCGCGTTCCTGGAGGTTGGTCATCGCGAACGCGGTGACGCTGCCGGCCCGGTCGGCGACCAGCGAGCCGTTGTTGCGGGTACGCAGCTCGCCGAACCAGGGCTCGTAGGACTCGAAGACGTGGTGCAGGATGCCGGTGCCCCGGGTCTCGGTGAGGAACTCGGTGCGGAAGCCGATCAGCCCGCGCGCCGGGACCAGCCACTCCATCCGGATCCAGCCGGTGCCGTGGTTGACCAGCTGCTCCATCCGGCCCTTGCGGGTGGCCAGCAGCTGGGTGATGGCGCCGAGGTACTCGTCCGGGGCGTCGATGGTCAGCCGCTCCACCGGCTCACAGGTCCGCCCGTCGATCTCCCTGGTGACCACCTGGGGCTTGCCGACGGTCAGCTCGAAGGACTCGCGGCGCATCTGCTCGACCAGGATGGCCAGCGCCAGCTCGCCCCGGCCCTGCACCTCCCAGGCGTCCGGTCGCTCGGTGGGCAGCACCCGCAGCGAGACGTTGCCGACGAGTTCCTTGTCCAGGCGGTCCTTGACCATCCGGGCGGTGACCTTGGCACCCTTGACCCGACCGACCAGCGGCGAGTTGTTGGTGCCGATGGTCATCGAGATGGCCGGCTCGTCGACGGTGATCAGCGGCAGTGGCCGGGGGTTCTCCGCGTCGGCCAGGGTCTCGCCGATCATGATCTCGGGGATGCCGGCGACCGCGATGATGTCGCCCGGTCCGGCCGAGTCGGCGGGCTTGCGCTCCAGGCCCTCGGTCATCAGCAGTTCGGAGATGCGTACCCGCTGGGTGCTGCCGTCCGTGCGGCACCAGGCCACGGTCTGCCCCTTGGCGATGGTGCCCTGCCGGACCCGGCACAGGGCCAGCCGGCCGAGGAAGGGGGAGGCGTCGAGGTTGGTGACGTGGGCCTGGAGCGGCGCCTCCTCGTCGTAGGTGGGCGGCGGGATGGTGTCCAGCAGGGTACGGAACAGCGGCTCCAGGCTGGTGCTGTCCTGCGGCACGGCACCGTCGGCGGGCTGGGTCAGCGAGGCGATGCCGTCGCGGGCGCAGGCGTAGACGATCGGGAAGTCGATCTGCGCCTCGTCGGCGTCCAGGTCGAGGAAGAGTTCGTAGGCCTCGTCGACGACCTCTTTGATCCGGGCGTCCGGACGGTCCACCTTGTTGATCACCAGGATGATCGGCAGGCGGGCCTTGAGGGCCTTACGGAGCACGAACCGGGTCTGCGGTAGCGGGCCCTCACTGGCGTCGACCAGCAGCACCACCCCGTCGACCATGGTGAGCCCACGTTCCACCTCGCCGCCGAAGTCGGCGTGGCCGGGGGTGTCGATGATGTTGATGGTGACCGGGTCGGAGCCGTCCGCCGGCAGGTAGCGCACGCCGGTGTTCTTGGCCAGGATGGTGATGCCTTTTTCCCGTTCGAGGTCCATCGAGTCCATCACCCGCTCGGTCACCTCGCCCCGGGCGCCGTAGGCGCCGGACTGCCGCAACATGGCGTCGACCAGGGTGGTCTTGCCGTGGTCGACGTGAGCGATGATGGCGACGTTGCGGAGGTCGGTGCGAAGCTGCATGAGTTCCATCCTCCCGCCTGTGCCGAGCCTATGCGGCGTCGGGGTCGCCAGTGGCACCGTGCGCTGCGCCACATGTCGGCGCTGTCACACTTACGGGGCAGCCTTGCCGAGGTGACCCGGGGGGCCGGCGTGCATGAACTGCTGAATTCGCTGCAACACCTGCCGTTCTGGCTGATCTACCTGGTGGCGGGGCTGGTGGCGGCGCTGGTGTGGCGGCCGAGACCGGGGTGATCATCGGCCTGGTCGCGCCGGGGGAGGCCACTCTGCTGCTTGTCGGTTTCCTCACCTACACGCGGTGGTGGCCGGGGTGCAGGCATTTCGGCACCGGCTCTGGCGGGGTGACCTGCTCAGTGTGGTCGGCACGGTCGGTGCCTTCGTGCCCCTGGTGGTCCTGGCGGTGGTGCCCACCTGAGCAGCGCCGGGGTCCGCACGGGATCACCGCGCCGGTCGATAGTTGTTAGGGTGCGGCGGCGGTTCGTGACTGCCGAAGGGGGCCCGGATGGGGCGCAAGGTCAGCCGGTTCGCGGTGGCACTGATGGTGGGTGCGCTACTGGTCGCCGGGGGCGGATGCGCCAGGGTGGACCCTCCGGCCGGCGAGTTGCCCGCCCCGGTCGCCCTGCCCGAGGAGGAGCCGGCGTCCGTGGTGGAGCCGAGCACTTCGGCCACCCCGGACGAGGCCAGCCCGACCCCCGAGGCGGTGGAGTCGCTGGGTGCCGCGCCGAAGGCCAGCGCCCGGCCCAGTGCGAAGGCGACGACGAAGGCGCCGCCGAAGCCCCGGCGTACCAGCACGGCCCCCCGTTCGGTGCCGAAGCCGCCGACGGAGACGAAGGTGCCGCCGGCTCCGCCGAAGCCCGCCCCGAGCGGCTGCAAACCCAGCTACAAGGGCGACGAGGCGAGCCGGGCGCAGGTCAAGGCCGCCTTGACCGAGGCGGCAGGTCGCACCTACTGGCCGACCTCGGCGCCGGACATCCGGATCCCGGCCAATCTGATCAAGGCGACGGCCTGGCAGGAGAGCGGCTGGCAGTCCCACATCGTCGCCTGTGACGGCGGCATCGGCCTGATGCAGGTCATGCCGGACACGGCGACCTGGATGAACCAGCGGTTCGGCCAGAACCACGACGTGTGGGACTACCGGGACAACGCCTTCCTGGGGGCCACCTACCTGGCCTGGCTCACCAAGTACATCGGCGACATGTACTTCGACGCCGACTACCGCCTGGACACCGATCTGTGCACGAGCGAACTGAACTCCTGTCTGCTCAACGCGATCATCGCCGCCTACAACTACGGTCATCACGCGGTAGCTCGGGAGGGGCAGCCGTTGGCCATCCCCAACCCGAGCTACGTGCGTAACGTGCGCGCCCTGATGACGGAGTGCGTCTGCCTGGGCTACTGAGCCGGTTTGGGGGCGATCCGGCCCGGCCACCAGAACCGCTCACCGAGCAGGAAGGCCAGGGCCGGGACGACGACCGTACGCACCAGCAGGGTGTCCAGCAGGACCCCGAGGCAGACGATGATCCCGATCTGGGTCAAGGTGATCAGCGGCAGGACCCCGAGCACGGCGAAGACCGCCGCGAGCAGGATGCCGGCGCTGGTGATCACCCCGCCGGTGACCCGTAGGGCGGAGAGCATGCCCTGGCGGGTGCCGGTGCTGCGGGCATCCTCACGGGCCCGGGTGACCAGGAAGATGTTGTAGTCGACCCCGAGGGCGACGAGGAAGACGAAGGCCAGCAGCGGCACCCCGGTGTCCATCGCCGGGAAGTCGAACACGTACTCGAAGATCAACCAGGCCCCGCCGAGGCTGGCGAAGTACGAGGCGACGACCGTGGCCACCAGCAGCACCGGGGCCAGCAGTCCGCGCAGCAGCAGGATCAGCACGGCGCCGACGAGCAGCAGGATCAGCGGCAGGATGAGCCGCAGGTCCTTGGCGTCGGCGGCGGCGGAGTCGTACCGGCCGGCGACCGTGCCCCCGACGACCGCTCCGGAGGGCTGCTCGATCCCGGCCACGGCCGGTGGCGCCGAGTTGTCGACGGCGCCGACGGTGTCCCGCAGTCGCTCCAGGGCCTGGTCGGCGGCCTCGGTGCCCGGCTCGGCTTCGAGGACCACGTCGACCTGGGCCACGTCGGCACCGGCGGGGCCGGGTCGGGCGGAGGCCACTCCGGGCACCTCGGCGGCGGCTGCGGTGACCGCCGGCACGGCGGCCGGGTTGGTCATCACCGCCAGCGGTTGGGTGGTGCCGGCCGGGAAGGCGCGGGCCAGGGTCTGCGCCCCGGCGACCGCCTCGGGCTTCACCCGGAACTGCTCGGTCTCCGACAGCCCGGTGCGGATGCCGAGGCCACCGAGGGCCAGCCCGGCGAGCAGCAGGGTGGCCAGCACCGCCACCGGTACCGGGCGACGGATCACGGCGGAGCCGAGGGCGCCCCAGATCCGGCCCTCGCGGCCGACACTGCCGGCGGTGGGCACGAAGGGCCAGAACAGTCGGCGTCCCAGCAGGACCAGGGCGGCGGGCAGGACGAACAGGGCCGAGGCCATGGCGAGCAGGATGCCGGTGGCGCAGGCCACGGCCAGGGCACGGTTGCTCTCCTGCTCGCTCAACAGCAGGGTGAGTACGCCGAGCATGACCGTGCTGCCGCTGGCCAGGATCGGCTCGGCGGTACGCCGCAGGGCGGCCCGCATCGCCGTGAAGCGGTCCTCCTCGCGGCGCAGTTCCTCCCGGTAGCGGGCGATCAGCAGCAGGGCGTAGTTGGTGGCCGCGCCGAAGACCAGGACGCTGGCGATGCCGGTGACGGCGCCGCCGGCGAAGTTGATGCCGACCGCCGGAATGATCGTTTCCAGGGCGCGCAGGGTGATCTGTTCGGTGGCGGCCACGACGACCAGGGGCACCAGCCACAGCACCGGACTGCGGTAGGTGACCAGCAGCAGCACGGCCACGACGGCGGCGGTGAAGAGCAGCAGGGTCACGTCCGCGCCCTCGAAGACCTTGGTCAGGTCAGCGGTGAAGGCCGGCGGGCCGGTCACCTCGACCGTCAGGTCCCCGGGGAAGTCGCTGAGGGCGGAGCGCACCTGGGCCACCCGGTCGGCGACGGCCTCCTGACCGCCGGTGCTGTCCAGGGGTACGGCCACCAGGGCCACGGTGTTGTCCGGGGACAGTTGTGGCGGGGCCACCTGCCCGCCGACGGCCAACTGGCGCAACCCGCTGGTGCCCTCGGTGACCGCCGCCCGGTCGGCCTCGCTCAGCGGGGCGCCGTCCTCGCGGCTGACCACCACCACGGCCGGCTGGACCCCGCTGGCGGGTAGTTCCCGCTGGAGGCGTTCCACCTGGGTGGACTGCCACTGCTCGGACAGACCGGTGGCGGAGACCGGTGCCGGGTTGCTGGGTATGGGTAGCCCGAAGACGGCCACGCCGACGAGGACGGCCACGGCGACGGTGAGCCACGCCGCCCGACGACTGCGGGCGACACGGGTGAACAGAGACATGCTCGGCGCTCCGGTCGTTGGATTCGGTCCGGCTCCCGCCGAGGGAGCCGATAGTTTGATTGTCGAGATTCTTGCTTATCAAGAAACAACGCGCAACAGCTCTCGTTCTTCGAGTATCTTGGCTGTCGAGAGATGTTGCGGGCTGAGCTATGCTGCGCATCCGGAAACCTCGGGAGGAAGCGGCGGGACGTGGCAGGGCACGGGATGTACCGGCGGCGTGACACCCGGCGGGAGATGTTGGTCGCGGAGATCACCGCCGAGTTGCGGCGCTACTGCGTGGAGGCCCAGCACGTCGGGCACGCCTTCGCCGGTCAACACGGCCTCAACGGCACCGACCTGCAAGCGTTGATCGCCGTGATGGACGCCGAGCTGTCCGGCGAGCCGATCACCCCCGGTCGACTGGCCGAGCACCTGGACCTCTCCTCGGGCTCCGTAACCGCCCTGATCGACCGGCTGGAGCGGGCCGGGCACCTGCGGCGCGACCGGGACACCACCGACCGGCGCAAGGTGCTGCTGCACTACGCGGAGCAGGGCGCCACGGTGGCCCGAGACTTCTTCCGTCCCCTCGGTCAGCGCACCGACGTGGTGATGGACGAGTTCCAGGACGAGGAGTTGGAAATCGTGTACCGGTTCATCACCGCCATGGGGGTGTCCCTGCGGGAACACCGCGACGCGGTTCGCGACGCCCGGCCCACCCCACCCCCGCGGCATCGGGCGGGTTGACCGCCCGTGCTGGAACGACTGGCCTCCCGACTCGCCGGGGTCGCGTTGCGGCTGCCCCGGGCCCGTACCCGAAGGATCACCGTCACCCGGGACATCCCGGTCCGGGCCAGGGACGGGGCGATCCTGCGCACCGACCACTACGCCCCCGCTCTGGCCCAGGCCCCCACCGTGCTGATCCGGACCCCGTACGGCCGGGGCGGACCGATGCGGTTGCTCTGCCGGATCGCCGCCGAGCAGGGATTCCATGTGGTCATCCAGTCCTGTCGGGGCACCGGCGGCTCCGGCAGGGTCTTCGATCCCTTCGTCCACGAGCGCGAGGACGGGCTGGACACCCTCGACTGGCTGCGCCGACAACGGTGGTGGTGCGGCGCCTTCGGCATGTTCGGCGCCAGCTATCAGGGCTTCGTGCAGTGGGCCCTGGCCGCCGACGCGGGTGAGGAACTGCGGGCCATGGTCGCGGTGGCCACCGCCTCCTCCACCCGGGACTCCACCTACGCCGGGGAGTCCTTCGCCCTGGACACCGTCCTGACCTGGGTGGAGTTGCTTCAGGCGCAGACCGTGCCGTGGCTGGCCCGGCAGTGGGAACTCAAACGGGGCCAGCCCCGACTGCTCGCCGCCCTGTCCCACCTGCCGCTGGTCGAGGCCGACCGGGTGGCCACCGGGGTCACCGTCCCGTTCTTCCAGCAGTGGCTGCGCCACCACACCCCGCAGGCGGACTACTGGCGTACCCGGGTCTTCGACGACCGGCTGGACCTGGTGCGGGCACCGGTGGCGATGATCAGCGGCTGGCACGACATCTTCCTGCCGGCCCAGTTGAGCGACTACACCGCGTTGCGGGCCCGGGGCGCCCAGCCCCGGCTGATCATCGGGCCGTGGACCCACGGCAGCCCCGGACTGTACGTCGCGGCCCTGCGCGAGGGCCTGGGCTGGCTCGGCACCCACCTGCCGGCCGACGGCACCGACCGAGGCGCCGCGCAGCCGACGGACGGCCCGGTGCGGGTACACGTCGGTGGGGTCGGTGGCGGTTGGCGTGACCTGCCGGACTGGCCGCCCCCGGCGCAGGCCACCAACTGGTATCTGCATCCACACTCGGCCCTGCGTACCTGCCCGCCGGTGCCGTCCTCGCCGGAGGGTTTCTTCTACGACCCGGCGGATCCGACCCCCTCCCTGGGGGGCCCGCTGCTGGTGGCCCAACGGGCCGGAGCGGTCGACAACCGGCCCGTGGAGGCCCGACCAGACGTGTTGACCTGGACCAGCGAGTCGTTGACCAGCCCGGTGCAGGTGATCGGGCCGGTACGCGCACAGATCCACGTACGCAGTGAACTCGACTACTTCGACGTCTTCGTGCGACTGTGCGACGCGGACCGGCAGGGGCGGTCCTGGAACATCTGTGACGGCCTGGTCCGGGTCGATCCACAGCGGTTGCCGGCCGACGGCTCCGGCACGGTGGCGGTCACGGTGCAGATGTGGCCGGTAGCCCACCGGTTCGCCGTGGGGCACCGGCTGCGGCTCCAGGTCTCCGGCGGGGCCCATCCCAGGTACGCCCGCAACCCGGGCACCGGCGAACCCCTCGGCGCGGCCGTCACCTTGCGGGGTGGTTATCGGGAGATCCTGCACGATCCGGAGCGTCCCTCCGCAGTGCTCCTCCCGATCGTCCACTCCGCCGCACAGCCTTCGACCGGCGGATAGGGCATCCGGGATCGCCCGCACGGTGCGCCCGATTTCGGGCCGCCGGAAAACTCGGGTTACGGGTGGCGGCGGTCGATCCCGACCGCCGCCACCGACACCGGTTACAGCGGACGGACGTTGTCCGCCTGCGGACCCTTCTGTCCCTGGGTCACGTCGAACTCAACCTTCTGACCCTCGTTCAGCTCCCGATAGCCACTGCTGGCGATCGCCGAGTAATGGACGAACACGTCGGGGCCGCCGCCGTCCTGCTCGATGAATCCGAAGCCTTTTTCCGAGTTGAACCACTTCACGGTGCCGGTTGCCATGCGTTCTCTCTCCCTGTCCAGCAGACGACCGCCGGTCACATGCCGGTGATCGTCCGATACCTTCCCGACATTAGCCGGTGAAATGCAGATTTGCCGGGTGAAGCGCCTGAGGTGACGGCGAGCCGTCGGCACAATCACGCTCCCCGAGGGGTTCAGGGAGGCTCCGGAGGTGACTCGGGGCGATGTCGGGTGGAAACCTGATGTCCGTGGTGGTCATCAGGCCATAGCGTATGAGGCATGGTAGACGAGCTGGCCCGGGTAGGAGAGTTACCCATCGCCGGGCTGATGGCTCTGCTCGGGGTGGTCATGCTCTTCGACGCGGTGCCGCTGTTCGGGGTCCTGGTCCCCGGTGACGTGGCGGTGCTCGCCGCGGTGGCCGTCGGAACGCCCAGCACCGGCCTGGCGACCTTCGTCGCCGTGGTCACCGGATGCCTGGTGGGCTGGTCCCTGACCTTCCTCGTCGGCCGGCGTTGGGGCGAGTGGCTGCGGCACAGCCGGTTCGGTGCCTGGGTCGGCGAGCCCCGCTGGGTGGCGGCCGAACGCATCCTGCGCCGCAACGGCGGTCGACTGGTGCTGGTGGCGCCCTTCCTGCCGGTGTTCAACGCGCTGCTGCCGCTGGCGGCGGGCGGCCTGCGTATGTCGTACCCACGGTTTCTCGGGTTCGCGGCCCTCGGCGCGGGCGCCTGGGCCGGTCTCTACCTGGCGGTGGGCACCGCCTCGCGGTCGCTGGTCGGGCTGCTGCCCAGCGGTACGAGCCCGCTGCTGGTCACGATGGTCGGAGGTCTGGTGCTGGCCGCGGTGGTGCTGCTCGGCACCCGGCGCCGGCTGCGTGCGGTGACCGGCTGACCTCCGACCACCCCCCGGTCACCAGCCCCGGGCTCGCCATTCACCCAGTTGGGGGCGCTCCGCACCCAGGGTGGAGTCCCGCCCGTGGCCCGGGTAGAACCAGGTCTCGTCCGGCAGCCGGTCGAACAGCTTGTGCTCCACGTCGTCGATGAGGGAGGCGAAGCGTTCCGGATCCTGGTCGGTGTTGCCGACGCCACCCGGGAAGAGACTGTCCCCGGTGAAAAGGTGAGGGATGCCGGCCGGGTCGCGGTAGAGCAGCGCCACCGAGCCCGGGGTGTGCCCCTTGATGTGGATGACCTCCAGGGCACAGTCGCCGACCGCAACGGTGTCGCCGTCGGCCAGGGTCTGCGCCTCGATCGGCAACCCGGCCGCGTCGTCGGCGTGCACCAGCGCGCGGGCACCGGTCTTGGCGACGACCTCCTCCAGCCCCACCCAGTGGTCCATGTGCTGGTGGGTGGTGACCACCGCGGTCAGCCCGGCGTCGCCGATCAGTTCCAGCAGCCGGGGTGCCTCGTTGGCCGCGTCGATCAGCACCTGCTCACCGGTGTCACGGCAGCGCAGCAGGTACGCGTTGTTGTCCATCGGCCCGACCGACACCTTGGTGATGGTCAGCCGGTCGAGTTCGCGTACCGCTGGTGGGCCGCCGGGGGTGACTGCTCCGTCGTAGGTCATCTCTGGCTAGATCCATTCCGGTGGGTCGGGTAGCTGACCATCGGGGGTGACGGTCAGGGTGGTACCTGGGCTGCGGCCGGTCAACCACGCGGCCACCTCGGCCGCCGGACCGGAGACGACCGGCGCCTGGGCCCGGTCACCGATGACGAGTTCGTGACTGCCGCCGTCGAAGTGCAGCACCAGCGGCGGCATCCCGTCGCGGTCGCCGAGATCGGTGACCACCTCGTGCAGCAGCCGGTGAGCGAAGCTCGGTGACCAGTCCGGTGGGCGGTAACCGGCGGCCAGGTCCACATGGTGGACCTCCAGTTCCCGCAGCCGACGCCAGACGAGCGCGGCGGCCGGCAGGGGACCACGCCGGGTCTGCACGGTGGCCGACCAGGCCGGCACCGGCATGGCGGCGACCGCCTCGGCGTACCGGTCGGCGCTGCGGCGCAGATCGTCCAGGTGCTCCTGGGGTGAGCGGGAGGCCCCGGCCTCGATGTCGGCGGCCCGGGCCTCGTCACTGGGATACATCGGGACGAGGTCGCCGGTGCGGGCCGAGGTGAGGGCGTTGACCAGGGCGTCGGCGTTGCGGGACAGGTGGGCCAGCAGGTGCCCGCGGGTCCACCCCGGCAGCAGGCAGTCCTGCGCCAGATCGGTGGCGTCGAAGCGTGCCGCCGTGCGCAGCAGGCGCGTCGTGGCGTCGTCCACGTCACCGCTCAACAGCAGGGGATCCCGGGTCACGGTTCGACCCTAGCCCGCCGTGCCGGTCGAGTCGCCGGGGAATTCGCTACCGGGTCGGCGCCACCCCTCCTACCGTGAGGAGGTTCGCGGCGCCGGAGCGGAGGAGGTGGTGGTCATGCCGGTCACCGCACAGCCGAATCACCCGCAGCGACCCTGAACGAGGAGACGTGAACATCACCCTTACCGCCCTGGGTTGGGACACCGACCGAGCGGCGTACCTGAGTCGTATCCACACCCCGCACCGTCCGGGCCGGGTGGCCCGGGTCGACCGGGGGTTCTGCACCGTACTCACCCAGCAGGGGCCGATCCGCGCCTCCTGCGGCGGTGCCGTCCTGGCCGCCGCCGTCGGCGATCCCACCCGACTGCCCGGTGTGGGTGACTGGGTGCTGCTGGGCACCTGGCCCGACGCGCGGGTGACCGTGGAGGGGGTGCTGCCCCGGCGTACCGCCCTGATCCGGCGCACCGCCGGCAAGGACGCCAGCGGTCAACTGCTGGCCGCCAACCTGGACGTCGCCGCCGTGGTGGAGCCGGTGCACCCCACGCCGAACGCCGCCCGCATCGAGCGGCTGCTCTCCCTGGTGCACGAGTCGGGCGCCCGACCCCTGGTCGTACTCACCAAGACCGATCTGGCCGCCGACCCGGCGGCGGTGGCCGACCAGTTGGCGGCCCTGGCCCCCGGGGTGCCGGTGCTGCCGGTCAGCGCCGAGACGGGCAGCGGGCTGGCACGGTTGCGCGCCGAGGTGGCCCCGGGTGCGACCCTGGGCCTGCTGGGGCCCTCCGGCTCCGGCAAGTCGAGCCTGGTCAACGCGCTGGTCGGGGCCGTGGTCATGCCGATCCAGTCGATCCGAGGGGTGGACGGCAAGGGCCGACACACCACCACCTGGCGGGCCTTGGTGCCGCTGCCCGGAGGCGGCACCGTGCTGGACACCCCGGGGGTACGGGCGGTCGGTCTGCTCGACGGCGCGGCCGGCCTGGACCGGGCCTTCAGCGACATCGCCGACCTCGCCGTCGGCTGCCGGTACGGCGACTGCGGCCACGACGCCGAGCCCGGGTGCGCCGTGCAGGCCGCCCTGGTCAGCGGCGACCTCTCCACCCGCCGCTGGCAGAACTGGCGCCGCCTCCACCGCGAGATGACCCACGAAACCCACCGCCGCACCACCCACCCCCGCCGCCCCCACTGACCCACTCCACCCCCTCGCCCCTCCCACCCCTCTCACACCTCACCCCCTCGCCCCTCGCCCCGTCGATCTTGCACTTTTGGTCGCCTTAATGCGGCTTATAGGCAGTTATGTCCCGACGGAAAGTGCAAGATCGACGGGGTGGAGGGCGGGGGTGAGGGCGGGGGTGAGGGTGCAGGGGTGGGCGCGGAGGTGAGAGGGCGGGGGAGTGGGGAGTGGGGAGTGGGATGTGTGGCGGGGGGTGGTTGTCGTAGGGCGGGTCTACAGTTGCCGGGGCGCCTTCTCCGCGCCGGCACAACCGCTGGGTAGACCCCGAAGCGGACAGATCCTCCTCGTCATCCTCACCCGGGAGCACATCGACCGTGGCCGACCGTCTGATCATTCGTGGCGCACGTGAGCACAACCTGCGTGACGTCAGCCTCGACCTCCCTCGGGACGCCCTGATCGTGTTCACCGGGCTGTCCGGGTCGGGCAAGTCGAGCCTGGCCTTCGACACGATCTTCGCCGAAGGGCAGCGCCGGTACGTCGAGTCGCTGTCGTCGTACGCCCGGCAGTTCCTCGGCCAGATGGACAAACCGGACGTCGACTTCATCGAGGGCCTGAGCCCGGCGGTGTCGATCGACCAGAAGTCGACCTCGCGCAACCCCCGCTCCACCGTCGGCACCATCACCGAGGTCTACGACTACCTGCGGTTGCTGTTCGCCCGGATCGGGGAGCCGCACTGTCCGGTCTGCGGTGAGCGGATCTCCAAGCAGAGCCCCCAGCAGATCGTCGACCGGGTCCTCGCGATGGCCGAGGGCACCCGGTTCATGGTGTTGGCCCCGGTGGTACGCGGTCGCAAGGGCGAGTACGTCGACCTGTTCGGCGAACTCCAGGCCAAGGGGTACGCGCGGGCCCGGGTCGACGGGGTGGTGCACCAGCTCACCGACCCGCCGAAGCTCAAGAAGCAGGAGAAACACACCATCGAGGTGGTGATCGACCGGCTCAGCGTCAAGCCCAGCGCCAAGCAGCGGCTGACCGACTCCGTCGAGGCGGCGCTGGGGCTCTCCGGCGGTCTGGTCCTGCTCGACTTCGTCGACGTGCCCGAGGACGACCCGGACCGGGAACGCCGCTACTCCGAGCACCTGGCCTGCCCCAACGACCACCCCCTGGCGATCGAGGACCTGGAGCCCCGGGTCTTCTCCTTCAACGCCCCGTACGGTGCCTGCCCGGAGTGCACCGGCCTGGGCACCAAGAAGGAGGTCGACCCGGAGCTGCTCATCCCCGACCCGGAACGCACCCTGCGTGAGGGGGCGATCCAGCCCTGGGCCACCGGCCACAACCTGGAATACTTCCTGCGCCTGCTGGAGGCCCTAGGCGAGGCCGAGCACTTCGACATCGACACCCCCTGGCGGGCGTTGCCGTCCCGGGCGCAGAAGACCATCCTGCACGGCTCCGGCGACCAGGTGCACGTGCGCTACCGCAACAAGTACGGCCGGGAGCGCTCGTACTACACCGGCTTCGAGGGCGTGGTGCAGTGGATCGAGCGCCGGCACTCCGACACCGAGAGCGAGTGGTCGCGGGAGAAGTACGAGGGCTACATGCGCGACGTGCCGTGTGCCGCCTGTGGCGGTGCCCGGCTCAAGCCCGAGGTGCTCGCCGTCACCCTGGCCGGGCGCAGCATCGCCGAGGTGTGCAACCTGTCCGTCGGTGAGTGCGCCGACCTGCTGGCTGGCATCGAGTTGAACGACCGGCAGAAGTTGATCGCCGAGCGGGTGCTCAAGGAGATCAACGCCCGGCTGCGGTTCCTGCTCGACGTCGGCCTGGACTACCTCTCCCTGGACCGCCCCGCCGGCACCCTGTCCGGTGGGGAGGCGCAGCGCATCCGGCTGGCCACCCAGATCGGCTCCGGTCTGGTCGGTGTGCTGTACGTGCTGGACGAGCCCTCCATCGGGCTGCACCAGCGCGACAACCACCGGCTGATCGAGACCCTGGTCCGGCTGCGTGGGCTGGGCAACACCCTGATCGTGGTGGAGCACGACGAGGACACCATCCGCACCGCCGACTGGATCGTCGACATCGGGCCGGGCGCGGGGGAGCACGGTGGGCAGATCGTGCACAGCGGCTCGGTACCGGCCCTGCTGGAGAATCCGGAGTCGATCACCGGGGCCTACCTGTCCGGTCGCCGGGAGATCCCGACCCCGAAGGGTCGGCGGCCACAGACCCTGGGCCGGGAGCTGGTGGTGCACGGTGCCCGGGAGCACAACCTGCGCAACCTGACGGTGAGCTTCCCGCTGGGCCAGTTGATCGCGGTGACCGGGGTCAGCGGCTCCGGCAAGTCGACGCTGGTCAACGACATCCTGTACGCCGTACTGGCCAACCAGATCAACGGCGCCCGGCTGGTGCCCGGCCGGCACACCCGGGTCTCCGGGCTGGAGAACGTGGACAAGGTCGTCGGCGTCGACCAGTCCCCGATCGGGCGTACCCCCCGGTCCAACCCGGCCACCTACACCGGGGTCTGGGACCACGTCCGCAAGTTGTTCGCCGAGACCACCGAGGCCAAGGTGCGGGGGTACGGGCCGGGCCGGTTCTCCTTCAACGTCAAGGGTGGCCGCTGTGAGGCCTGCTCCGGGGACGGCACCATCAAGATCGAGATGAACTTCCTGCCGGACGTGTACGTGCCGTGCGAGGTCTGCAAGGGCGCCCGGTACAACCGGGAGACCCTGGAGGTGCACTACAAGGGCAAGACCGTCTCGGACGTACTGGAGATGCCGATCGAGGAGGCGGCGGAGTTCTTCTCCGCCATCCCGGCCATCCACCGGCACCTCAAGACCCTGGTCGACGTGGGCCTGGGCTACGTACGGCTGGGCCAGCCCGCGCCGACCCTGTCCGGAGGTGAGGCGCAGCGGGTCAAGCTCGCCTCCGAGTTGCAGAAGCGCTCCACCGGACGGACGGTGTACGTGCTCGACGAGCCGACCACCGGTCTGCACTTCGAGGACATCCGCAAGCTGCTGATGGTCTTGGAGGGGCTGGTCGACAAGGGCAACACGGTGATCACCATCGAGCACAACCTCGACGTGATCAAGAGCGCCGACTGGCTGATCGACATGGGCCCCGAGGGTGGTCACCGGGGCGGCACCGTGCTGGCCACCGGCACCCCGGAGGAGGTCGCCGAGGTCGTCGAGAGCCACACCGGGCAGTTCCTGCGTACCGTGCTCAAGCTCGACGGCACGGCCCGGGGCGCGGCGGCGGCCACCGCCCGCGCGGCCAAGGCGAACGGCACCAAGAGCACCGGGACCAAGAGCACCGGCACCAAGGCGACCGGGACCAAGGCGACCGAGGCCAAGGCGGCCGGGACCAAGAGCACCGGCACCAAGGCGACCGGGACCAAGGCGGCCGGGACCAAGGCACGGGCCGGGCGCAAGAGCGTCGCGGCCGGCTGACCGGATGCTCGGCGTGGGCACCGCCGGGTGGCCGATCGGGTGAACCGCCAGGCAGAGTGGTGCGGGTTGGGAAAACCTGAGCACGAATCATGCACGGTGGTAGCCGAGGAGGGTGCGGGATGACTGACGACCAGGTGGCGGCCGGGCCGGTACGGACACGGCGGGCCCTGCTGGCCGGTGCGGGTGCGGCCGGCGCGGCGGCGATGCTGGCCGCCTGCGGCGGCGGGGACGACGAGGGCGCGGCGACCACCAGCCCGGGTCCGCAGGTGACGAACACCGGCGACGCGGGCGGAGGTGACCGGCAGGACAGCCAGTCCCTGGCCCGGACCAGCGACATCCCGGTCGGTGGGGGTGCCATCCTGTCCGCCCCGGGGATCGTGATCACCCAGCCCTCGCCGGGGGAGTTCCGCGGCTTCGACCCCAAGTGCCCCCACCAGGGGTGCAACGTGACGACGGTCGAGGGCGGCACGATCAACTGTGTCTGCCACAACAGCCGGTTCTCGATCGACGACGGCTCGGTCCAGTCCGGTCCCGCCCAGGCCCCGCTGGCCGCCAAGGAGGTCAAGGTCTCCGGCGACCGGATCTCCCTGGCCTGAAACGCCGGCCGGTGGGCCGTCGACGACCCACCGGCTCAAGAGTGCGGATCCAGCGGCCGTGGCCAGGGTTGCCCCCGGCCACGGCCGGTCGCGCTCAGTGGGCGTACACGGACAGCTCCCACAGGGAGAAGCCGTAGGAGGTGGCGCGGGTCAGGCCGGTCATCCGTACGTAGCGGGCCTGCTGGGGGGTGAAGGCCACCACATCGGTGCCGCCGTCGCCCGCGGTGGTCGACCAGACCGACCGCCAGGTGTTCCCGTCGGCCGAGACCTCGACCCGGTACGACCGGGCGTACGCCGCCTCCCAGGCCAGCACCACCCGGCCGACCTGCCGCACGCTGCCCAGGTCCACCCGGATCCACTGGTTGTCCGACCAGGAACTGGCCCACCGGGTACCCAGGTTCCCGTCCACGGCGCGGGCGGCGCCGTTGCCGAGTTGGCTGCTGGAGGCGCTCACCGGCCGCCCGGCGGCCAGGTTGGTCAGGTCGGCGCCGCGGCGGGCCGGGAACGAGACCACCTGCTGGTAGGTGGGCCGGTTCTGCCAGGCGATGGTGGCGTGCTTGATGCCGCCCAGCGGGGACTGGATGATCGCGTCCGCGCACCACTGGTCCCCGGCGGCACAACTGGCGTCACCCGGGTAGGTCGTGGTGGCCGGGGTGGCCGCCGCCGTGCGCAGGGTGTCCAGCAGGATCTGCCGGCAGGCACCCAGGTCGCCCGCGCCGCAGAAGGTACGCCCCGGGCCACCGGCGACCGGGTCACCGAGAACGGCCCGCAGATCCTTGTCGACGTAGCCCCACCAGCCGTACTGGAAGGCCGAACCCTTGTGGGTCTGCGCCCCGTTGGCCGAGGAGGGCAGGTTCGACACGTCACCCTGCTGAAGACCGGAGGGCGACTCGTTGATCGGCAGGGTGTTGATCAGGGACTGGTAGAGGTCCGGGCCGAGCGGTTCCCGGAACATCCCCCGGACCAGCAGGGGCCACCAGGCGTCGAAGGTGCGGATCGCCTCGGCGTGCTGGTACACCTTGCTGCCCTTGGCGGTCTCCACCCGCAGCGCCCCGGCCTGCCGCCACGCCTTCAGCCGGCTGATCTCGGCCGCCAGGGCGGTGTCGGTGACCGGCCGGCTCTCCAGCACCCGGATCAGCTCGTCGAGCACCTCCGCGCCGCGCAGGTCGGTCAGCCCGGCCCGCTGCACCAACTCGGTGAGCGAGCCTCGGTCGAACTTGCGGCCCGCCGCGATGGCCGCCTTCACCGGCTTGTCCAGCAGGTCACCCCGGTGCACGGCGCCGAAGCTGAAGTTGCCGTCGGCCGCCCCGAAGTCCTTGGCCTGCTTGTTGTTCCAGCTGATGTAGTAGTCCTGGTCGATCGACTGGGGGTGGGCCGAGCGCGGGGCGTACCGGGCGGTGCGGGTGTCCGGGTCGAAGTCCTGCCACTCGTAGGCCCGCTCGGCCTTCATCGGCAGGTTCGGGTTGCTGCCGGCGGCCCGCACCGGGTTGAGCCCGGAGTTGAAGTACGCCGACTGGGTGGAGTTGACATAGAACCAGTTGAAGGCGTACTCGACGTTGTGGGCCGACTCCAGGAACGCCGAGGCGGTGCCCATCTGGGTCGGGTCGTTGAACATCTGGAACCCGATCGCCGAGTCGGCCTCCCGGCCGTAGGTGGAACGCAGCTGGGTGAAGGCGTGCGGGACCCCGCCCACCGTGCCGCGCCAGGCCACCAGGCCCAGCTTGGTCCGCCAGGCCACCAGCCTGTACGACCCGGCCGGGGTGCTGTCGGCCACGGTGGGGCTCCACCGGTTGACGTGGGACAGCTCCTCCATCGCCAGGCACTGGCCCCGGAACAGGTAGTGATTGCCGGCCAGGGTGGGCGTACCGCCGCCGGGCACGCACAGCGGCACCGCGTACGTGTCGGTGATGTCGTGGATGGCGGAGGTGGCGCTCCAGGCGTAATCCTGACCCCGGCCGAGCAGCACGTACAGGTTCAGCCCGGCGAAGGCGGCTCCCCGGGCACTGATGCCGGGGCCCTGCAACTCCTGGACCATCAGCAGTTGCGGGGAGAAGTAGCCGGTCTGCGGCCCGAACATCGCGATCGGGTGGCCGGTGGCGGAGTGCTCGGCGGAGATCACCGCCGCGTTGGACATGCCCCGGTTGGCCGGGGTGATGGTAAGCCCGGACAGCGCGGCGGCCAGTTCCGAGGAACTGTTGGTGCCGGCGGTGGTGGCGGAGCCGGTGGGGTCGGTGACGACCGGCTCGACCCGGGCGGAGCCCGCGTCGGGCAGCACCACGCTGGGGGCGTCGGGGGAGGCGGCACCGTACGGGAAGCTCTGCCCGTCGTGCAGGGTCAGCACGGTCTCCGGGTCGTTCTGGCCCCGGAAGCCGTTCCACACCCGGTCGCCCTCGACCGGACCGTACTTGGCGCGGGCGGCGATGCGGACCAGGGCGGACTGCATCTCGTTGCCGCCTCCGCCGCCGAACAGACCGCCGACCACCCCGGCGATGGCGATCAGGTCGGTCATGGTGAACGGCTTCGGTCCACCGGCGTTGGTGATCGCGTCGAGGTGGCCGGTCAGCACGTACTCGCCGGGGCAGTTGCGGCCGGACATGCAGGTGCGGATGTAGGCGTTGATGCCGGCGATGTACTCCTGCACATCGGTGTAGAGCTGCTCGCCGCGGGCCCCACCCTTGTGCCGCAGCGCCTCGACCTGGGCGGCCAGGTCGGCCTCGGTGTAGGGGGAGGTACGCCAGACGCTCTGTTCCAGGGCGCGGTTGCCGGGGGCGCCACCGGCGAAGGAGGTCAGGGTGCCCCGGCCGACGTGGCGGAGCAGGTCCATGGTGAACAGCCGGTCCTCGGCCCCGGCGTAACCGGCGCCGTACATGGTGCCGGACCGGGTGGTGCCGGTGATGTGCGGTACCCCGGTGGCCTTGTCCCGCACGATGCGTACGTCCGAGCGCGGGGAGTAGTCGCGTTCGACCTGGTTGGGGGCGACCCCGAAGGCGGCGTCGTGGAAGAACTCGCCGACCTTGTCCTCGCGCAGTCCGGCGTAGCCGTAAACCAGGTTGGCGTACTTGTCGAGTTGGTCGGCGGAGTGCCGGGGCAGGGTGCCGAAGGCCTGGTTGCCGAGGATCTCGACCAGTGTGGCGTTGCCGTTCTGGCCCGGCGGCAGGATCTCCGAGCATTCGCCGAGGCAGTAGTCGTTGCCGGCGAAGGCGCTGGCGACATTCACCGCGAGGGTGCTGGTCGCCGGCGCTGCGGTGGTGGGGGCGGTGGCGGTGGCGCTGGTCGGGACGGCGACCAGCAGGGCGGCGACGGCGATGGCGCCGGTCGCCCCGGCGAACAGCCGGCGGGTGGCGGTGTGACCAGTCATGGCGATCCTCTGTGGACGGGGGCCATCGGACGGGATCATTACATGAAGAACATTCGGTTACTGGATGGTAGGCCGGACCGGTCAATATTGGAAGACGTCAATCGGGATGGTCTACCCTGTCGGGCTCGCTCGGGCAGGAAGGCGTCGACCAGGGACGATTCGGGCTGTCGGGGGCGGCGACTAGGCTCGAAGGGTGGCTGATCCGTCGACCTACCGCCCCGCCCCCGGCACCATCCCGGAGTCCCCGGGGGTCTACCGGTTCCGTGACGGCACCGGTCGGGTGATCTACGTCGGCAAGGCGAAGAACCTGCGCAGCCGCCTCAACTCCTACTTCGCCGACCTGCTGGGGCTGCACGAGCGGACCCGGCAGATGGTCACCACGGCCGAATCGGTCGACTGGGTCACCGTCGGCACGGAGGTCGAGGCCCTCCAGCTCGAATACACCTGGATCAAGCAGTACGACCCGAGGTTCAACGTCCGCTACCGCGACGACAAGTCCTACCCCTACCTGGCGGTCACCCTCGACGAGGAATACCCGAGGTTGCAGGTGATGCGCGGGGCCAAGCGCAAGGGGGTGCGCTACTTCGGGCCGTACTCCCATGCCTGGGCGATCCGCGAGACCCTCGACCTGCTGCTGCGGGTCTTCCCGGCGCGGACCTGTTCGGCCGGGGTGTTCAAGCGGGCCGGTCAGGTCGGCCGACCCTGCCTGCTCGGCTACATCGGCAAGTGCTCCGCCCCCTGCGTCGGCAGCGTCACCGCCGAGCAGCACCGCGAGATCGTCGACGGCTTCTGCGACTTCATGGCCGGGCGCACCGACACCATGGTGCGCCGGCTGGAACGCGAGATGGCCCAGGCCAGCGCGGAGCTGGAGTTCGAGCGGGCGGCCCGACTCCGCGACGACGTCGCCGCCCTGCGCCGGGCGATGGAGAAGCAGACCGTGGTGCTCGGCGACGGTACGGACGCCGACGTGGTCGCCTTCGCCGACGACCCCCTGGAGGCCGCGGTGCAGGTCTTCCACGTCCGCAGCGGCCGGGTGCGGGGCCAGCGCGGCTGGGTGGTGGAGAAGACCGAAGACCTCACCACGGGTGATCTGGTGCACCATTTCTGCACCCAGGTCTACGGGGGTGAGAGCGGCGAGGCCGATGTGCCGCGCGAGCTGCTGGTGCCGGAGTTGCCGGCCGACGCCGAGGCCCTGACCGACTGGCTGGCCACCCACCGGGGCAGCCGGGTCAGCCTGCGGGTGCCCCAGCGTGGGGACAAGCGTGCCCTGCTGGAGACGGTGGAGCGCAACGCCAAGGACGCCCTGGCCCGGCACAAGCTCAAGCGGGCCGGTGACCTGACCACCCGCAGCAAGGCCCTGGACGAGATCACCGAGGCGCTCGGGATGCGGACGGCACCCCTGCGCATCGAGTGTTTCGACATCTCCCAGATCCAGGGCAGCGACGTGGTGGCCAGCATGGTCGTCTTCGAGGACGGCCTACCCCGCAAGAGCGAGTACCGCCGGTTCATCATCCGGGGAGCCACGGACGACCTGTCGGCGATGTCCGAGGTGCTGCGCCGCCGCTTCGCCCGCTACCTCGACGTACGCGCCGAGACCGGCGAGATCGGTGAGGAGACCGCCGCCGACCCGGACCGCCCCGGCGTCGACCCGACCACCGGCCGCCCGCGCAAGTTCGCCTACCCCCCGCAGTTGGTGGTGGTCGACGGCGGCGCCCCCCAGGTGGCCGCCGCCGCCCAGGCCCTGGCCGAGCTGGGCATCGACGACGTGGCCCTGTGCGGCCTGGCCAAGCGGTTGGAGGAGGTGTGGCTGCCCGACGACGACTTCCCGGTCATCCTGCCGCGCACCTCAGAGGGGCTCTACCTGCTGCAACGGGTACGCGACGAGGCGCACCGCTTCGCCATCACCTTCCACCGGCAACGCCGCTCCAAGCGGATGACCGCATCCCTCCTGGACGACATCCCCGGCCTGGGCGATGTTCGCCGCAAGGCCCTGCTGCGCCACTTCGGCTCGCTCAAGCGCCTCTCGGCGGCCACCGTCGAGGAGATCACCGAAGTCCCCGGCATCGGCCCCCGCACCGCCCAGGCGATCCTGTCCGCCCTCAACGGCGACAAGGCACCGTCCACCGACTAACCGCCGACGTGGCGGCGGCCCGCGCCCGGTGCCTGTGAGCAGCTGCTGCTCGCCCTCGCGGTCCGGCAGGTGTTCGGTACGGCCCTCAGTCGGCCCCGGAGAGCACTTCGAGGATCTGCTCGCCGTACTTGGCGAGCTTGTTCTCGCCGACGCCGCTGATCCGGGACAGCTCGGCCAGCGAGGACGGGGTGTCGGCGGCGATCTGGCGCAGCGTCGCGTCGTGGAAGATGACGTACGCGGGGACTCCCTGCTCCTTGGCGGTCACCCCCCGCCAGGCGCGCAGCCGCTCGAAGGTGCCGGTCGCCTCGGGGGGCAGTTCGGCGACCACGGTGGCGGCGCCCCGCGGCTTGGCGGTGCGCGCCGCACGGGCCGGGCGGGCCGCCTCACGGCGCAGCATCACCGTACGGCGTCGGCCCAGCACCTCGGCGCTGGCGTCGGTGAGGGCCAGGGTGCCGTAGTCCCCCTCGACGGTCAGCAGGCCCTCGGCCAGCAGTTGACGCACCACTCCCCGCCACTCCGCCTCGCTGAGGTCGTCGCCGATGCCGAAGACGGTGAGTGAGTCGTGCCGGTACTGAGTGATCTTGTCGGTGTTGCGGCCCAGCAGGATGTCGATGCAGTGCCCGGCCCCGAAGCGCTGGTTGCGTTCCCGGTCCAGTCGGAAGACCGTGGAGAGCAGCTTCTGCGCGGCGACCGTGCCGTCCCACGACTCCGGCGGCTCCAGGCAGGTGTCACAGTTGCCGCAGTCGCCGGTGGCCGACTCGCCGAAGTACTCCAGCAACTGCACCCGGCGGCAGCGGACCGTCTCGCAGAGCGCCAGCATCGCGTCGAGATGGGCGGCGAGGTTACGCCGGTGCGCCAGGTCACCCTCGGAGGTGTCGATCATCTTGCGCTGCTGCACGACGTCCTGGAGCCCGTACGCCAGCCAGGCCGTCGAAGGCAGGCCGTCCCGCCCGGCCCGGCCGGTCTCCTGGTAGTAGCCCTCGACCGACTTCGGCAGGTCGAGGTGGGCGACGAACCGGACATCCGGCTTGTCGATGCCCATCCCGAAGGCGATGGTCGCCACCATCACCACCCCGTCGGCGCGCAGGAACCGCTGCTGGTTCGCCGCCCGGGTCCTCGCGTCCAGACCGGCGTGGTACGGCAGCGCGTCGATGCCGTTGGCGACCAGGAACTCCGCCGTCTTCTCCACCGAGGCGCGGGACAGGCAGTAGACGATTCCGGCATCCCCGGGATGCTCGTCGCGTAGCAGGGCCAGCAGTTGCTTGCGCGGCTCCCGCTTCGGCACGATCCGGTACTGGATGTTGGGCCGATCGAAGCTGGCTACGAAGTGCCGTGCCTCGGTCAAATTGAGCCGGGTGGCGATCTCGGACCGGGTGGCGCTGGTCGCGGTCGCGGTCAACGCGATGCGGGGTACCCCCGGCCAGCGCTCGTGCAGCATCGACAGGTTCAGGTAGTCGGGACGGAAGTCGTGCCCCCACTGCGACACGCAGTGCGCCTCGTCGATGGCGAACAGGCTGATCCGGCCCCGGTCCAGCAGGCTCAGGGTGGCCCGGCTGGCCAACGCCTCCGGAGCCAGGTAGAGCAGGTCGATCTCCCCGGCCACGAACTCCGCCTCGACCAGCCGGCGGGTGTCCAGATCGAGGGTGGAGTTGAGGAAACCGGCCTTCACCCCGACTGCGGTCAACGCGTCCACCTGGTCCTGCATCAAGGCGATCAGCGGCGAGATGACCACCGCCACCCCGTCGCGGACCAGGGCCGGGATCTGGTAGCACAGCGACTTGCCGCCCCCGGTCGGCATCAGCACCAGGGCGTCCCCGCCGGCCACCACATGGTCGATGACCTCGCGCTGGAAGCCCCGGAAGGCGTCGTACCCGAAGACCCGCCGCAGCACCTCCAGCGCCGCTGTCACCTTCTCCCCGGCCGGCGCGTCGGAGGTGGCCAGATCGGCGATGCTCACGTCGGCGATGTTCGTGTCGGCGGGGGAGACCATCCGAGGATTCTACGAGCCGCCCGCTCCGGCGGACCGGTCGCCATTCCCGGCCGAGGGATCGGTGGGCGCGGTGTGTCCACCGGGTCGGGAAGAGATGTCGGTGGGCGGTGGCAGGGTGGGGCCATGGCGATTGAGGTACGCCCGGCGACCGTGTTCGAGGATGTCGCGACCCTCGTCGGCCCGAAGCGGCCGGACGCGAACGTGTGCTGGTGCCTGAGCTACCGCATCGGGTCGAAGGAGAACCAGCGACTACGCGGGACGATGCGCGGCGACCGGGTGCGTGAACTCGTCGGGATGGACCCTCCTCCCGGGGTGCTCGCCTACGACGGCGAGGAGGTCGTCGGCTGGGCGGCGGTGCACCCGCGAGCCGACACCAGCTTCGCCGGCAACCGGCGGATCCCGCACCTGGACGATCTCGATGTGTGGAGCGCGTGGTGCTTCCGAGTCCGCCCCGGCCACCGTAAGCAGGGCATCCTGCACCACCTGCTGGCCGGTGCGGTCGCCTTCGCCCGGGAGCGCGGCGCACCGGCCATCGAGGGCTACCCGGTCGACAACCGCGGCGAGAAGGTCGACCTCACCATGGCCTACGTCGGCACCCGCGCCGTCTTCGAGCAAGCCGGCTTCGTCAAGGCAGCCGACACCACCTCGGTACTCGCCGGGTTCCCCCGGGTGCTCATGCGGCTGGATCTGCGGTGAACCCGTACCGGCTGGGCCGGTCCATGACAATGGCCGGGTGAAGGAGTTCTATTCAGACGACGACGGCGACCGGGCACCTCACCCGCTGGCCGAGCCCGGCCTGCATCCCCGAGCCGAAGGTGCCGTCGATGTCACCTCGCTGACGCTAGAGGTCGATGGAGAGATTTTCGCCCTGCGCCCGGACGAGGGCGGTGGCACCGACTACACCTGGCTCAGCGGGCCGAATCCCGGCTACGGATTCGGACTGAGTCCGACCGCGGACCTGTCGCTCGATGAGCACCGGGAGAACATCCGTGCCTTCCTGGCCATGGTCGACCCCAGCACACCTGACCCTGCCGGATGACCGCGCTGGTCATCCAGGATCCGCTCGGTGGAGGGTGCGGGACCTGATCAACCAGGCGCAGATCAGCAGGTGACCTTGGTGGCTTGCGGTGCCCGAGACTGATCGCCACCATGCCGGGGTGGGGTCGGACTGGATCTGGGAACTGCACGTGCGGGCGCCGGCGGAGTCGGCCCTCCGTGAGCTGTACGCCCTGGCGGGCGCCCGGGGCCTGGTGCCGCAACGCCCCGACGGGCTGATCAACCTGTTCATCGAACCGGACAGCGAGTTGCGTACGGTGGACGACCCGCAGGCGGCACTGGAGGCCATGGCGGCGGGCACCGCGAGTGGCCAGTTCTGGATGAGCGACGAGGTCGACGTCTTCTTCGTGCAGTGGCAGGCGGGGACTCTCAGCTGGGCGTTGGATTCGGGATACTGTCACCGCCGCCCGGTGCCGGCGGCCGACACCTTCCGTGAACTGCATGCTCTGCTGACCGACCTGTGGCTTGAGGTCGCCGTACGACTGCACGCCGACTTCGGGCGGATTCTCGACGAGTGGTCCACCGATCAGGTGTGGCACCTGGACATTCACGACGGCTGGCATCCCGCCGGCGGTTGGCCGGCGGAACTCGGCTGGTGGACCTACCTGGGTCCCGATCGTCGGCTGCCACCGGCACCCCTGCCCGAGATCGCCGACCGGGTGCGCCGGCTGCCGAACGGCGCCCTGCTCGTCGAACTTCTCGATGACCCGGCCGCCGTCGATCCGCTGCGCTACCAGGACATCCACACCCGCTGGCTCCAGGCCATCTGAGCCACCGAACCGGCTGCACCCGGGCTGCCGCGGAGAAGCGGATCATCCATCATGGGCACCCCATCAGCCCTGCTCAGGAGGGCCGGGGGACCGGCACCGGTTTGGCCCAGCGGGGGGTGCCGGCGGGGTCGACGTAGCAGAGGGCGACCAGCAGGTCGGCGGGGTCGGTGAGCGGGGCGGCGGCCAGGCCCATCCGGAACAGGGCCACCAGGTCGCCCTCGGCGACCGCCCGGGTGCTGACCGCGCCGAGGTTGTCCGGGGTACGCAGCGAGTCGCTCGACTCCGGGCGGGAGACGGCACCGGCCAGGAAGTCGTACCGCGCGGCAAGGGTCTCGTACGAACCGGCCCAGTTGAACCCGGTGCTGCCGGCGGCGTCCCAGCCACCGGTCGGGGGCACCACCCGGGGTGGATCCAGCCGGTTGTCCAGCAGGATCACCTGATAGGTGCCGGGCTGGCCTGGGCCGGACCACCGCAACCGCAGCAGCACGGACTGGTCATCGGGGTCCCCGACCGGGGCGGAGCCGTCGCGCCAGCCGTACGCGACGGCCAGGTCGGCCACCTGGTCCGGCTGCGGCAACATCGCCTCGACGGTGACGGTGACCGCCTCGGGGCTGGCATTGTGCTCACGTTGGCGTTCCCGCGCGTGGTCGATCGTGGCCAGTACGGCGACGGTGACCGAGACCAGGGCCACCACCCAGCGCAGTCGCGCTCCGTGTCTGCCCATGGCCGGAGGATAACGCCGTAGCCGGCCCCTCGCCGTCAGTCAGCCGACAGCCGGGGGGAGTCCCGGCGCTCCGAGTCAGTCGACAGAGCGGTCGACCGGCGGGTCCACCGGCGCGAGCGGGCTGGCCGGCGAGCTCGGGGCGTCGGTGGCAAGGGTCCGGCGGGCCGCACTAGAGTCGCTTTGACCATGCCCGGTCGGCCTGACCGGAGCGCCACAGCTTGGGGGTTGATGGGTGGGCGAGGCGCACACGAACGGTCATCACACCGGCGGTTCCGGGGCGGCGGAGACGGACACCACCCTGGTCGTGGTCACCGGGCTGTCCGGCGGTGGGCGCAGCACGGTCGCCCGGGCCCTGGAGAACGTCGGCTTCTACGTCGTGGACAATCTCCCCCAGGCCCTGTTGCTGGACATGGCCGGGTTGGCCGTCAAGGCCGGCGGGGCGGCCCGGCGTACCGCGATGGTGCTGGACGTACGCTCCCGGGCCTTCTCCACGGACCTGGCCGAGGCGATCCGGGAGCTCAAGGAGCGCGGCTACGCCCCCCGGGTGGTCTTCGTCGACGCCGACGACGAGGTGTTGATCCGCCGTTTCGAGAGTGTGCGCCGTTCCCACCCCTTGCAGGGTGACGGGCGGCTGGCCGACGGCATCGCGGTCGAGCGGGGGTTGCTGGAGGAGGCCCGCGACCAGGCCGACGTGATCATCGACACCAGCCACCTCAACGTCAACCAACTGCGTCGGCGCATCGAGGAGCTGTTCGGTGGGGAGGACGCCCGCAAGCTGCGGGTGACCGTGATCTCCTTCGGTTTCAAGTACGGCCTGCCGCCGGACGCCGATTTCGTGCTGGACGCCCGGTTCCTGCCCAACCCGTACTGGGTGCCGGAACTTCGGGAACACACCGGCCGGGAGGAGGCGGTCAGCGCGTACGTGCTGGGGCAGGAGGGCGCGGACAGTTTCGTCTCGACGTACACCGATCTCGTCGGCGCCACCACGGCCGGCTTCGAACGGGAGGGCAAGCGGTACCTGACCGTCGCGGTGGGCTGCACCGGCGGCAAGCACCGCAGCGTGGCCATCGCCGAGGACTTGGCCGCCCGGTTGCGCCGTGCCGGCCTGGCCGCCAACGCGCAGCACCGGGACCTGGGGCGGGAATGACCATCCGGGTGGTGACCTTCGGGGGTGGGCACGGCCTGTCGGCCGCGCTGCGGGCCCTGCGCCGCTGCGCACCCGAGTTGGATCTGGACATCACCGCCGTGGTGACCGTCGGTGACGACGGCGGCTCCAGCGGGCGATTACGCGCCGAGCGGGGTGGCCTGCCCCCCGGCGACCTGCGGCAGGCACTGGTCGCGTTGGCCGGGGACCATCCGGCCACCCGACGCAGCGCCGGGCTCTTCCAGCACCGGTTCGCCGCAGTGGCCGCCGACAGTGGGCACCGGGACGGCCTGGCCGGTCACGCCGTCGGCAACCTGGTGCTCTGTGGGCTGATGGAGTTGCTGGGTGACCCGGTGGCCGCCCTGGAGCACGCCGGGGCGATGCTCGGCGCGGTCGGCCGGGTGCTGCCGATGTCCTGCCAGCCGGTGGACATCGAGGCGCAGGTACGCGGCACCGATCCGGACCGGCCCGACGAGGTGCGCACCGTACGCGGCCAACACCAGGTAGCGGTGAGTACGGGTCGGGTGGAGTCGCTGCGGCTCACCCCGCAGGCCCCCGAGGCCTGTCCGGAGGCCGTCGCCGCGACGACTGCCGCCGACTGGTTGATCTTCGGGCCGGGTAGCTGGTACACCAGCGTCCTGCCGCACCTGCTGGTACCGCAGCTGGCCGCGGCGATCCTGGCCAGTTCCGCTCGTCGGCTGGTCACCCTCAACCTGGCCGCCGAGCAGGAGACTCTCGACCTGTCCGTCGCCGACCACCTGGCGGCCCTGCGCTGGTACCTGCCGGAGTTGACGGTCGACTACGTGCTCGCCGACTCCAAGGCGGTCGGTGATCCGGCCCCGGTCTACCGTGCGGCAGAATCGCTGGGAGCCCGACTGGTCCTCGCTCCCGTCGCGGTCGACGACGGTACTCCCCGTCATGATCCGGCCGCACTGGCCGCCGCCCTGGTGCCCGTACTGGGCGCCGATCGTTAGACACGTACGTAATCTCCGGCGACACGCCGGAACCGGTCCGTGAGGGGACGCACAATGGCGATGACGGCTGCGGTCAAGGACGAGCTGAGTCGGGTCGACGTGCCCAAGCCCTGCTGCCGGCGGGCGGAGATGGCCGCGCTGCTGCGGTTCGCCGGTGGGCTGCACATCGTCTCCGGACGGGTGGTGGTGGAGGCGGAACTGGACACCGGCGCGGTGGCGCGTCGGCTGCGCCGGGAGGTCGCCGAGGTCTACGGCTACCCGAGTGAGATTCATGTGCTGGCCTCCGGTGGGCTGCGCAAGGGCAGCCACTTCATCGTCCGGGTGGTCAAGGACGGCGAGGCGCTGGCCCGGCAGACCGGTCTGCTGGACGTGCGGGGTCGGCCGGTGCGGGGACTGCCGCCGCACGTGGTGGCCGCCAACGTCTGCTGCGCGGTCGCCGCCTGGCGGGGCGCGTTCATGGCGCACGGTTCGCTGACCGAGCCGGGCCGCTCCAGCGCCCTGGAGATCACCTGCCCGGGGCCGGAGTCGGCCCTGGCCCTGGTCGGGGCGGCCCGCCGCACCGGCATCACCGCCAAGAACCGTGAGGTCCGCGGGGTGGACCGGGTGGTGGTCAAGGACGGCGACGCCATCGCCGCCCTGCTCACCCGCATCGGCGCCCACGCCAGCGTGCTGGCCTGGGAGGAACGTCGGGTCCGCCGGGAGGTACGCGCCACGGCCAACCGGCTGGCGAACTTCGACGACGCAAACCTGCGTCGTTCGGCGCGGGCGGCCGTGGCCGCGGCGGCCCGGGTGACCCGGGCGCTGGAGATCCTCGCCGACGACGCGCCGGAGCACCTGACCTCGGCCGGTCGGTTGCGGCTGGAGCACCGGCAGGCCTCTCTGGAGGAGTTGGGCGCCCTGGCCGACCCGCCGTTGACCAAGGACGCCATCGCCGGTCGGATCCGCCGGCTGCTGGCCCTGGCCGACAAACGGGCCCGGGACCTGGGCATCCCGGATACCGAAGCGGCAGTCACGCCCGACATGCTCGTGGTCTGATAGGACGGTGGGTCGTCCGGCGGGCGGGTCGGTGTCGGGCCGACACGCGCCGTCGGCGCGGTGCGGTGTCCCGTGTGGTGTGGGGTGGACAACCACCCGACGCAGCGCGGCTCGACGCGCTCGGATAGGGTCGCTTGCGTACGGCAAGGGGGCCGGAACCGGTGCACCCGCCGTACCCACCGCCTCGGGCGGTCAGGTCCCTCGGACCGCGGCGGGGTGGCCGAGATGAATCGTCAACGGCCGGCTCCAACGGTCGGCGCACACCGCTTCGCCGGCCGAGGGTCTCCACGCCGGCGAACCAAAACGCGAGGAGATGGGACCTGTGACCATCCGGGTTGGCATCAACGGCTTCGGCCGCATCGGCCGTAACTTCTTCCGGGCAGTGCTGGCGTCCGGCGCTGACGTGGAGGTCGTTGCAGTCAACGACCTCACCGACAACGCCACGCTCGCCCACCTTGTCAAGTACGACAGCATCCTGGGCCGCCTGCCGCACGAGGTGAAGGCCACCGCCGACGAGATCACCATCGGTGGCAAGAGCATCAAGGCGTACGCCGAGCGTGACCCGGCCGCCCTGCCGTGGGGTGAGCTGAACGTCGACGTCGTCATCGAGTCCACCGGGTTCTTCACCGACGCCAACAAGGCCAAGGCGCACCTCGACGGTGGGGCCAAGAAGGTCATCATCTCGGCGCCGGCCAAGAACGAGGACGTCACCGTCGTGATGGGGGTCAACGAGGGCTCCTACGACCCGGCCAAGCACAACATCATCTCGAACGCCTCGTGCACCACCAACTGCCTGGCGCCGATGGCCAAGGTGCTGCACGACACCTTCGGCATCGAGGGTGGTCTGATGACCACCATCCACGCGTACACCCAGGACCAGAACCTCCAGGACGCGCCGCACTCCGACCTGCGTCGGGCCCGGGCCGCCGCGCTGAACATCGTGCCGACCTCGACCGGTGCGGCCAAGGCCATCGGCCTGGTGCTGCCGGACCTCAAGGGCAAGCTGGACGGGTACGCCCTGCGGGTGCCGATCCCCACCGGCTCGGCCACCGACCTCACCGTCACGGTCGGTCGGGCGACCACGGTGGACGAGGTCAACGCCGCGATCAAGGCCGCCGCCGAGGGTCCGCTGCGGGGCATCCTCACCTACAACGAGGACCCGATCGTCTCCGCCGACATCGTCACCGACCCGGCGTCGTGCATCTTCGACGCGCCGCTGACCAAGGTCGTCGGCAACCAGGTCAAGGTCGTCGGCTGGTACGACAACGAGTGGGGCTACTCGAACCGCCTCGTCGACCTCGTCAAGCTGGTCGGTCAGTCGCTGTGAGTGCGAGGAGTGAGCTTGCGAGCCCCGCAGTCACGAACGGGAGGCTAGCTCTGTGAGCATCCGTACCCTCGACGATCTGCTCGCCGAGGGGGTGTCGGGTCGGCGCGTGCTGGTGCGCGCCGACCTGAACGTCCCGCTCGACAAGCAGACCGGCGCCATCGCCGACGACGGCCGCATCCGGGCCGTCCTGCCCACCCTGGGTGCGCTCACCGAGGCCGGCGCCAAGGTGATCGTCTGCTCGCACCTGGGCCGGCCGAAGGGCAGCCCGGACCCGCAGTTCAGTCTCAGCCCGGTGGCCGGGCGGCTCGGCGAGCTGCTCGGTGCCCCGGTGCACTTCGCCACCGACACGGTCGGTGAGTCCGCCCAGGCCACCGTCGCGGCACTGGGCGACGGCGAGCTCGCGTTGCTGGAGAACCTCCGCTTCAACAAGGGGGAGACCAGCAAGGACGACGCCGAGCGGGGTGCCTTCGCCGACCAGTTGGCCGCCTTCGGTGACGCCTACGTCGACGACGCCTTCGGCGCGGTGCACCGCAAGCACGCCAGCGTGTACGACGTACCGGCCCGGCTGCCGCACGTCGCCGGTCGCCTGGTGCTGCGGGAGGTGGAGGTGCTCTCCACCCTCACCGGCAACCCGGAACGGCCGTACGTCGTGGTGCTCGGCGGCTCCAAGGTCTCCGACAAGCTCGCGGTGATCGAGGCGCTGCTGCCCACGGTCGACCGGCTGCTCATCGGCGGCGGCATGTGTTTCACCTTCCTCAAGGCGCAGGGCCACGAGATCGGCACCTCGCTGCTCGAGGAGGAGATGATCGAGACCTGCCGCAACCTGCTGGAGCGCTCCGAAGGCAAGATCATGCTCCCGGTCGACGTGGTGGCCGCGGACGCCTTCGCCCCGGACGCCGCGCACGACGTGGTACCGGCCGACGGCATCCCCAGCCACCGGGTCGGCCTGGACATCGGGCCGGAGACGGTGGCCGGCTTCGCCGCCGCGCTGCGGGGCTCCTCGGCCGACGGCACGGCCAACGCCCGGACGATCTTCTGGAACGGCCCGATGGGGGTGTTCGAGATGGCGGCGTTCGCCAACGGCACCCGGGGGGTCGCCGAGGCGATCGCCGAGTCCGACGCCTTCAGTGTCGTCGGTGGCGGTGACTCGGCCGCCGCGGTGCGGGCCCTGGGCCTGGACGAGAAGTCCTTCGGACACATCTCCACCGGCGGCGGCGCCTCCCTGGAGTACCTGGAGGGCAAGACCCTCCCCGGCATCGCGGCCCTGGAGAACTGATGGCGAGCACCCCCCGCCGGCCCCTGATGGCCGGCAACTGGAAGATGAACCTCAACCACCTGGAAGCCAACCTGCTGGTGCAGAAGCTGGCGGCCAGCCTCACCGAGAAGCAGCTCACCGAGGTGGAGACGGTGGTCCTGCCCCCGTTCACCGACCTGCGCACGGTGCAGACCGTCGTCGAGGGCGACAAGCTGCTGATCGGCTACGGGGCACAGGACCTCTCCGCGCACGCCTCGGGCGCCTACACCGGTGAGATCGCCGGGTCGATGCTGGCCAAGCTGGGCTGCACCTACGTGGTGGTCGGGCACTCCGAGCGGCGGGAGTACCACCGCGAGGACGACGCGCTGGTCGGTGCCAAGGTGCAGGCCGCCCTGGCCAACGGGCTCACCCCGATCCTCTGCGTGGGGGAGGGGCTCGACGTCCGGGAGCAGGGCGGGCAGGTCGCGCACTGCGCCGAGCAGCTCGACGGGGCGCTCAAGGGGCTCTCCGCCGAGCAGGTGACCAAGGTCGTGGTGGCCTACGAGCCGGTCTGGGCGATCGGCACCGGCAAGACGGCCACCCCCCAGGACGCCCAGGAGGTGTGCGGCGCGCTGCGTACCCGGCTGGCCGAGACCTTCGACCAGGGCACCGCGGACCAGGTACGGGTCCTCTACGGCGGCTCGGTGAAGTCGTCGAACGTGGCGTCGATCATGGCCCAGCCGGACGTGGACGGCGCCCTGGTTGGCGGTGCCAGCCTCGACGCCGAGGAGTTCGCGAAGATCTGCCGGTTCCCGGAGCACATCACCGGCTGATCGCTCGCTATCCTTGACTCCGCCCGTCCGCCGGTCGGTGCCGCCGTGCCCGAACTGCCCGGGCGAGGATCGTAACGAGAGGACTGACCCCCGCCATGCCGATCTGGTTCGCCTACACGTTGATCGTGTTGCTGGTCATCACGAGCGTACTGCTCGTCCTGCTTATTCTGCTGCACCGCGGCAAGGGTGGTGGGATGTCCAGCATGTTCGGCGGTGGCGTCAGCTCCAGCCTGGCCGGGTCGTCAGTGGCTGAGAAGAACCTCGACCGCTACACCGTGCTGGTGGGCATCGTCTGGTTCGCCTGCATCGTCGGGCTCGGCCTCTGGCTTCGGTTGCAGGTGGGC
Organism: Micromonospora sp. DT229; assembly: GCF_049844505.1. NCBI lineage: Bacteria > Bacillati > Actinomycetota > Actinomycetes > Micromonosporales > Micromonosporaceae > Micromonospora > Micromonospora sp. DT229. Next base: position 41,785 of record NZ_JBNCLD010000022.1, on the reverse strand, counting down.
GTCTGATCAGGCGCCACTAGTCGTACAATCTGCGCGCGGTCCGTCACCCGACGGGCCGCGCGCACGTCGTTTCACCCGCTGCACCGCGTCGCCCGCCGTCCACCCCTCGACGGCGGTTCCCTCCGACGACAGGAGCGAGCGCCGTGTCGAACGGCAATGTCATCCGAGGCGCCCGAGTCGGGTCCGCGCCGCCCCGCCACCCCGAACGCCACCGGCCGGCCCCGTGCCGCTCGGTCAGCTTCTGGTGCCGCAACGGGCACCGCACCGACATCCGCATCGCCGCCGAGGCGCCGACCCCGCATCTGTGGGACTGCCCCCGCTGCGGGCTGCCCGCCGGTCCGGACGCCCAGGACCCACCCGGCCGGGTCACCAGCGAGCCGTACAAGACCCATCTGGCGTACGTGAAGGAGCGGCGTACCGACGCCGAGGGGGAGGCGATCCTCGCCGAGGCCCTCGCCGCCCTGCGGCAGCGGCGCGGCAGGGGCTGATCCTGCCGGCACGGCACGCCGAGGGTGATCATCCCCGTGAATGCCCGAGGTCTTATGCTCACGCATATGGCTATGACCGGTTACCGGGCGGGGTTGATCAGCGGAACGCTCGCCATGGCGTTCGTGGGCAGTTCCGCCGCCGTCAGTCCACTGCTCACGTCATACCCGGTGTTGACCGGTCAGGCGTGGCGCTACGCGGCGGCGGCACTGCTGCTGCTGGGCTACCTGTGGTTGCGCCGGCTGCCATGGGTCCGGGTGGGCCGATCGGACTGGGCACGACTCGCCCTGCTGGCCGCTACCGGCCTGGCGGCGTTCAACGTGTGTCTGCTTCAGGCCGCCCGGTACACCGACCCGCCGGTGCTCGGTGCCATCGTCGGGGCGGCTCCGCTGGTACTCGCCATCACCGGACCGTTGCTGGCGGGTCGCCGGCCGTCGCTGCTCGTGGCGACATCGGCGGTGATCGTGCTGGTCGGAGTCGGTACCGTTCTCGGCGGGGGACAGTTCAGTCTGCCCGGCGTGCTGTGGTCGCTCGGCGCGTTGGCGGGTGAGTGCCTCTTCTCCCTGCTCGCCGTCCCGCTGCTGCCCCGACTCGGGCCGGTCCGGCTCAGCGCGTACACCTGCGCGCTCGCCGGCGTCATGCTCGCCGGGACCGCGCTGCTCATCGAGCGCGGCCGGGTCGCCACCGCGCCCACCGGCACCGAGGCGTTGTCGCTGGCCTTCCTCGCGGTGGTGGTCACCGCACTGGCGTTCGCCCTGTGGTACGCCGCCGTCGGATCGTTGGGAGTGGACCGTGCCGGCCTGTTGACGGGCATCGTCCCGGTGGCCGCCACCCTCATCGCGGTGTGGATCGGCACGGCGACACTGTCGGTGCAGGTCCTGATCGGCGCCATGGTGGTCGGGGCGGGGGTGAGCCTGGGGATGCTGCCCTCTCGGCGCCGACGAGGCGGTGGGCTGGCCGGCCGCGAGGAACAGCGACCGGCCAGCCGCACAGTCAGCGCAGGTTGAGCAGGGCGGCGGAGTGCCGCAGCGCGTCCACCGAATGGTCAGCGGCGATACCGTCCACGACGCAGGCGAGCAACAACACCCGGCGGGTCTCCGGACGCACCGCCTGGTGCACGCCGTCGCGGTGGGCGAACAGCGACAGCACCCGGGCGTCGTCAGCCAGGATCAACCGATCCGGCTCCAACTCCAACTCCTCCTGGGCGCCGATCGGCTTCAGGCGCTCCCCACCTTGGCTTAGGGCCAGCTTGACCGGCCCGGTGAGCCGCTCCGCGTCGAACACGCCGAGCGCGACCATCGTCGCCACCGCGGTCACGTTAACCGCGTCCACCGTGGGATTGATCTTCGGCCAGTTGCCGAGCGGTTTCGTCCGCAGACCACGCTCGATGAGTGCCTGGATCGACGGTGGTTGCCGGTCCGGGTCCACGCCGATCTGGCGGGAGAAGCGTCGATAGGCATCGACCGCGGGGTGTGCGCGGATCTCCGCCTTCGCCACCCCGTGCCACCTGGCGTGCTCTTGCGCCCAGCGTTCCTGCACCTCGCGGTCGATGGCATCGCCACCGCCCACCTCGGCCTCGACGCAGAGCACCCTGACGTCGGGGAAGGCGCTCGCGACCTGCGGGGAAACAGTGACCTCGGCCACGGGCAGGTGCGCTTGAGTAGTCATCGCACAGCCTCCAAGAGTTGCAGCGAATCGCCGACCTGCAAGCTTAGGTCCTCGGCGGTCACGATGCGGTCGGTGTCGATGAGGATGTTGTAGTGGTTGGGCCAGTGACATTCGTCGAAACCGGCGACCGTGCCGATCTGCCGGCCGTTGCAGACCACCACGTCGCCCCGCTGCACCACGGTCGCCGTGGCGAACTCGGCGAATCCGAGAAAGCCAACGGCGTCCACCCGGTCACCTGGCCGGGTCGGCTGGTCCGTGGTCGTCACCAGTTCGTGGATCTCACCCTGTTGGACACATCGTGACAGCCACGGTGACATGGTCATGCCGCGATCGTCGCGGCGGTGGAACAACAGCTTCACGAGCCGCGCCACGGTCGGCCGCTTCGAGGGCGTACGCAGCCGTGGTTCCTTGCGCCGGGCGACCGCGTACGCCTGCTCGACGAGAGCGACGATGTCCGGACCCGCATCGGTGTAGGCGTCACCGAGGGACACCGCGTGCCGGAAATCAGCCATGATCGCGGCGTACTCGTGGTCGAGTGAGGTTTTGAACCCGGGGAATCCGGCCAGCATGTCGGCCGAGCGGACGGAGCCGTCCTTGCCGTACACGGTGATGTCCTTGACCTCTCCCGACGGCAGGGCCCAGTCCAGTTCGACCGTGATCAGCACCCCGTGCTCGGAGCGCAACTGGAGTTCGGCGCAGAACTCCACGCCGCGACGGACATCCCCGATCGTGGCGTCGACCAGTTCCAGATCGCCGACGATCGTCCGCACCGCGTCCAGCGCGTTCGGGCCGTTGTCGATGACGCAGCCACCGCCGCCCAGATCCTGATCGAGATACCACGCCTCCGAACCGGTGTGCTCCTCGATGCGCTCGGAGTAACGACACACCAGGCGCTCGATGGTCGTCGGATCACCCACACCGTCGCGCAACTCGGCCACGTTGCGGTTGTACCGCCGATGGAAGGCGGTGAACAGCGTCCGGCCGGACTCGCGCGCCAACGCCACGAGCTCGCGCGCGTCCGCCAGGTGCACCGTCATCGGCTTCTCGCAGCACACGTGCACACCGGCCCGGAGCGCGTCGGCGGCCACCTCGGCGTGCACCGCGTTCGGCAGGGTGAGCACGACCGCGTCGACCAGGCCCGAGGCGAGGAGTTCGCGGTGGTCGGTGTAGGTCGCGATGCCGCGCGGGTCATCGGTGAAATCCGCGAGTTTCGTCTCGTTGCGGTCACAGACGGCGGTCAGGGTGAGCTGTTCGTCGTCCTCGACGGCCCGGAGGAAGTACGGGGCGATCACGCCGAGCCCGATGACGCCGATCCTCATGCCGGCCCAGCCTCAGCCAGCGCAGCCGGGACGGCCACGTCGAGTTCGGCACCGAGCCGTACCAACTGGACGGCGACGTGGTCCGGCAGCCGGATCCCCTCGGTGTGCGACAACGCGGCCCGCTCAGCCTCCGGGGCGCCCGGGTAGGTCACCCGCTGGCCCGGTGCGGCGGGTGACGACGACACCGTGTCCAGCAGTGCGCGGGTCTCGGTCGGGAAGGTGTCGGCGACGCCGAACGCGACGGGATCGATCACGAGGGCCACCTGGCCGATGTTCACGTCCTCGGCCGGCTCGGTCTCGGTCAGCGCCTGCGGCCGGGGCCCGTACGCCGCTCCGGCCAGCGGGCCGCACAGCAGGTCGACCAGCAACGCGAGGCCGTATCCCTTGGCGCCACCGGTCTGCGCCGTGCCGCCCAGCCAGGCCACGTCGGCGTGCCCGTCGAAGTAGGCGTTGGGGTCGGTCGTCGGCGCCCCGTCGGGGGATACCAGCCAGCCCTCGGGAACCGGCCGTCCTTCACGCTGGGCCGCCCGGATCTTGCCGGTGGCCACGGCGGTGGCGCTCATGTCCAGGACGAACGGTGCACCGTGGGACACCGGCACCGCCGCGCTCAGCGGGTTGGTACCGAGCAGCCGCTTGACGCCGCCCAGCGGTGGGACGACACCCTGTGCGCCACAGTTGGACATCACGATTCCGATCAGGCCGTCGGCGGCGACCCGGCTGGCGTAGTAGCCGGCGCTGCCGAAGTGGCTGCTGTTGCGTACCGTCACCATGCCGAGGCCGAGTTCCCGCGCCTTGGCCATGGCCAGGTCGACGGCGGCCACCATCGTGACGGCCCCCAGGCCGTTGTCGCCGTCGATGACGGCCGTCGTCCGGGTCTCGACCACGACCTTTGGTTGCGCGTCCGGCCGGATGCTTCCGGCGCGCAGGCGCGGGGCGTAGATCCCGGCCAGCGCGTTGGTGCCGTGGGTGGTGAATCCGTGTATGTCGGCGTAGCAGATGACTTCGGTCGCCGTCGTCGCCGCCGGCTCGTCGAGTCCGCAGCGCAGCAACACCTTCCGTACGAAGGCGGTGAGCTGGGTGTGCTCGACCGTCACACTGTTGGCCATGTCTCTCCCGTTACTGTCGGTACGTGGCGCCGAAACGCACCACGAGGTCGCGGATCTGTCTCGCGTAGGTCGCCAGGTCGTCGACGCGTACCCACTCGGCCGCGGTGTGCGCGCCGTTCTCGTCGAGCCGGCCCGGTCCGCACACCGCGACGTACCGGTCGGGTCCGCCGGCCCAGATGGCGTCACAGGTGAAGGCGCTGCCGTCGGCCAGGCCGTCGTGTCGGGCAAATCCCGCCTCGGCGAGCAGGTCTTCCATCTCCGGGTCACGGTTGTCGAGCACCGGCAGCCCACGCTTGAGCCAGTCCAGGCGCACCACCCGATCCCAGTCGTCGACCAGTCGTGCGGTGAACGGGTTGCCGAGGTGCGCCTTGGCGAAGACGTCACGGGCCTCGTCGAACGCCCGCTGTACCTCGTGGACCAACGCCTCCCCGCCGACCTCGTCCCGATAGGCGATGTTGAGCAGCAACTCACCCTCGCCGTACACCCGGTTGTGTGCGGTCCCGGTGTGCAGGCCGGCGACGCAGAGCTTGGCGCCGAGGGCGGCCGCTCGGGGGCCGACGGCGCGGACCAGATGATCCGCGAGGAAGCCCAGCGCCACGGTGGCGTTGTGCGCGTCGCCGGGATGGTCGTCCGTGCTGCCCTCGCCGACCACCCGGAGTCGCGGGGTCATCGCCGCAGTACAGGCATCGAGCACCCGGCCGCCGGTGGGTTCGGCGAACAGCATCAGCCGACCCGTGTAGCCCTGCCGCACCAGCCATCGGGTGCCGAAGACGCCCATCGCGCCGCCTTCCTCACCGGGCACGCTGGTCAGCACGACCTCGATGCACTGGGCCAGCCAGGGATGGGCCGCGAACGCGGCGGCGACGCCCACCGCGGCGGCCACCCCGGGGCCCTTGTCGTCGACGGCGCCCCGGCCGTGCAGGATGTCGCCGTCGAGGCGCGGCTCGATGTGCGGGCCGACGGTGTCGACGTGAAAGTTGATGACCAGTCGTCGTTCCGCCGGCGCTGGCTCTCCCATGGCCACCACAAGGCAGGGTTGGGCGTCGAGGAAGGTGTCCGGGTCGGCTTCCAACGCCCGCCGTACCGGCATCGGGATGTCCTCGGACGTCATGCTCTCTACCGGCGGGCTGTCGTAATGGCGAACCTGGAAGCCGCGCTCACGCGCACCCGCGAGGAACACCTCCTGCGCCTGTCGGGTGGCGGCGAGGCGTCCACCCTCCAATGGCGACACGGAGTCCACCGCCATGAACTCCGTCAACCAGCCCAGGTCGGCCTCGGTCCAGCAGGCAGTCACGGCTGTGCCGCCGCTTCGATGATCGTGCGGAAGCGTGTCGCGTAGGCCCGGTAGCTGGCCTCCAACTGCCCCGCCTCACCCGAGACCTGAAGGTGCGGAATGTGCGCCACGTGTGGCTCCAGGCTGTACCAACCCCGGTAGCCGGCAGCCTCCAGCCGACGGATGCAGGCGGTCAGGTCCAGTTCGCCGGAGCCGGGCAGGGTGAACCGGGCCTGCCCGTCCGGGTCGCGATGACCGTTCTTGACGTGTACGTGTTCGACCCAGGGCAGCACCTGCGCGAGGAACTCCTCAGCCTGGTAGCCGTACGCCAGGCCGTTGCCCACATCGAAGATCAGCTTGAGGTGCGGGCTGTCGACGTGTTCGAGCATGCGCAGCGTGTTGGCGGCGGAGGAACCCGCCCACCCCTGGCAGTTCTCGTGCAGCAGGACGACACCGAGTTGGCGCGCCTCGCCGGTCAGCAGCCGCATCCGCCGCAGCGACTCGGCAGCCCACGCCTCGTCCGGCCGGCCGTCGTTGGGATACGACATCACCCGCAGCCACCGGCAGTCCAGGGCGTGTGCGACTGCCGCGGTGCGGCTCAGGATCGACAGTTCGGTGTCGAGATCGGTGGCGACGGTGGTGGACCAGTTGCCGATCGGAGTGTCCAGCACCGGTACCCGCAGACCGCTGGCCGCTATCCGCCCGCGCAGGTCGTCCACCTCGCCGACGGTGAGTTCGTGCAGACCCCGACCGTCGATGGTGCGCAACTCCACCCCTGACATGCCCAGGTCGCGGTGCACGTCGAGTTGTCCGACGAGGTCCGGTGCGGCCTCGTCCCCGATCCCGCAGACCCGGCTGGCCCAGACCCCCACCGCCGTCATGCTCCCTGCCGGTAGAAGCGGGCGATCTCCTCGACGACCCGCTCGACGGTGCCGTCGGGCAGTTCCGGATGCAGTGGCAGCGCCAGGCACTCGCGGGACAGCCGCTCGGCGACCGGGAAATCGCCCGGCCCGTGGCCGAGGTGGCGGAACGCAGGTTGCAGGTGCAGCGGCCGCGGATAGTAGACCTTCGTCTCGATACCTCGCCCGGCCAGATAGGAGCGCAGGTCGTCGCGCTGCGGTGCGCGTACGACGTAGGTGTAGACCGCCTGCTCGGCGTAGTCGCCGGGCGGGGTCAGCACCTCAGGTGCCGCCTCGCGCAGCAGTTCGCCGTACTGCCGGGCCAGCCGGCGGCGGTCGGCCAGGAACTGGTCGAGGTGCGGCAGTCGGCGCAGCAGGAACAGCGCGGTGACCTCGTCCATCCGGCAGTTGAAACCGACCAGGTGGTGCAGGAATCGCACCTTCAGATCCTGGCCGTGGTTGCGCAGCATCCGGCAGGTGGTGGCCAACTCCGGATCGTCGGTGACGATCATGCCGGCATCCGCGATTCCGCCCAGCGGTTTGCCGGGGAAGAAGGAGAACACCCCGGCATCGCCGTAGCGGCCGGCGGGCCGGCCCGCGACCGAGCCACCCAGTGCGACGGCGCTGTCCTCGATCAGGCGCATCGAGTGACGGTCGGCCAGCGTCCGCAGCGCCGGCATGTCGGGGCTGCTCGCGAAGAGGTACGCCGGCAGGATCGCGCGGCTCGCGTCGGTGCGGACGGCCTCGACGGTTGACACGGTCAGCATCGCCGTGTCGTAGTCGACGTCGGCGAAGACCGGACGCGCACCGCGCAGGGCCACAGTGCTCGCCGAGGAGATGAACGAGAAGGCGGGCGTCACCACGTCGTCGCCGGGGCCGATGCCCATGGCCGCGAGGATCACCGTCAACGCGCCGGTGCCGTTGGCGACGGCGATGGCCTCGGCGGCGCCGATTCGCTGCGCCACCGCTGCTTCGAGAGCTGCCACCCGGGACTTGAGAATGAACTCGTCCGACTCGCCGACCTCCCGAACCGCTTCCAGGACGTCGTCGGCCCACCCGGCGTACCGGGTGGCGTAGTCGAAGTACGGGACTGCCATGGTCACGGTTGCTCCCGGTAGAACTCGTGGATCAGGTCGCAGACCCGGTCGACGTGCTCGTCGGTCAGGTCGGGATACATCGGCAGTCCGACCGCACGCCGGCTGGCCGCCTTCGCGACCGGTACGGGCTGATCCACCCCGGCACGGGTAGTCAGGCAGGGCTGCTCGGTGAGCGGCCGGGGGTAGTACACCTCGGTGCCCACACCGTGCGCGGTCAGGTAGGCGACCAACTCGTCACGCCGTTCGCACTCGATCAGATACACGTAGTAGACGAGGTTGCTCTGCTTGCGGGCGGGAGCGAGCCAGGGCGTACGAACCAGCGGCGTGAGGTCGGCCAGCCGCTGGTCGTACCGCGCCGCCACCTCGGCCCGGCGGGCGATCTCCGCGTCCAGCGTCTCCAGCCGCCACAGCAGGAAAGCGGACTGCACCTCGTCGCAGCGGCTGTTGTAGCCGAGTTCGAGGTACTCGTAGGACCCGTCGCTGAGCTGACCGTGGCAGCGCAGTCGGCGCGCCGTCTCGGCGAGTTCCTCGTCATCGGTGAGCAGCATGCCCGCATCGCCCAGGGCGCCGAGGGTCTTGGTGGGGAAGAACGAGAGCACGCCGGCCCGGCCCCAACAGCCGGCGTGCCGGCCGTCGATGTGCATGCCGATGCCTTCGGCGCTGTCCTCCAGCAGTTGCAGGCCGTACTCGTCGGCCAGCTCGCCCAACGCCACCATGTCCGCCATCTGGGTGAACAGGTGCACCGGCATGATGGCCCGGGTCCGGTCCGTGACGGCGGCGCGGACCCGTTCGGGGTCCAACGCGTAGGAACCGGGCTGGATGTCGACCAGGACCGGCTTGGCGCCGACGTGCAGCACCGAGGACGCGCTGGCGAAGAACGTGTACGCGGGAACGATCACCTCGTCGCCGGGCCCGATCCCCGCCGCCCGCAGCATGATGATCAAGGCGTCCGTACCGTTGCCCACCGCCACCGCGTGCCGGGCGCCGGTACGCTCGGCGATCGCCCGTTCCAGTTCGCCGCCCACCGGTCCGAAGGTGAACTGTCCCGTGGCGGTGACCGTACGCAGCCGGGCAGCGAGCCCAGCCCAGTCCCGCCGGATCGATGCCGCGCCGCTGAAGAACGGCACTGCGGTCGCGGACGCCGTCGCCGGAGCACTCATCGGCACGCCTCCTTCAGCTCACTGATCAGGGCCGTCGTCGCCGCGATCCGCTGCTGCCGGGTGTCGGCCTCAGCGATCCGCTTGAGCAGGGCGCTGCCGACGATGACGCCGTCGACCTTGCCCCGGAGGGCGGCGACGTGTTCCGGTCGCGAAATGCCGAAGCCCACCGCGACGGGCGTGGTCGCCACGGCGCGGACGCGGGCGAGGTAGGCGTCGATACCGTCGGCGAGCCGGTCCCGGACCCCGGTCACCCCGTTGTCGGCGAGGCAGTACAGGAAGCCGCGGGACCGTTGCGCCGTGCGGCGCAGCCGCTCGGGACTGCTGCCCGGAGCGGCGAAGAAGACCTGGCCCAGGTCGTGCCGTTCCGCCTCCACCAGCCAGTCCGTGCTCTCGGCGGCGGGCAGGTCCGGGACGATGAAACCGTCGGCACCGGCCGATGCGGCGTCGGCGAAGAGTTTCGGCAACCCGTACCGGAGGAAGGGGTTGCAGTAACCCATCAGCATGATCGGCACATCGTTGCCGGTGGCCCGCACCTTGGCGACGAGGTCGAGCGTCGCCGCCACCGTCACGCCGGCGCGCAGGGCCTGCTGGGTGGTGGCCTGGATGACCGGACCGTCGCCGAGCGGGTCGGAGAACGGCGTACCCAGCTCGATGATGTCCGCTCCGGCCGCGCAGGCTGCGTCGACAAGATCGACGGTCTCGTCGAGGCTCGGGTAGCCGGCGGTCAGGTAGGCCACCAGCGCGGTCTCCCGATGGCTGTCCGCGAACGCCTGCTCAAGTCGCTTCACTGATCTGCTCCATCCCGCTCGCGTAGCGCCGCCAGCGCGCTGACCAGGTCCTTGTCGCCGCGTCCCGAGAGGTTCACCAGGATGTTGCTGCCTGGCGCCAGTTCCTCGGCCAGTTCGAGCCCGCCCGCCACCGCGTGTGCGGACTCGAGGGCGGGGATGATCCCCTCGGCGCGGCTGAGCAGCGCGAAGGCGGCGAGCGCCTGGTCGTCGCTGGCGGTCCGGTACTCGACCCGGCCGGTGTCCTTGAAGTAGCTGTGCTCCGGTCCGACGCCGGGGTAGTCCAGTCCCGGTGCCACGCTGTGGGTCAGCAGGATCTGTCCGTCGTCGTCCTGAAGGAGGTAGGTGCGGGTACCTTGCAGGACACCGGGCTCACCGTAGAGCAGTGGCGCGGCGTGCCGGCCGTCCGGCCCCAGCCCTTCACCGGCAGCCTGTACGCCGATCAGGCGTACCGGGTCGTCGAGGAACGCGCTGAACATCCCGACCGAGTTGCTGCCGCCGCCGACGCAGGCCACCACCGCGTCGGGCAGACCGCCGACGGTGTCCTGGAACTGCTGCCGTGCCTCCCGACCGATGACGGACTGGAAGCCGCGCACGATCGTGGGGAAGGGATGCGGCCCGACCACCGACCCGAGCAGGTAGTGGGTGGAGTCGGGGTGGGCGATCCAGTCGCGGATCGCCTCGTTGATGGCGTCCTTGAGCGTCGCCGTGCCGTTGTCGACCAGGCGGACTTCGGCCCCGAGCAACTCCATCCGCTGCACGTTCGGCGCCTGCCGTTCGGCGTCGACACGTCCCATGTAGATGGTCGCGTCGAGCTGAAGGTGAGCGCAGGCCGCCGCGACGGCGACGCCATGCTGTCCCGCACCGGTCTCGGCGATGATGCGTTGCTTGCCGATGCGTCGGGCCAGTAGGGCCTGCCCGACCGCGTTGTTGATCTTGTGTGCGCCGGTGTGGGTCAGGTCCTCCCGCTTGAGCCAGAGCGTGCAGCCGTTGGCCTCGACCCCCAACCTGCGAAGCCTGGTCAGCGGGGTGGGGCGCCCGACGAACCTGGTCAACAGGTCGTCCAGTTCGCCGAGGAACTCTTCACTGGCCTGGGCCTTCTGGTACGCCGCCTCCAGCTCCTCGAGCGGAGCCACCAGCGTCTCCGCGACGAACTGGCCGCCGTACCCGCCGAACCACCCGCTCATCGCACTGCCTGCGCAATCGGGGCACCGCGCAGCGAACGGAGCTTGTCCGCCGGGTCGTCGCTGGTCAGCAGGCTCTCGCCGATCAAGGCGGCGTGGAAGCCCTGCGCGCCGATACGGGCGAGGTCGGCGGCGGTGTTCAACCCGCTCTCGCTCACCGTGAGCACGGCCGGCGGGATCAGCCGGCGCAGCCGCATCGAGTTGTCCAGGTCGACCTCGAAGGTGCGCAGGTCACGGTTGTTCACGCCGATGATCCGGGCGCCGGCCCGGAGGGCCCGATCCACCTCCTCCTCGGTGAACGTCTCGACCAGCGCGTCGAGCCCGAGATCGCCGGCGGCCGCGAGGAGATCGGTGAGCAGGGCGTCGTCGACCGCCCGGACGATGACCAGCACCGCGTCCGCACCGCAGTCGTACGCGAGCTGCACCTGCCGTACGTCGACCAGGAAGTCCTTGAACAGCACCGGGACGGTGACCTCGGCGTCGTCGGCGATCTGCGCGACCAGGTCAGGCGAGCCGCCGAAGTAGGGGGTGTCGGCGAGAACCGACACCGCGGCAGCGCCCGCTGCGGCGTACGTGCGTGCCAGCGGCACCGCCTCGGCGAGTGGCAGCAGGTCTCCCTTGGACGGCGACTTCGGTTTGACCTCGGCGATGATGCCCACGTCGGTGCCGTTCAGGGCGGCGGCGAAGGCGCCCGGACGGGCGGGTGTGGCACGGCCGCCCGCCTTGGACACCGGCGTTCGCGCACCTGACCAGGCTGACCGCTTCGCCGCGACTATGTCGTCGAGATGCATGCGGAACTCCTTGCTCGGTAGTGGTGACCGCGTCATCGCGAGTCGCGTTCGGTGGCGGCCGTCGGCTCACGGCGGAGAGCCGCGAGCAGGGCGGCGGCCCGCCCGGTGGTGATCGCCTGCCGGGACAGTTCCAGCCCGTCGGTGAGGTCCTCGGTGAGGCCGGCGAGACGCAGCGCTGCGGCCGCGTTGAGCAGGCACGTGTCGGTGACGGGTCGCGGCGCGGTGCCGGCGAGGATGCCCTTGACGATCTCGGCGTTGTGCCGGGCGTCGCCGCCGCGCAGGTCGTCCAGTCCTGCCGGCGCGACCGGCAGGTCGCGGGGGTCGATGCGGAAGGTCTCCGTCCGGCCGTCCGCGACCGCGATGACGGTGTTGGGCTCGGCCGTGGACAGCTCGTCCAGGCCGGAGGCGCTGCGGACGACCCAGGTGGGCGTGCTGCCCAACTCGGCCGCGGCCTCCGCGAGGACTTCCTGCTCGCGTGCGTCGGCCGCGCCGAGGAGGCGGGCGGTCAGCGGCACCGGGTTCGCCAGCGGTCCAGACAGATTGAAGATCGTACGGAAACCGAGTTGCCGACGAAGCGGCGTCAACGCCCGCATGGCCGGGTGCACGGCGGGAGTGAAGAGGAAGGCGAAACGGTGCAGGCGCAGCGCCTCGACGATGTCGGGGGAGGGGTCCACCGGCACCCCGACCGCCTCCAGCAGGTCGGCGCTGCCGCATCGACTGGTCGCGGCCCGGTTGCCGGCCTTGGCGACCGTGGCGCCCGCGGCCGTGGCGATCAGGGCGGCGACCGTGGAGATGTTTATCGAATTACTGCCGTCCCCGCCGGTTCCCACGATGTCTACTGCGGGACCCGTCCAGGCCACGGGGGGCGCGACGGCGAGGACGATCCGGACAGTCGCCGCGACCTCGGTCGCGGACGGGCCCTTGGCGGCCAGTGCGGTGAGCAGGGCCGCCGTGTCGGCGGGATCGGCACCGTGCAAGACGGCGGCCAGGGCCTGCGTGGCCTCGGCCGCGTCGAGGTCCCGGCCCGCGACGGCCGCCCGGGTGGCCGATCGGATGAACGACCCGCCGACCTGCTCCAGGGATCGGGATGCCGGCATCACAGGATTTCGACGTTTTCGGCCGATGCCAGCACGTTGCGGGTGTCCAGCACCAGCGGTGCCGCGCTCCAGTGCGGGTCTGCCGCGATGCGATTGTGTGGGGTCACCAGCACGACGCAGTCCTGCGCCGAGAGTTCCTTCGGCGTCCAGGACGCCACGGGCACGGCCTGGCCGTCGAGGACCATCGACGGCACCAGCGGGTCGTAGTAGCTGACCATCGCGCCGCGGCGCCGCAGCCCACGGATGATGTCCAGGGCCGGTGCGTTGCGCAGGTCGGCGACGCCCTCCTTGTAGCTGACGCCGACGATCAGCACCCGGGCTTGCTGGATCGTTCGCCCCCGGGCCACGAGCAGTTCCCCGATCCGGTCGATGACCTGGCTGGGACGCTCGGCGATCCGTCGGTGTGCGGCCTGGACCAGGCTCAGGTCCGTGCCCGCCAGTTTCGCCAACGGCTGGAGGAAGAGCGGGTCGACCGGAATGCACTCGCCACCGACTCCGGGACCCGGATAGTGCGCGAGGAAGCCGTACGGCTTGGTCGCCGCCGCGTCGATGACCTCCCGGACCGGAATCCGCAGTTGACGGCACAGGTCGGACAGTTCGAGGGTCAGGGCGATGTTGACCAGCCGGAAGGTGTTCTCGAAGACCTTCGCCAGCTCGGCGACCTCCGGACTGGAGACCGGGTGGACCCGCTCGCAGACCTGCTCGAACAGCATCGTCGCCCGGCGGGTGCACTCGGCGGTGAAGCCGCCGACCAGTTTGGGCGTGTTGTTCATTCGCCAGCCGTCGGCGTTCGCCGGATTGATCCGTTCCGGCGCCATCGCCAGGTAGAGGTCGACACCGATGCGGATGCCGCCTTCGCTGGCGAGCCGACGAGCCGCGGCGGACGTGGTGCCCGGCGGGATGGTTGACTGGAGCACCAGCAACGTTCCCGGCCGCAGGTGCGGGACCACTGCGGCAAGGGCCTCGTCGACATGCGAGAGGTCGGCGACGCCGTCGCTGGTCGGTGTCGGGACACAGACGACCACGGCGTCCACCACGGCCATCGTGTCCGGCGAGGTGCCCACCGACAGCCGTGGATGCAGTTCTTCCAGCTCCAGGTCCGAGACGTCGGGCAGGTAGGACTCGCCGCGGACGATTGCGTTGATCTTTTCGGCGTCCGTATCGAGGCCGACCACCGAGAAGCCCGCTGCGGCGAACCCGGTAGCCAGCGGCAAGCCGGTGTAACCGAGCCCGACGATGCCGACCACCGCCTTCCGGCTGGCGATGCGTCGGTCGAAGTCGGACACCGCGATATCGGCGCCGACCGGCGGGTCGGGAACCCTGGTTTCGGTGGGTGAGCTGACCATGCTAACCATTCGTACAGCTCCAAGCGGTGGGCGTGAATGCTCGGCCACTGAGTGCCGGCCAGATTCAATCAGCCGGCCGGTAGCAGGGCCCAGACCACTGAAGCAGGACGTCGGCAGACCAGGGTCGGCGTACACCTCGAATCGTCGGCGGTGAGCTGGGCGTCGTCCGCGTAATGGTCAATCTTTTCTCGGCCGGAATGGTTTTCCTTCCTGCCAACTGGGCAGCGATTGACGCTGACCGATAGAAAGTGACCCCTTTTCGTTGATGCTCATACCGCCAAACCGACCACCAAAGCGTAGAAAGTGGGCATTGGTGGTCGGAGGCCAATGGCTCACTGGGTGCACGGGGTCCGACGACGTTCGCTGCGAGTTGTGGTCATCCCCGGCGGTTTCGGCCAAATAACGCGCTATGGGTAGCCCGGCCCGCGGAGGAATCCTCGGCACCGGACAGGTCGTCTCTGCTGTTCGTTAGTGCCGGTCCGGCGTCGACTGAGGGGCGACGTTAGAATCCACGCCGGCGTGCCGTTATGGGTGGGGCCGCGTTCATCGGATCCGATCATTGGCGATCGACCTGAAGTTTCCGCACGGGCATCCGATGAGCGGACGCCTGGGGCGACGCTGTCATGCGGAGGGGGAAAATCCGGAATGCCGTGGCACCTGACAATTAGCGTTCGCAGGGACGTCGATCAGCCGCTTAGCCGGCAGATCCAGAGCGCCATCAAGGAGAAGATTCGAAGTGGTGCTCTCCTGCCCGGTGTGCCCCTGCCGTCAAGCCGTCTGCTGGCTCGTGACATCGGGGTGTCGCGCAGTGTGGTGGTCGAGGCGTACGAGCAGATGAGCGCCGAGGGATATCTGGAATCCGTTCAGGGATCGGGCACCCGCGTCGCGGCCCGCCCCGTCGCCACCGTGGATCGGGGTTCCATCCTCGACCGGCCGCCCGCACCGGCGGTACGTTGGGACCTGCGTGTCGGCGCGACGGACGTGACGAACTTCCCCATGCAGGAATGGCTGTCGTGCTACCAGCGGGCGACGCAGAGCCTGGGTCACGACGGCTTGAGCTACCCGCCGATATCCGGCATCGCGGCGCTGCGCACGGAACTGGCGAGCTACCTCGGCAGGGTGCGGGGCGTGCGGGTGGAACCTGCCCACACCATGGTCACGTTGGGCTTCGCCCACGGCCTCGGTCTGATCTGTCGGACCCTGCCGACGATGGGCATCGACCGGCTCGGCGTCGAGAATCCCGGTAGCGGCAAGCAGTTCCAGTTCATCCGCGACACCGGTATGTGCGCGGTGCCCCTACCGGTGGATGCCGACGGCGTGGACATCGATGCCCTGGCCCGTAGTGGTGTCCGTGCTGTCCTGGTCACCGCAGCGCACCAGTTCCCCACCGGGGGCACGATGTCGCTCGAACGCCGGCAGGCGCTGCTCAAGTGGGCGAGTGACGTCAACGGGATCATCATCGAGGACGACTACGACACCGAGTTCTGGTTCGACCAGCGTGAACGGCCCCCGGCGATCCAGGGCAGCGATCCGGGACGGGTCGTCTACGGCGGAAGCCTGAGCAAGGTGCTCGCTCCCGGGCTGCGGATCGGTTGGCTCGCCCTGCCGGACTGGCTGTTCCGTGCGGTCGAACGCGCGCGGGCCAACTCGGACCAGGGCTCTGACAGCATCACTCAACTGGCCGTGTCGGAGTTCCTGCGCGCGGGTCTGCTCGACCGGCACCTGCGCCGGCTGCGTCCGAGGTACCGGTCCAGGCTGGAGACCGTGGCCCAGGCGGTACGGCGACACCTGCCCGGTGCGAGCATCAGGGGGTCGTCGGCCGGCCGTCATGTCTACATCGAACTGCCCTACCACGTCGACGAGGCGGCCGTCGTCGAAGGAGCCCTGCGCCGGTCGGTCCTGCTGCGCGGCGGCGCGCACTTTCGTCTTGCCGAGACCCCGGGTGTCGCCGCCCGCCCTGCGCTGGTCATCGGCTACTCGGCGGTACGGCCCAGCGACATCAACGAGGCGATCGCCCGGGTCGGTGAGGCATATGCCCAGCACGCGCGCCGGCAACCTACTCGGACTGGGGCGAGTCTGACCCGTTCGATCGGGCAGCCGCTACGAATTCCGCGATCAGCAGCGGTTCCTTGATTCCGCGGCGCACCTCCACACCGCTGGAGACGTCGACGCCCCACGGAGACAGTGTCGTGACCGCGGCGGCGACGTTGCCGGGGTTGAGGCCACCGGCCAGTATCCAACGCCCGGTCACCGGTGCTGTCTTCAGGGAGGACCAGTTCCACTGATTGCCGGAACCCGGCTGGGGTGAGTCGATGATGAGCATGTCCTCGCCGTACGAGCCCGGTTGGAGGTCGGAACCGCTCGCCAACGATGTGGCCCGGATCAGGGTGACCCCGAGGTCGCGCAGTGCCTCGTAGTGACTGCGAGGTTCGTCGCCGTGCAGTTGCACCGCGCGAAGACCGGCCGTGTTCACGCAGTCGCGGATGACGTCGACCGGCTCACCGCGGAACACCCCGACGGTCAGCACCTCTGGCGGCACCTCGGCTGCCAGGCGACCGGCCTCCGCCGGGGTGACTCGACGAACGCTCTCCGTCAGCATGAAGCCCACCGCGTCCACCCCGACTTGCACGGCGGCGGCGACATCGGTCGGGGTCCGCAGGCCGCAGACTTTGATGAACAAGCCTCCTCCTTCGTCGTCTGATTCTCCATCGTCCGGCGGGCCCGGTTGAATCGGTTACCCCGGATCGCCCGAACGCTTGAGCTCGGTGGGTGTCGCGGTCTCAGTACCGTCTGGTGCCTCGGCGATCCGCCCGGCCGGGGTGAACGCGAACACCACCGCCCCGACGAGCAGGCCGATGCCGGCGATCAACAGAGCGCCTCGGGCGTTCAGGACGTTTGCCAGGACACCGGCGAGCAGGCCACCGATCGGGATGACCGCCCACGCGACGAAACGGTAGGTGCCACTGACCCGCCCAAGGAGGCGGTTGGGGATGATCGCCTGGCGCAGTGCCACCGAGTGGATGTTGAAGATCGTGATGCCCACCCCGCTGATCACGTATCCCGCGCCGAGCAGAAGCTGTTGCGTCATCGGCGGGCCGGCGGCCAGTGGCAACACCAGCAGGCCGAGTGCCGAGGTCAGCACGCCCATGACCATGGCCGGGCCGATCCCGAGGCGACGCGCCAGCCACCCGGCGATCAGCGAACCGCCGAAGGCGCCGACACTGGCCGAGGCGATGATGAACCCGAGCAGCGCCGGCGTCAGCTCCAGGTCCTTGAGGCCGTACAGGGGAAACAGCACGAGAACGACATCGTGGAACAGGTTGAACCACGCGGCCTGGAGGAGGACGGAGCGGAGAATGCGATGACCGAGGGTTGCCCGCAACCCCTCGCCGATCTCACTCCACACGCCCTTGAATCCTCGGGAGCTGACCGGACGACGTGGTTCAGGGGTCTTGATGGCCAGCAGCGACGCGGCTGAGACCAGATACGTCAGGCAGTCGACGATGATGGCGCCGGGAGCGGTGAACACCTGGATGAGCACACCGCTGAAACCCTTGCCGCCGGTCTCGGCGATGGACCGGGTGGACTGGAGTTTCGAGTTGGCCTCGACGAGCTGGGAGCGGGACACGAGCACCGGCACGTACGCCTGGTATGCGACATCGAACTGCGAGGTCAGGACCCCGACGAGGAAGGCCACGACGTAGAGCGCCGACATGGACAACTGATCGGTCAGCGCGAGTATCGGCACCACCGCCAGGATCAACGCCCGGCCGATGTTCGCACCGATGAGCAGCCCTCGACGCCGGTAGCGGTCGGCCAGCACCCCGGCGAACAACGTGACCAGGGTGAAGGGCAGGTATTCGGCGAAGTTGAGCAGGCCCAGGCTGGTCGGGCCGGCGTCCAGGAGCAGAATGGCGGTCAGCGGCAGCGCCAGCTCGGTCACTCGGGAACCGAGCATCGCGATGGTCTGCGCTCCCCAGAGCCGAAGGAAATCCGGATGGCGCCACAACGATGCCGCCACCTCCGGCGGCCGGTCGGCCGCCGGGGGGTCGGACAGCAGCGAATCGCTGCCGGGGTCCCGGCTCACCCGTGCGCTCCGGTGCCGTCGCGTTCTGCCTCCGCCGGGGACCAGGAGAGCTCGTACAACTCGATGGCCCGGGAGATCGCCTGCTTCACCCGAGTGGCGTCGGGCGCACGGAACCGGAACGTGCCGGCCGTGTGGCGGGCACCGCCCGTGCCGTTGAGGATCGCGCCAGGCGGCGGCAGCGTCTCGTCGTACAGGTCGTCCACCCGGCCCCGCAGGGAGCTGACCGCGTGGACGACCGCCGGGCGTACCGGTGGCTCCGGCATCATCAGGTAGCCGGCCACGGTGCCGAGGTCCATCGGGGGCAGCTCCAACTCGGCGCCGATCTGCAACCTGACCGAGGCATCGATCAGGTCGACGCCGTACACGTCACGCCAGACGAACCGCACCTGGCCGCCGCCCGCACGAGCGCCGATCTCCAGGAAGACCAGGTCGCCGTGTTCGTCGTCGCCGGCCGGTGCGGTGGTGCGGAAGAACTCCAGGTGGAACACCTCGTCGGTGAGGTCCAACGCGGCCAGCACCCGTTCGGTGTAGGAGACCACCCGCCGCTCGAACTCGGCATCGTCGTTGGCGACCGAGCCGAACGGCGTACCCTGGGCGAAGTCGAGGCATCCGGTCAGGCACTGCCAGCTGCGGACGACCCGCAGCCGCCCGCCCTGGACCACTCCGTCGACCTGGTAGAGCCCGCCCTCGACGAACTGCTCGCCTTCGTAGTCGATGAACGACTCGTCGGCCAGCAGCCTGTCCAGTTCGGCTTCCGTGTGGCAGACGAAGACGCCCTGGCTGTCGGCGCCCGCCCGAGGCTTGAGCACGATCGGCAGGCCCACCCGCCGGACGAGGTCGCGTACCTGCTCGGCCGAGTTCGCCGGGCCGTACGCCGGCACCCGCAGCCCGGCCTGCTCGATGTGCCGCTTCATGACCAGCTTGTCGCGGACCTTTCGCACCTGGGCGGAGTTCCTGCCCGGCACATCGAGCGCCGCCCGCAACGTCGCCGCGGTCTCCAGGTCGAACTCGGACAGCGCGATGATGTGGTCGAAGCGCCCGTACCGGGTGGACAAGTCCTTGGCATGGGTGGTGACCGCCGCGGTGTCGCCGAGATCCGGGACCGTGACGATCGCCTCGGCGAGCTGCTCGTCCAACGGCTCCCGGCCGGCCGGCGTGGTCAGATACGCCACCCGATTGCTTCGGTGGTCGACGTACCGGTGATACTCGCCGAACTCGTTACTCCACCGGTTGAGGATGAGAATGTGACTGGCCACGGTCAACTCCTGAGGCAGGTGGTGGATGAAAAGATCATGAGAAGACGACCGCCGCGTCCACCGCGTCCAGCAGAGCGGTCGTCTCCTGATATGTCGCGCTGGTCGCCACGACGTAACCGAGCCGACCCGACGAACTCCCCGGATCCGGCACCTCGACGCCGGGCTGATGCAGCAGGGAGATCTCCTTGACCCGAGGATCGTCGGCCACCCGGCCGCCGACCGTCATCGTCGCGAAGCGGCGGATCTCGGGCCGCAGGAAGTAACGAATGCCCGCGGTTTGTCGACGGGCGCCACGCGCCGGTGCACCGATCGGTTCACCCAGGTAGGCCCGCAGCGTGATCGCGTGCATGTCGATGTCGCGCGCCAGCGACAGCAGGTACGGGATCCGGTCGCCCGGCAGCCTCGCCGCGAGTTCCATCAACAGCGGCCCTCGGTCGGCCAGCCGGACCTCGGCGTGGAACGGGCCGAGCCCCAGACCGAGCGCGGCGATCACCCGCCGGACGTACGCCGTCACCTCGGCTGCCCGGCCGTCCGGCAGATCGGCCGGCACGACGTGCCCCACCTCCACGAACCAGGGTTCCGCCCCGAGCACCTTCTCGGTGATGCCCAGGACGTGCGCCATACCGTCGTGGACGTAACCCTCGACGCTGAACTCGGGCCCCCGTACGTACTCCTCGACCAGGGCGACGGGCAGCGTCCGCCGATCCAGATAGGTGGACGCCGGGTTGCGGATGCGGTCGATGGCGGCCACGGCCTCGTCCAGCGTGTCCACCCGGCGGACGAACAGACTGCCGGACTGGTTGACCGGCTTCACCACGCAGGGCAACCCGACCTTCGTCACCGCGGCCTCGGCCTCGCCCGGTTCGGTGACCAGTACGGCTGCGGGCTGGTCCACAGCCGCGTCGGTGACCGCCTGCCGCATCAGATGTTTGTAGTGCAGTTTCATCGCCGCATCGGGATCGATCCCCGGCAGACCCAGGTCGGCCGCCGCCCGAGCGGCAACGGGGACGTAGTGCTCGAAGCCGGGCAGGACGGCGCGCAGCGGCGCGGCGTCGTGCAACTTCCAAAGGACGTCGAGAACGGCTGCGTCGTCGTTGGTGTCGACGATCCTGACCTCGCTCGCGGCGGCCAACCGCTCGCGGGGGACCGTCCGCTCGCCACGGTCGGCGGTCAGCACCACCGGATCGTGGCCGAGCTCCCGGGCGCGATCGATGAGCAGGCAGCCGGACGACCTGGGCTCGATGATGGTCAGCCTTGCCATGATGCGAACTCCGTTAGCTGAGGAAGCGTCACCTGAGGCGGAACGGTCACGGCGGTACGCCCAGCCTGGTCGAGCAACTCGATGCTGCGTACATGCATGTCCAGATCGCCGCGGGGCGGGCGGCCGACACCGCGCCGTGAGTCGTACGCGGCCTTCACGAACTGCGACAGCGGCAGATCCTGCACGATCTGGCGATCGCCACGGCCACGGATGCGCACCTGCCCGTAGTCGTCGTCGGAGCTCAGCGGATAGTCGGCCACGATCTGGCCACGGGTACCGGTGACGACGAGTCGGCGGCGCCGGATCGGAGAGGTCAGATCGGACAGCAGGGTGCTGGTCACCGCCGACCCGTGCGTCAGCGTGACTGCGGCGCCACCCATGACGTGCCCGTAGCGGTCACAGGACGACATCGGCCACCGGACGGCGGACTCGACGGTGGCGTCCACTCCGGCCAGGTGCAGCGCGAGCAGCATCTGATGCGGAAGCTCGACGTCGAAGGGCGTGCTGTGCGCGTCGGTCGTCTCCAGGTTCCGGCGGAACCGGGGCTTGCTCTGCTCCATGTGCAGGGCGGTCAACCGGCCGATCTCTCCGGCGGCGACAGCCTGCTCCACCACCGCGGTCGTGGCGCTCTCCAGCCAGACACTCACCGGCATGACGACGATGTCGGCCGACAGGTCGGCGATCCGGCGCGCCTCGGCGACGCTGGTGGCGATCGGCTTCTCCAGGATCACCTGTCGGGCACCGAGCGCGACGAGCTGCTCCACTCCGGACAGGTGTGCCGCAGGGGGAGTGGTCAGGTGGAAGACCGCCCGCCGCATCGGTACGGACATCGCGTGCAGGGCGTCCGCCGCTTCGGTGAGCGTCGCCACCCACCGGATCCCAGGCTGCGTCGGCACCGGCCGTGGATCGACGACGAGTACCGTGTCGCCCGGGTCGAGAAGCGGACGCAATGCGCGATGGTGCAGGTCACAGCCGGCTCGTCCGTAGCCGACGATGACCGGCTGAAGATCGCCTTGCATGAGGGGTCTCCCTAACGGACCTGCGGCTGGTCGACCAGATCCACGGTGAGCGTTTTGCGGGCCAGCTCCATGGCCGAGGTCAACTCATCGAGATCGGGAGCCTGGAACAGCACGTGTCCCACCCGTTGCGCCGACGACGAGTACGGCGCGATCGTGTCGCCGGCCCGCACCTTGAGCTTGACGTCGGCCACCCAGGGCTGGGTGTGCAAGGTGTCCAGGCCGTTGACGCGTGCGACGCGACCGGCCGGGAACTGCGGGAACCAACTGGCGCCGTGCGCCCCCGGCGTCGCTGACGAAGGCAGGGTGACCGGCAGATCCAGCGCCATGGCGATCAGCGCGGCGTACGGATCGAACCGGTGGGTGAGCGCGAGGACGTCCATGATGTAGTCACCCGGCGTGCGCACCGCGACCTCGACGATCGCCGGGCCGTTCGCGGTCATCCGGAATTCGAGGTGCGCGATTCCGGTCTGCATCCGCATCGCCGTCACGACACCACGGCCCAGACTGTCCACCGTGAACATGTCGGCGTCGGACAACCGCGCGCCACCGACGTGCGCCAGCTCGACGAAGTCCGGTGGGCCGGTCGTCTCCTTCGCGGTGACATTCGCGAAGATCACCTCGCCGCCCCGGACCAGTGCTTCCCAGCTGTACTCCGCGCCGAGGAGGAACTCCTCCAGCAGCACCTTCTCCTGCGGCAACCGGGATCGGAGCAGGGCGACGAGCGTGGGTTCGTCCGCCACCTGGACGACACCGGCGCTCCCGCTACTGTGCAGTGGCTTGGCGATCACCGGATAGCGGCTGCGCGCCCAGCTCACGCCCGATTCGACATCCGGCACGATCAGGTACTTCGGTTGGCACAGCCCCGCTGTCGCGAAACAGCCACGTTGCAGCGCCTTGTTCCGGGAGACGACGGCGGCGTGCAGCGACGGACCGGGCACGTCGAGCGCGTCCTGCACCAGGGCGGCGGCGATGACCTGCGGTTCGGCGAACCCCAGCACCCCGTCGGGTTCACACGAGTAGGCGGCGGCGGTGGCCGCTGCCGCCCAGTCCTCCTCGGTGGTGCCCTCGGTGAGAATGAAGCGGTCCGCCTGCGGGGCGAGCCGGTCGCGGTGCAGAGCCGACTCGAGCACGGTGACCCGTACCCCGAGGCGGCGGGCGGCCGTGAGGTAGGGGGTGCCCATGTAGCCGGCACCGATCAGCAACAGTTCCTTCACCGTATCCCCTCCCGAGCCTGCTCCGCCGCGTGGCGATCCGATGGCGTGAGTCCCGGCAGGTGTGGACGAGCGACGCTCGCCTTCAGCCGGTGAGCACAGTCTTCGACCAGGATGGGGCGAGAACCAGACCAGCTAGGTGACAGTCGCTGGTACCAGTTCGGTGAATGCGGTGTTGACCAGCGACCTCAGCGGAGGCTGCGGAAGCGGGCGGGGACGTCGGCCGCGGCGGCCCGGTCGAGCAGCCACAGGGTGCGGCTGGTGCCCTGCACCCCGGCGGCCGGGATCTGCACCGGCCCGGCCCCGGCCAGGGCCATACCGACCGCGTGGGCCTTGTCGGCCCCGCTGGCGATCAACCAGACCTCCTCGGCCGTGTTGATCGCCGGCAGGGTCAGGGTGATCCGCACCGGGGGCGGCTTGGGGCTGCCCCGCACCGCGCTGACCGGCCGGCTCTCGTAGTGCACCGGATGCTCCGGGAAGACCGAGGCGACATGGCCGTCCTCGCCGACCCCGAGCATCAGCACGTCGAAGTGGGGGAGTACGGCCGTCCCGGGTCGGGCGGCCCGGGCCAGTTCGGCGGCGTACTGGGCGGCGGCCTCCTCCGGGTCGGCACCGGCGTCCGAGGGCGGCATCGCATGGATCCGCTCCGGCGCCACCGGCACCGCGTCGAGCAGCGCCGCCCGGGCCTGGGTCTCGTTGCGCTCCGGGTCACCGGCGGGCAGGAACCGTTCGTCACCCCACCAGATGTCGACCCGAGACCAGTCCACCGCGTCCTTGGCGGGCAGGGCCGCGACGGCCCGGTAGACGGCGGCGGCTATCCGCCCACCGGTCAGCACCACCGCCGCCTGCCCACGCTCGGCCTGCGCGTCGAGCAACTTCACCACCAACCGCGCCGCGACCGCCTGGGCCAGCAGGTCGGCATCGGCGTGTACGGCGACACTCGCCTCGCTCATGGTGTCCTTCCACGACCGCACCGGCGGTCGGTGTAATGCCCTCTTGCGGGGTGGACGGTCAGGATTGGGTACTCGTCGAGGTGTGTGCGGTGACCCCGGCCTCGGCCCGCTCCGCGGTGGCCGGGTCCTTCCAGACGTGCACCCGCTGGCTGGGACGACGATCGAGGGTGGTCAGCCCGGCGAAGGCACCCAGGGCCTCCGCGTACACCTGGTCGGGGCCGAGTCGACGCAACTCCTCGGCCAACTCGTCGCCCAGGGGCCGACGGACCAGGGGCAGGATGCGGTCCTCCTGGCCGGTACGCCGGAAGATGGCCACGTTGTCGTCCCGGGTGAGGGTCAGCTCGTCGCCGTCGGCGCAGCGCAACTGCACCTCACGCATCCGGGGGAACTCCCTGGTCCGCTCCCAGCGTGGCTTGATGCCCAACCGGCTGCGCAACCAGCCGCGCATCAGGGCGGCCGTGGGGTCGCTCGGCGGCGCGATGACGGCCGCCTCGGTCAGCTGGGCCTCCGTGGTGTCGAAGGCTCCGGCCACCACGGCCCGCCACGGGGTGATCCGGGTCCAGGCCAGGTCGGTGTCGCCGGGAGCGTAGTCCCGGGCGCGTTGCCGCAGCGCCTCGATCGGGTCGGCGGCCTGGGCCGAGTCGGTGATCCGCCGATCGGCGACCACCCCCAGGAAGTCGGTGGCGATCTCCATCGGCGGCTCGCCGTGCCACCAGGTCACCACGGGTACGTCCGGCACCAGCAGCGGCATCACCACCGACTCGGCGTGCAACGCCAGCCGTCCGTACATCCGCATGACGACGGCCTCGCAGGGGCCCAGTCGCCCGCCGACGACGATCTCCGCGTCCAGCCGACTGCGGTCCCGTTCCAGGTCGGAGCGGACGACCACCAGCAGTCGGCACGGGTGGGCGGCGGCGGCGATGGTGGCCGCCGCCTCGGCGTCGCGGACCCGTTTCTCGTCGACCACCACGATCAGGGTCAGGGCCATGCCGCTGGCCACCCCACCGGCGCTGCGCCGCTCGGCGGCGAGCGCCTTGACCACCTCGTTGCCGGTGGTGTCCCACAGTCCGATCAACGCAGCCTCCAGGTTCGCTCGGGGTGCCCGGTCACGCCCGCCGCCAGGCCCGACCCTCGCGGGCCAGCATCTCGTCGGCGGCGCGGGGAGCCCACTCGCCGGCCCGGTAGGACTCGGGCTTGGTGCCCTCCCAGGCGTGTTCCAGCGGGTCCACCACGGCCCAGCTCTGTTCGACCTCGGCGGCGTCCGGGAACAGGGTCCGGTCACCGATCAGCACGTCCAGCACGAGTCGCTCGTACGCCTCCGGGCTGGACTCGGTGAAGGCCTCGCCGTACTGGAAGTCCATCGCGATGTCCCGGACCTCCATCGTGGTGCCCGGCACCTTGGACCCGAACTTGAGCACCACCCCCTCGTCCGGCTGGACCCGGATGACGAGTTGGTTGTTGCCGAGCATCTCCATGTCGGTCGTGTTGAACGGCAGGTGGGGGGCCCGCTTGAAGATCACCGCCACCTCGGTCACCCGCCGGGGCAGCCGCTTGCCGGCCCGGATGTAGAAGGGCACCTCGGCCCAGCGGCGGTTCTGGATGCCGAGCCGGACGGCCACGTAGGTCTCCGTGGTCGAGGTGGGGGGAACCCCGTCCTCCTCCAGGTAGCCCTTGGCGCGTTGGCCACCGACCCAGCCGGGCAGGTACTGCCCGCGTACGGTGCCCTCGCTGACGTCCTTGGGCAGGGTGATCGCCTTGAGCACCTTCAGCTTCTCGGCCCGGATCTCGTCGGCGTCGAAGCTGGTCGGCTCCTCCATGGCCACCAGGGCCAGCAGTTGCAGCAGGTGGTTCTGCAACACGTCCCGGGCGGTGCCGACGGAGTCGTAGAAACCGGCCCGGGAGCCGATACCGACGTCCTCGGCCATGGTGATCTGCACCGAGTCGACGTACTGCGAGTTCCACAGCGGCTCGAAGAGGCTGTTGGCGAAGCGCAGGGCGAGGATGTTCTGAACGGTCTCCTTGCCCAGGTAGTGGTCGATGCGGAACACGTCCCGCCGGGTGAACACGTCGTCGACCAGGTCGTTGAGGGCCTTCGCCGAGGGCAGGTCGTGCCCGAAGGGCTTCTCGACCACGACCCGACGCCAGCCGCCGCACTTGTCGTTGTCGGCCATGCCGGTACGGGCCAGTTGCTTGAGCACCACCGGGAAGGCGGCCGGCGGGATGGAGAAGTAGAAGGCCGCGTTGCCGTGGATGCCGTGGCTGTCGCGCAGACCGTCCAGACACTGGTTGAGCCGGTCGAAGGCCGCGTCGTCGTCGAACGAGCCACCGACGAACTTGATGTTGTGTTCCAGGCGCGACCAGACCTCCTCGCGCCAGGGGGTGCGGGCGTGGCTCTTGGCCGCCTCCCGGGCCAGCGAGGCGAAGTCGCCGTCGCCCCAGTCACGCCGGGCGAACCCGACGACCACGAAGCCGGGCGGCAGCAGCCCTCGGTTGGCCAGGTCGTAGATGCCCGGCAGCAGCTTCTTCTGGGCCAGGTCCCCGGTCACCCCGAAGATCACCAGAGCGCAGGGCTCCGGGATCCGCGGTAGTCGCCGGTCCTGCGGGTCGCGCAGCGGGTTCACGCCGCCTCCTCGCTCCGCTCGTCCACATCGTCCATCGTCATGCCCACAGGGCCCCGACCGGGCCGGGCCCGTCGACCGGTCGGTCCGGCGCGGTCACCGCGGCGGGCCCCGCCGACCGGCTTGGGCCCGCCGATCACCGGCCTGTGCCGCCGGTAGCTTCCCAGAGGAATACGGCTCACCGGGCACCGGCAGATCAACATCGACCGTACCGGTTACCTGAAGAACGCTACCCAACCGTGGGCCCCCGGATCACCCGCGCCGCCACCGGTCATCGGCGGCGGCGCGGGGAGACCGGGGCGCCTACGCCTGGGCGGCGCCGCCCGGGTGACCGGTGCCCTTCGCGGCGGCGACCAGCGACTTGCGTACCCCGTCGAGCAGTTCCTGCCAGCTGGCCTCGAACTTCTCCACGCCCTCCCGTTCCAGGGCCTCGATCACGTCGGCCATGTCGACGCCGACCGCGGCCAGCCGCTCGAAGACCTGCCGGGCGTCGTCGTAGGCGTTGGTGACGGTGTCCGGCTGGGTCTCGCCGTGCTCGGCGTAGGCGTGGATGACCGCCTCCGGCATGGTGTTGACCGTGCCGGGGGCGATCAGCTCCTCGACGTAGATGACGTCCCGGTAGTCCGGGTTCTTCGTCGAGGTGGAGGCCCACAGCGGGCGCTGCGGGTGCGCCCCGGCCGCCGCCAGGGCCTGCCAGCGGTCGCTGCCGAAGACCTCGCTGTAGCGCTCGTACGCCAGCCGGGCGTTGGCCACGGCGGCCTTGCCGCGCAGGGCCTTGGCCTCCTCCGAGCCGATCTTCTCCAGCCGCTTGTCCACCTCGGTGTCGACCCGGGAGACGAAGAAGGAGGCCACCGAGGCGATCTTGGACAGGTCGTGGCCGTTGGCCTTGGCCTGCTCCATGCCGGCGAGGAAGGCCTCCATCACCTGCGAGTAGCGGTCCAGCCCGAAGATCAGGGTCACGTTGACGCTGATCCCCTCGGCCAGGGTGGCGGTGATCGCCGGCAGGCCGTCCTGGGTCGCCGGGATCTTGATGAACAGGTTCGGCCGGTCGACCAGCCACCACAGCGCCTTGGCCTCGGCCACGGTGCGCTCCGCCTCGTGAGCCAGCCGCGGGTCCACCTCGATGGAGACCCGGCCGTCGACCCCGCCGCTGGCGTCGTAGGACGGGCGCATCACGTCGCAGGCCCACCGCACGTCGTACGTGGTGAGCATGCGGACCGCCTCCTCGACGTCGACCCCCCGCACGGCCAGGTCCCGCAGCTGCCCGTCGTAGGTGTCGGCGTCGCTCAACGCCTTGGCGAAGATCGTCGGGTTGGTGGTCACCCCGACCACGTGCTTCTCCCGGCGCAGCTGGTCCAGCCCGCCGGAGGACAGTCGTACCCGAGAAAGGTCGTCGAGCCAGACCGCCACCTTCGCGGCGGAAAGCTCACCCAGCCTGTCGGTAGTCATGTGCGCCAACGCTCCCCTCAGTTGCCGGTGGTGAAACCGGTGATGTCCCCGGCCCGGGTCAGCGCCGCGTGCGCGGCGGCCACGATCCGGTCGGGGGTGAAGCCGAACTGCTCGAACAGCACCGAGTGCGGGGCGCTGGCGCCGTAGTGCTCCAGGCTGACGATCTCGCCGCAGTCGCCGACGATCCCGCGCCAGGACATCCCGATGCCCGCCTCCACGCTCACCCGGGCCTTCACCCCGCGCGGCAGCACGGACTCCCGGTAGGCCTCGTCCTGCTCGTAGAACCACTCCTGGCAGGGCATCGACACCACCCGGGTGGGGGTGCCGTCGGCCTCCAGGCGCTCCCGGGCGGTCAGGCAGAGCTGCACCTCGGATCCGGTGCCGACGATGATCACCTGCGGCTTGCCGTTGGACGCCTCGGCCAGCACGTAGCCGCCCTTGGCGACCCCCTCGGCACCGGCCAGCTGGGAACGGTCCAGGGTCGGCAGCGGCTGACGGCTCAACGCCAGGGCGGTCGGCCGGTCGGTGTGCTCCAGGGCCTGCCGCCACGCCCAGGCGGTCTCGTTGGCGTCGGCCGGGCGGACCACGTCCAGACCGGGGATGGCGCGCAGCGCGGTCAGATGCTCCACCGGCTGGTGGGTCGGGCCGTCCTCGCCGAGGCCGATCGAGTCGTGCGTCCAGACGTAGACCACCGGCAGCTTCATCAGCGCGGCCAGCCGTACGGAGGGCCGCATGTAGTCGCTGAACACCAGGAAGGTGCCGCCGTACGGGCGGGTGCCACCGTGCAGGGCGATGCCGTTGAGGATCGCGCCCATGGCGTGCTCACGGATGCCGAAGTGCAGCGTGCGGCCGTACTCGTGGCCGGGGAACTCCTTGGTGGCGTACTGGCTGGGCACGAAGGAGGGCTCGCCCTTCATCGTGGTGTTGTTGCTCTCCGCCAGGTCGGCGGAGCCGCCCCACAGCTCGGGCAGCACCGGGGCCAGGGCGCCCAGCACCTTGCCGGAGGCGGCCCGGGTGGCCACCCCCTTGGCGTCGGCCGGGAACTCCGGCAGGACCTCCGTCCAGCCCTCCGGCAGGGCCCGGGCGGCCAGCCGGTCGTACAGGGCGCGGCGCTCGGGGTTGGCCTCGGACCAGGCGCCGAAGGCGGTGGACCACTCCTGCTGGGCGGCCTCGCCCCGGGGCAGGGCGCCCCGGGCGTGGGCCAGCACCTCCTCGGCCACCTCGAACGAGACGGCCGGGTCGAAGCCGAGGACCTTCTTGGTGGCGGCCACCTCGTCGGCACCCAGCGCCGAGCCGTGGATCTTGCCGGTGTTCTGCTTGTTCGGCGCCGGCCAGCCGATGATGGTGCGCAGGGCGATGAACGAGGGGCGGCTGGTCTCCGCCTTGGCGGCCAGCAGCGCCGCGTACAGCTCCTCGACGTTCTCGTGGTAGTCGCCCTGGTCGGCGTCACCGCTGCGCCAGTCGACCGTCTGCACGTGCCAGCCGTACGCCGCGTAGCGGGCCGCCACGTCCTCGCTCATCG
Organism: Micromonospora sp. DT229; assembly: GCF_049844505.1. NCBI lineage: Bacteria > Bacillati > Actinomycetota > Actinomycetes > Micromonosporales > Micromonosporaceae > Micromonospora > Micromonospora sp. DT229. The sequence goes on along the minus strand of NZ_JBNCLD010000022.1, from coordinate 12,198 downwards.
CGATCCGGGTGTCGTCCTCGATCGAGATCTCGTTGTCGTCGTAGATCACGCAGAGGTTGCCCAGCTGCTGGTGCCCGGCCAGGGCGCTGGCCTCGTGGCTGATGCCCTCCTCGATGTCACCGTCGGAGGCGATGCACCAGATGTGGTGGTCGAACACGGACTCGCCGGGCTCGGTCTCGGGGTCGAACAGACCGCGCTCGCGGCGGGCCGCCATGGCCATGCCGACGGCGTTGCCCATGCCCTGCCCGAGCGGGCCGGTGGTGGTCTCCACACCCGGGGTGTGCCCGTGCTCGGGGTGCCCCGGGGTGAGCGAGCCCCACTGCCGCAGCGACTTCAGGTCGCTCAGGCTGAGCGGGTAGCCGGCCAGGAAGAGCTGGATGTAGAGCGTCAGGCTGGAGTGACCGGCGGACAGCACGAAGCGGTCCCGACCGGGCCACGACGGGTCGGCCGGGTTGTGCCGCATGACCCGGTTGAACAACAGGTATGCCGCGGGGGCGAGACTCATCGCCGTACCGGGGTGGCCGTTGCCGGATTTCTCCACGGCGTCCATGGCCAGCACGCGGACGGTGTCCACGGCGCGGCGGTCGAGGTCGGACCAGTCAAATGCGGGGTGCTCGGGTCGTTTGGCAGCCACGGTGGTTAGTGCTCCTCGGCGAGTTGGGCGGAACCCTCACTGGTGACCCTATCGAGCGTGCCTAAACGTGCGCCCGAGGATCTCAACATGCTGGTCTGTACGGTTCCGGTCGGTCGCCGGGTTCAGCTGCGCGGATCCACCGTCGGTGTGACGGTTGGCACCGTTGCCGGGTCGCCCGGGCAGCCAAAACGACAGCGCGTAGTGTGTGGGGCGGTTGTATGTCGATCCGCTGGGTCCGACCGTCCCGACCTCCCCTGCCCACGCCGGAAGGTGGCAATCCGTGAGCATGATCACCGAGCGCCCGGTCAGTGACCCTGCCGGGGAGTCGCCGGTGCGCTCGGCGGAGGAGTCGCCGGCCCGCTCGCACGAGGTGCGGGCGGTGGTGGCCGCGTACGTGTCGCTGACCAAGCCGCGCATCGTCGAACTGCTGCTGGTGACCACCGTGCCGGCGATGATGCTCGCGCACGGCGGTCTGCCCTCGCTGTGGCTGATGGCGGTGGTGCTCGTCGGTGGCTCGCTCGCCGCCGGGGCGGCCAGCGTGCTCAACTGCTACATCGACCGCGACATCGACCAGGTGATGCGGCGGACCAAGCGCCGCCCGCTGCCCGCCCACACGGTGACGCCGCGTAACGCCCTGATCTTCGGTCTGGTGCTGGCGGTGGTCTCGATCGTCTTGATGGCGGCCTTCACCAACCTGCTGGCCGCCGGGCTGACCCTGGCCGCGATCGTCTACTACGACCTGGTCTACACCCTGTGGCTCAAGCGGACCACGGCCGCGAACACCTTCTGGGGCGGAGCGTGTGGGGCCGCCCCGGTGCTGATCGGCTGGGCGGCCGTGACCGGCACCCTGTCCCCGGTCGCCTGGGGTCTGTTCGCGGTGGTCTTCTTCTGGCAGATGCCGCACTTCTACCCGCTGGCGATGAAGTACAAGGACGACTACGCCCGCGCCGGCATCCCGATGCTGCCGGTGGTGGCCTCCGTCCGCCGGGTGAACGCCGAGATCGTCTTCTTCGCCTGGTTGACGGTGCTCTCCTCGCTGGCCGTCTGGGCGCTGGGTCTGAGCCCGGTGTACGGGGTGCCGGCCGCGGTGGTGGGCGCGATCTTCATCATCGAGGCGCACAAGTTGGCCGGTCGGGCCCGGCGGGGCGAGCCGGTCAAGCCGATGCGGCTGTTCCACTGGTCCACGACCTACCTGACCATCGTCTTCGCCGCCGCTGCCCTCGACGCCCTCCTCTGAGGTGTAACGCCGGGGCCCTCTCGTCAAGGGTGGCCGCCGATGGCTCGGTTGTCGGAATTGTCAACACATCAGGTTCGTCGGGTGACCCGGGTGATCTGGGCCATTGACCCCGGTCTGGCCGACCGGTGTGGCCGCTTTGGTCCGGGTAAATACGGGCAAAAGGCATCGCTGCCTGGGTAAACCTCGGCGTTATCGGTATCACAAAACGCTTACGGTTCTCCTGCGTACGGCCCCATGTCTGCTTAGGCTTCGCGGTATGGCAGATGGTTCCGATACGACGCTGACGGCTGATCAGACCTCCTCCGGGTCGGCCCCCAACGGGCTGGTCGCGGGCATCAAGTCGTTCGCCACCGGACACGGTGGGGCGAAGGCGGTCATCGAGTACGTCGGCAAGCGCGGCGCACGGATCGTCCTGGTGGGTTCGGACGGTGCGTGGGGCGACCAGTTCGCACAGGACACGGTCGTCGCCCGGGAGGCCTGCGCGCAGGCCGGGGTAGCCGTGGAGAACGCCTGGGAGCGGGAACTGATGGACCAGATGCGCCCGAGCAACGACCTCTGGCGATCGATGGCCCGACGCACGATGGCCCGTTGAGATAAGTTGACCGACCACCACCAGTCGACCCGGGGGGAACCCCGGGTCGCTCTCGTCACCTGCACCGAATTCATCGACCTCGAAGCGGACGATCGCCTCGTGATCGCCCCGTTGGCCGAGCGCGGCATCACCGCCGAACCGGCCGTCTGGGACGACCCAACCGTCGACTGGGCCGGGTACGACCTGGTCGTGCTCCGCTCGCCCTGGGACTACACGTTCCGCCACGCCCAGTTCGTCGCCTGGGCCGCCGGGGTGCCCCGCCTGGCCAACCCGGCCGAGGTGGTGCGGTGGAACACCGACAAGCGTTACCTGGACGAGCTCTCCGCCGCCGGGGTGCCCACCGTGCCCACCAGCTGGGTGCTGCCCGGCGAGGACTGGCAACCTCCCGCCGACGAAGGCGGGTACGTCATCAAGCCCTCGGTCAGTGCCGGCAGCCAGGACACCGGCCGCTACGACCTTGCCGATCCGGAGCACCGGGAACTGGCCGTGGCGCACGTCCGTCGGCTCGGCGCCGCAGGCCGGATCACCATGATCCAGCCGTACCTGAGTGCGGTGGACACCGTGGGGGAGACCGCCCTGCTCTACTTCGCCGGTCCGCAGGGGCTGACGTTCAGCCACGCCATCCGCAAGGGGCCGATGCTCACCGGCCCCGACCTGGGTACGGAGGGGCTGTACAAGGCCGAGGAGATCGATCCGCGGACCGCCACCGGGGACCAGCTCGTAGTGGCGGAGCGGACGCTGGCCGCGCTGCCCGGCGGGTCGGACCGCCTGCTCTACGCCCGGGTGGACCTGATTCCCGGCCCGGAGGGTGACCCCGTGCTCGTGGAGCTGGAGCTGACCGAGCCCGCCCTGTTCCTCGGCTACGCCGAGGGTGCCCCGGACCGCCTCGCCGAGGCCATCCACCTCCACCTGACCCGCACCGCCGCCTGACCCGCACCGCCGACGCCGTCGCCGCGGAGCTGGGCTGACACGATCCCGGATCGAGTGGCCTTCCTCGCGACCGAAGCCACTCGATCCGGCATCGAGCGTGATCTTGGAGTTCCCGGCTTCGGGTCGGCGGGCCCTTCGGGTGGTGTGGGGCGTGCGGCGCTGGGGCGGGTCAGGCGTGGGTGGCGACCGGTTCCTGGGTCCGCGTGCCGGTCCGGGTGTGCGGGGCGGTGGTGCCGGGGTCGACCGGGCGACGTTCCCGGATCGACCAGAGCACCGACAGGGTGGCCAGCCAGACCAGGCAGGAGCCGAGCATGTGGGCGCCGACCAGCAGCACCGGCAGGTTGGCGAAGTACTGCACGAAGCCGATCACGCCTTGGGCCAGCTCGACCACCAGCAGGGTGCGGGCGGCCCGTACCGTCCCGGCCGGGGCGCCGAGGGCACGCAGCGCCAGCCACAGGCCGACGGTCAGGCCGATCAGCAGGAAGACCAGGTCGGCGTGTACCTGGGAGATGGTCTGCGGGTCCAGCCCGTTGCGGACCGCGTCGGCGTCACCGGCGTGCGGGCCGCTGCCGGTGACCAGCACCCCGACGATGATCACCGCCGCACTGACCAGCACCGTGATCCAGGTCAGGGTCCGCAGCGCCGGGGGAACCAGGGCGACCTTCGGGCCGTCGGGTTCGCGCACCTGCCGCCACAGGGCGTACGAGACGAGCAGCAGCAGCATCGAGACCACGAAGTGGATGCCGACGATCGAGGGGTGCAGTTGGGTGCGTACGGTGATGCCGCCGATCACGGCCTGCGCCACGATGCCCAGCACGACGCCCAGCGCCAGCGGTAGCGCACCCCGTCGACGCGGGCGGTGTGCCAGGACGGCCAGCAGGGTGGCACCGGCGATCGCCACCAGGACGAAGGTGAGCAGCCGGTTGCCGAATTCGATCACCCCGTGCACGCCCATCTCGGCGGTCGTGGTGTACGAATCATCGGTGCACCTGGGCCAGGTGGGGCAGCCGAGGCCCGAGGCGGTCAGCCGGACCGCCCCGCCGGTCACGACGATCACCACGTTCGCGACGATGTTGGCGAACGCCAGGCGGCGGAGCAGCGTGGTGGAGACCGAGAACCGGGCAGGTGGCTTCACGGAGCGAATCCTACGCACCGTAGTTGTCCCCGATCGGGTGACTCCGCCGGATCGGTGGTTCGGATCACCGGTACGCCGTTTGCAGGGCCTGGTTGAATTACGTAACGTGGGCGTTGTGAAAAAGGCGGCAGGGCTCCCTGAGTACCAGCCGGCGGGCGATTCGGCCGCCGGTCGTACGCTGCCGCCCGCCCCCGCCCGGCCGGTCGCCGAGGGCGCTTCGAGCGCCGACCTGTCGACCCGCGACCGGGTCACCCAGCTGCTGCTGGAGCGCCGGGCCGCCACCGCCGCCCAACTGGGCGGCGCGCTGGGGCTCAGCCCGGCGGCGATCCGCCGGCACCTCGACGCGATGCTCGCCGACGGCGACGTGGTCGCCCGGGAGCAGACGGTACGCGGTCACCGGGGGCGGGGCCGACCGGCCAAGGTCTTCCTGCTGACCGATGCCGCCCGTAGTCGCTGTGGCACCCACCACTACGACAACATGGCCACCGCCGCGCTGCGCTGGATCGCGCGCACCGGTGGCCCACGCGCGGTGGAGCAGTTCGCCGCCGAGCAGGTGGCCGCCCTGGAGGCCCGCTGCCACGCGGCCCTGGCCGACGCCGGGGACGACCCGATGGCTCGCGCGGAGGCACTCGCCGCCGCACTGACCGCCGAGGGTTACGCTGCCAGTGCGTCCACGATCGCCTCCGGCGGCCAGCTCTGCCAGCACCACTGCCCGGTGGCACACGTGGCCGCCGAGTTCCCCGCGCTGTGCGAGGCCGAGACCACGGTGATCTCCCGCCTGGTCGGCACGCACGTGCAACGCCTGGCCACCATCGCGCACGGCGACGGGGTGTGCACCACGCACATTCCCGGCTCGCCGCCTGCCCAGTCCGGTATGACCGTCACCACTGTGAGGACAGATAGATGACCGAGCAGATCGTCCAGCCCCTGACCCAGGAGGAGCAGCTCGCCGCCCTGGGCAACTACGAGTACGGCTGGGCCGACCCGGACGTCGCCGGGGCTGTGGCTCAGCGTGGTCTCAACGAGGCGGTGGTGCGGGACATCTCGGCCAAGAAGAACGAGCCGGCCTGGATGCTCGACCTGCGGCTGAAGGGCCTGCGGCTGTTCGAGCGCAAGCCCATGCCGGCCTGGGGCGCCGACCTCACCGGGATCGACTTCGACAACATCAAGTACTTCGTCCGGTCCACCGAGAAGCAGGCCACCAGCTGGGAGGACCTGCCCGAGGACATCAAGAACACCTACGACAGGCTGGGCATCCCGGAGGCGGAGAAGCAGCGGCTGGTCGCCGGTGTGGCGGCGCAGTACGAGTCCGAGGTGGTCTACCACAAGATCCGTGAGGACCTGGAGGAGCAGGGTGTCGTCTTCCTGGACACCGACACCGCCCTCAAGGAGCACGAGGACATCTTCAAGGAGTACTTCGGCACGGTGATCCCGGTCGGCGACAACAAGTTCGCCGCCCTGAACACCTCCGTGTGGTCCGGTGGCTCGTTCATCTACGTGCCGAAGGGCGTGCAGGTGGAGATCCCGTTGCAGGCCTACTTCCGGATCAACACCGAGAACATGGGCCAGTTCGAGCGGACCCTGATCATCGTCGACGAGGGTGCCTACGTGCACTACGTCGAGGGCTGCACCGCCCCGATCTACTCCTCGGACTCGCTGCACAGCGCGGTCGTCGAGATCATCGTCAAGAAGAACGCCCGGTGCCGCTACACCACCATCCAGAACTGGTCGAACAACGTCTACAACCTGGTCACCAAGCGCGCGGTGTGCCACGAGGGCGCGACCATGGAGTGGATCGACGGCAACATCGGCTCCAAGGTGACCATGAAGTACCCGGCGGTCTACATGACCGGCGAGCACGCCAAGGGCGAGGTGCTCTCGGTGGCCATGGCCGGCGAGGGGCAGCACCAGGACGCCGGGGCCAAGATGGTGCACGCGGCACCGCACACCAGCAGCACCATCGTGTCGAAGTCGATCGCCCGCGGTGGCGGCCGGACCTCGTACCGGGGTCTGGTGCAGGTGTTGGAGGGCTCGCACAGCAGCGCCAGCACGGTCAAGTGCGACGCCCTGCTGGTGGACACCATCTCCCGCTCGGACACCTACCCGTACGTCGACATCCGTGAGGACGACGTCTCCATGGGGCACGAGGCCACCGTCTCCAAGGTCAGCGAGGACCAGCTCTTCTACCTGATGAGCCGGGGCCTGAGCGAGGACGAGGCGATGGCGATGATCGTGCGTGGCTTCATCGAGCCGATCGCCAAGGAACTGCCGATGGAGTACGCCCTGGAGCTCAACCGCCTGATCGAGCTGCAGATGGAGGGCGCGGTCGGCTGACCCCGCCCGGCGGGCCGGTAAGCCCGGCCCGCCAACCCAGCACCAGACCGTCGTCGCAAGAACAGACCAAGGACGAGATGACTATCCAGGCTTCCGCGCCGCCGACCACCAAGTCGCAGGCGCTGCGCTCGTACGACGTCGCCGACTTCCCGGCCCTGACCGGCCTGGAGGAGGAGTGGCGCTTCACCCCGCTCAAGCGGCTGCGCGCTCTGGTCGGCGACGACCGGGTCGCCACCGGCACGGTCCGGCACGAGTACGCCGACCTGCCCGAGGGTGTGCTGGTGGAGCGGATCGGCCGCGACGACCCCCGGGTCGGTAGCGTGCTCACCCCCTTCGACCGGGTCAGCGCGTTGGCCTACGGCGGTGCCGAGCAGGCGCTGCTGGTCCGGGTTGCCCAGGACGCGGTGGTCAGCGGTCCGGCTCTGCTGCGGGTGGTCGGCGAGGGCAGCGAGGGGGTGGCCTTCGGGCACACCTTCGTCGAGGTGGGCCGGTTCGCCGAGGCGATCCTGGTGCTGGAGCACGTGGGCTCGGCGACCCTGGCCGACAACGTCGAGGTGACCGTCGGGGACGGGGCGAAGCTGACCCTGATCACGGTCGCCGACTGGGCCGACGACGCCGTGCAGGCCCAGCACCTGAAGGTGAAGCTGGGCCGCGACGCCCGGGTGCAGCACGTGCAGGTCACCCTCGGCGGTGACCTGGTCCGGCAGTACACCACGGTGGAGTACACCGACCGGGGTGGTGAGGCCGAGCTGTACGGCGTCTACTTCGCCGACTCCGGTCAGCACCAGGAGCACCGTCAGCTGGTCGACCACACCGTGCCGGACTGCCGCAGCTACGTCGGCTACCGGGGCGCGTTGCAGGGTGCCAGCGCCCGTACGGTCTGGGTGGGTGACGTGCTGATCCGGGCCGAGGCGACCGGCACCGACACGTACGAGATCAACCGGAACCTGCTGCTCAGCGACGGCGCCCGGGCGGACTCCGTACCAAATCTGGAGATCGAGACCGGCGAGATCGCCGGCGCCGGTCACGCCAGCGCCACCGGCCGCTTCGACGACGAGCAGCTGTTCTACCTGATGGCCCGGGGCATCCCGGAGGCCGAGGCCCGTCGCCTGGTGGTGCGGGGCTTCTTCGCCGAGCTGCTCAACAAGATCCCGGTGGAGGAGCTGCGCGAGCGGCTGGGGGAGACCATCGAGGCGCGGCTGTCCAAGGCGGGCGCCTGATGATCCGGATCTGTGCGGTCGAGGACCTGCCGAAGGGCACCGTGATCAGCGCGGACGTCGAGGGCACCCAGATCGCGCTGGTGCACGGCGAGGACGACCGGTTCTACGCCGTGCACGACGAGTGCTCGCACGCCGCCGTGGCGCTCTCCGAGGGTGAGGTGGAGGGCTGCACGCTGGAGTGCTGGCTGCACGGCTCCCGCTTCGACCTGCGTACCGGCGAGCCGACCGGCCTGCCCGCGACCGAACCCGTCCCTGTCTACCCCGTCGAAGTCCGCGACGGCGACATCTACGTCAGCCTGACGCCGAGCAATGGAGTGACCCGATAATGAGCACCCTGGAGATCCGTGACCTGCAGGTATCGGTCAAGCTGCCCGAGGGTGAGCTCAAGCCGATCCTGGCCGGTGTCGACCTGACCGTCCGCTCCGGTGAGACCCACGCCATCATGGGCCCGAACGGCTCCGGCAAGTCGACCCTGGCGTACTCGATCGCCGGGCACCCGAAGTACGAGATCACCGGCGGTTCGGTGACCCTCGACGGTGTCGACGTGCTGGAACTCTCCGTCGACGAGCGGGCCCGGGCCGGTCTCTTCCTGGCCATGCAGTACCCGGTCGAGGTGCCCGGCGTGTCGGTGGCGAACTTCCTGCGTACCGCCAAGACCGCGATCGACGGCGAGGCGCCGAAGCTGCGTACCTGGGGTGCCGAGCTGCGCGGGGCGATGGAGCGGCTGCACATGGACACGGCCTTCGCCCAGCGCAACGTCAACGAGGGCTTCTCCGGCGGTGAGAAGAAGCGGCACGAGATCGTGCAGCTGGAGCTGCTCAAGCCGAAGATCGCCATCCTCGACGAGACCGACTCCGGCCTGGACGTGGACGCCCTGCGGGTGGTCAGCGAGGGGGTGAACCGGGTGCGCGACACCGGTGACACCGGCCTGCTGCTGATCACCCACTACACCCGGATCCTGCGCTACATCAAGCCGGACTTCGTGCACGTCTTCGTGGCCGGTCGGATCGTCGAGCAGGGCGGCCCGGAGCTGGCCGACAAGCTCGAGGAAGAAGGCTACGAGCGGTACGCGGCCGGGGCCGGTTCGGCGCGGGCCTGAGTCCCAAGGAAAGGCTGGTCACGACGATGACCACCATCGCGATCCCGCCGGGGATGCCGCAGTACGACGACCTGCCGCGCTACGACGTGGCGGCGGTACGTGCCGACTTCCCGATCCTGGGGCGGCAGGTCAACGGCCACCCGCTGGTCTACCTGGACAGCGCCAACACCTCGCACAAGCCGCGCCAGGTGCTCGACGCCCTGCGCGAGCACTACGAGCGGCACAACGCCAACGTGTCCCGGTCGGTGCACACCCTGGGCACCGAGGCCACCGAGGGGTACGAGGCGGCGCGGGCGAAGGTGGCCGGCTTCATCAACGCGCCCAGCGTCGACGAGGTGGTGTTCACCAAGAACTCCACCGAGGCGATCAACATCGTGGCGTACGCCTTCTCCAACGCCTCGCTGCGCGCGGACGCCGACGAGCGGTTCCGGCTCGGGCCCGGTGACGAGATCGTCATCTCCGAGATGGAGCACCACTCGAACATCGTGCCGTGGCAGTTGCTGGCCGAACGGACCGGTGCGACCCTGCGCTGGTTCCCGGTCACCGAGCAGGGTCGGCTGGACGAGTCGGGGTTGACGGAGCTGGTCACCGAGCGGACGAAGATCGTCTCGCTGGTGCACATGTCCAACATCCTCGGCACGGTCAACGCCACCGCGCGGATCACCGAGCGGGTCCGCGAGGTGGGCGCGCTGCTGCTGTGGGACTGCTCGCAGTCCGTGCCGCACATGCCGATCGACGTGGTCGACCTGGACGCGGACTTCATCGTCTTCACCGGGCACAAGATGTGCGGCCCGACCGGCATCGGGGTGTTGTGGGGGCGGGGCGAACTGCTCGCCGCGATGCCGCCGGTGTTCGGCGGCGGTTCGATGATCGAGACGGTGAGCTTGGCCGGCTCGACGTTCGCCGCGCCGCCGACCCGGTTCGAGGCGGGCACCCCGCCGATCGCCGAGGCGGTCGCCCTGGGTGCGGCCGTGGACTACCTCACCGCGCTCGACATGCGGGCGATCCAGTGGCACGAGAAGCAGTTGACCGCGTACGCCCTGGATGCTCTGGGTAGCGTGCCCGGCCTGCGGATCTTCGGCCCGGACGTGCCGGTCGGCCGGGGTGGCACGATCTCCTTCGCCCTCGGCGACGTGCATCCGCACGACGTCGGGCAGGTGCTCGACTCCCTGGGTGTGCAGGTGCGGGTGGGCCACCACTGCGCCCGGCCGGTCTGCACCCGCTTCGGGGTGCCGGCGATGACCCGGGCCTCGTTCTACCTCTACACCACCACCGAGGAGATCGACGCCCTGGTGGCGGGCCTGGAGAAGGTGCGGAAGGTATTCGGCTGATGCAGCTTGAATCGCTCTACCAGGAGATCATCCTGGATCACTACAAGCACCCGCAGGGGCGCGGGTTGCGCGACCCCGTCGAGCCGACCGACCGGGTGGCCGAGGCGCACCACGTCAACCCCACCTGCGGTGACGAGGTGACCGTCCGGGTGGCCACCGACGGCGAGGTGCTGCACGACGTGTCGTACGACGGCATGGGCTGCTCGATCAGCCAGGCGTCGGCCAGCGTGCTGCACGAGCTGTTGACCGGCCGGGAGGCGGCGGCGGCGTTCCAGGTGCACGAGGCGTTCGTGGCGCTGATGTCCGGCCGTGGCCAGGTCACGCCGGACGAGGAGGTGCTCGGCGACGGGGTGGCGTTCGAGGGTGTCGCCCGCTATCCCGCCCGGGTCAAGTGCGCGTTGTTGCCGTGGATGGCGTTCAAGGACGCCGCGGCACGCGCCGGTGTGGGCGCGAGCCCGACGGAGGTGAAGGCATGACCGAGGAAACCAGCACGCCGGAGTCGGGCGCCGTGGCGACCGACAGCGCGGCGACGCCGGCCATCGATGCGTCGGCGACGCCCGCCGCCGGTGCGGTGACGTCGGCAGCGCGCGGCAAGGCCGTCGTGGCCGACGTCGAGGAGGCGATGAAGGACGTCGTCGACCCGGAGTTGGGCATCAACGTGGTCGACCTCGGCCTGGTGTACGGGGTGCACGTCGACGACGAGAACGTGGCCACCCTGGACATGACGCTGACGTCGGCGGCCTGCCCGCTCACCGACGTGATCGAGGACCAGGCCCGCCAGGCGCTGACCACCGGCCCGGGTGGCGGCCTGGTCAACGACATCCGGATCAACTGGGTCTGGCTGCCGCCGTGGGGACCGGACAAGATCACCGACGAGGGTCGGGATCAGCTCCGCTCCCTCGGCTTCAACGTCTGACGCGGATATCCAGGCGCCCGGAGCCCGGCCACGGCCGGTGCTCCGGGCGTCTTCTGCGTGGGTTTACCGAGGTCAGCCCAGGATTCGCCGGACGTCAACCGCTGGCGTGAGGCGGCGGCCTCGTGCAAGATCATGTGTGTGTGCGAGGCGCTTCCGATTGAGCCGTCCCCTGTCACCGTGACCGTCGTCGCGGGTCGGCAGCAGAACTCGGCACGTTGCGTCTCGATCCCCTGTCGACCGTCGTGACCGGCGCATTCCTGGCCGGCCTGGTCGCCGGCTACGGTGTGGCCATTCCCGTCGGCGCGATCGCCGTACTCATCCTCGGGCTCGCCGCGCGGACCTCGTTCCGGGTCGGTGCGTCCGCCGCCGACAGGATCTATGCCGGGGTGGCGGCGTTCGGCGGGCCGTGGTCGCCGGTTGGCTGGCACCGTTCGCCACGCCGCTGCGGCTGGTCGCGGCGGCGGTGTTGTTGGGCCTGGCCGGGGGCGTGGCGGGCGCTGCGGCCGCGCGGCTCGGCGGGCCAGGAAGCGGGCACCGGCCGGGCTGTGAGACGGGACCTGGACACCCCGATCCGGGCGTTCGCCGGGATCCTCGCGCTGACCCTGCTCAATCCGGCCACCGTCGTCTACTTCACGGCGCTGTCATCAAGCGTCATCATCGCCGCGCTCGCTGTCGCCATGCTGCTGAATGGACACTAAGAGCGTGTCTCGGGTGGCGGTTGGGCGGCCTGGTCTGGTAGATCTTTTCTACTGTGGACGAGCGGTTGATCC
>NZ_JBNCLD010000021.1:60802-95952 GCF_049844505.1 Micromonospora sp. DT229 | reverse complement strand
GTTTCCACTGCCGCCCGACTCGACACCTTCGCCCGTGTCGCACCAATCAACCCTTATACGCTGCTGAGATCACCTCACTGGATCCGCTTCTTACTCCAACTGCTCCCCTTGAAGCGATCCTTGAATTGCTTCGCCTTTACGGCCGCTCGCGCCGCATTCCCCAGAACAGTCTGCAGTTGCCAGTTACTGAAACGCTGGTTGACACGCGAGGCAGCAGAAAACGCCCGGCCAAGAGTCTTCGCGCACCAATTCCTGATGCGACACAACCTGCCGATTTTCCTGCCGTCGAGATCCTCGTTGTTAATCGGGTCGGCGCAGGTGTATTCGTAGGAGTTGCAGCTTCCCCCGAAAACGGGGTCGACCTGCAGGAACCGCCCCAGGCTCGGACTGTAGAGGCGGACTCCCATGAGGATGACGTCGCCGATCGTCTCACCGGAGCGTTGCTTGCCGCCCAGCCAGCCGTACCGCTGGGTGGCCTGGCCGGCCATCGGCACACCGAACTCGTCGTGGTCGAACAGCTCGGGTTCGGTCAGCCCGGTGTCCACCGTGGCTGCTACGTCACCGTGCAGGTTGGTCAGTTGGAGCAGCACGTCGCCGGTCGCCGAGGTGGTCGCGACGAGGTCGCCGTCGGGGCCGGCGACGTTTCGAGTCAGGGTGCCCGCAATGGTGTCCTCGATGATCCAGCGGGGGTTGTCGGTGTCGTCGCCGTAATGGTTGAGCTTGGATGTAGCGGCCTGCCAATCACCATCGACCAGCGTCTGCGTGGTGAAGGCCCGGAACCGGTGCGCCGGGTCCAACGTCCACGTCTGCCGCGCGTCGTCCAGCTGCTGACGCTGCACCAGATCGTTGGCGAAGTAGCTGTTCTCCAACCCACCGGGCAGCTCGGTGGTGCGGCCGAATGCGTCGTAGACGTACCCGTCGTCGGTCAACCGGTCCGCCGTGTCGTACGTGTGGCTATGGGTGACGGCCGCCATCGACTCGTCACACTCGCCCTCCGCACCTGGGGCGAACTGGACGCTGCCCGTCCGGTTCGTCCGGTCGTCGTGGGCGTACGTGCGGCTCACACAGCCTTCGGTCATCGCGCTGTAGTGCTGCGCCCGCACCAGCCGACCCAACCGGTCGTACCGGTAGGTCTTGCTGCCACCGGTGTAGGTGTGCTCCACCCATTGGCCGGCGGTGTTGGTCACCACCGACTCGGAGAAGATGACCTCCCCGTCCGAGTCACGGGTGTACGTCCGCTCCACCGGTTGCAGGTTCACGTCCAACCGATCGGTACGCGTCAACCCACCGGGGTACTTCAGCTCGGTGAGTTGCCCGTCCGGCGAATACTTCGCCGAGAACGTGCCCGCGATGCTGTCGGTGACACCGGTCAACAGGCCGCGGGGCTCGACCACCCGGTCGTAGGCGTACGTTGCGTGACCGGTCGGGTCCGACACCTTCACCTGCTTGCCGAAGCGGTCGAACTCGGTGACGGTCGTGCCACCGTCCGCGTCGGTGTACGACACGAGCCGGCCCAGCAGGTCGTACTCCCGGGTGATGGTCGCCCCGCCCATCGTGGTCACCGTGACCTCGCCCGAGGTCGGGCTGTACGTGGTGGTCACCGCCGGGATCGCAGTGCCCTCGTCGGAGGTGATCGCCTTGCTGATCTCCCTGGTGGCGGCGTCGTACGTCGTGGTGGTGGTTCGGGTCCTGCCCGCCACCGTCTCGGTCACCACGGCCTCGTCGCCGTAGCGGGTGTAGGAGACGACCCGCCGGACCGGCAGGTTGGTGGTCATGCGATCCGGATCGTGTCCGGTCACCGCCCCGGCAGCCCGGGTCACGCACAGCTTTCCGGCCCACTCCGGCTTGTTGCCGCAGGCACTGTCCTGGGCGTTCGGGCCGGCTGTGTAGTAGATGTTCTCCTGAGTCTTGGCATCCGTCCCCGACGAGTCGATCCCGACCGTCTTGATCGTTCGGCCAGCGCTGTCGTAGACGACTCCGGAGCTCAGGTTCTTGCCGCCCGTCGTCGCGTCGACCGTCTGCCTGGTGGCCTTCTTCAGCGTCCAGCCGGATACTCCGCCGTACTCGGCGTCGTAGCCGCTCTTGGTGACCCGCACGTCGGCGTCCGGGTAGCCGTCGATCTGCATGCCCTTCGTTTCCCGGGTCAGCAGGTGGTACTTGGCGCCGTCGGGCTTACCCTCGTCGTAGGTGTTGACGGTGCGGGCCCGGCCGATGACGGTCGCCCCGGCGGGGATGGCCTCCAACGGTCCGCTGTCGTCGGGGTCGGCCAACGGGTTCTCCAACACCAGTGTCGAGGTCGGGCCGACCGTCTCCAGCAGGTCGATGCCGTCGGTGCTGTAGGTGTTGATGGTGGACAGCGCGAGCGCTCGGGTGGCGGTGTCCGAGCCGGCCAGGCCCAGTTCGGCGAGGTAGGTGTCGGCGTTCGGCAGCACACCGAGGGCCAGTGCCCGGTCGGTGGCTTCCAGGGTGCGGATGATGTTGCCGAAGCGGTCGTACTCCCGGGTGTCGATGTGACCGCCCGGGGTTGCGGTATTGACCTCCTTACCGCCGGCGGCGAGGTAGTGGACGGTGGCGTATTTGTAGCCGTTGGTGCCCGGTGCCGCCGGGGTGGCGCTGTTGCGGCCGGGGTTGTCTTCGGGACCGAAGACGGCGGTGGCGTCGGTGGGCAGGTCGACCTGGCCCCAGGCCGCGATGGCGGTGGCGTTGAGGTTGTACGGCCCGCCACCGAGCTGGGCCAACGGCACGTTGTAGACGACGTTGGTGGCGATCTCACCGTCGGTGGCCGTCTTGGATCCCTGTTGCAGGGCGGGACGACGCACCCGGAGCAGTCGGCCGGCGTTCTCGTCGCCGGCCAGGTCGGCGACCTGCTCGTCGTTGAGGGCCCGGCCGTAGATGCGGACGTCGTCGATCTCGCCGTCCCAGACGTTGGCGGCGGCACCGGCCCACTTGGCGCGGCCGACGACGAAGTTGCCGGTGGCGTTCCAGCCGCCGACCGCGGCGGTGGTGTTCTGGAGTACGCCGTCGACGTAGAGCTTCATCCGTCCGCTGGCGGTGTCGTAGACACCGGTCAGGTGGGTCCACCGGCCGGCCACGGGTGCGGTGTTGGAGGTGGCCCGGATCGGGGTGGCGCTGTCACTGTCGGCGCTGACCCGGGAGAAGGCCCACCGGTCGTCGGCGGCGACATAGTTGAGGAAGAAACCGCTGGTGCGGTTGCCGTCCTTGGACACCGCCGTCCGGTTGACCGTCTTGGTCTTCAGGCGTACCCAGGCCGAGACGGTGTAGGAGGAGGTGTTGGACAGAGCCGAGCCGGCCACGCTGATCTGCTGGCCGGAGCCGCCGGTGAAAACCGCGGCCCGGTCCGCCGGGTTGTCGGGATCGTTGCCCCGGCCCCAGGTCACGCCGCTGGCCATGGTGCCGTTGCGGCCGCTGCCGGAGGAGTCGGCGACCGCGGTGCCGGAGCCGGCGTCCAGGTCCCAGCGCAGGGCGGCCGAGTCGACGTCGGGGTTGCCGTGGTCGAAGTGCCAGGGCAACTCACCGGGCGGGGTGAGCTTGACCACCCGGCCGTCGGCGTACTCGTAGGTGGTCTTCAGCGCCGGGGTGATGCGGGGGTCCCAGACCTCACGGAGCTGGCCCAGGTTGTCGTAGGTGTACCGGGCGACCTGGGTGGCGGTCATCGCGGAGGTGTCCGGATCCCAGGACCAGAGTTTCACCCCGGTGACCCGGTCGGTGTAGTCACCGAAGACGGTCGGGCTCAACCCGGGGGTGGTGGCGGTGGCGTACTCGTACTCCAGCACCTGGCAGCCCCGGGCCGGGGTGGCGGTGGTGCAGTTGTTGGTGTCGTCGACCCCCGGCTCGACCGGGTTGATGACCTTCTTGAGCAGCAGCCGGTCACCGGCCGTGTCGTAGATGTACCGGGTGGTGGTGTGTGCTTCCGCCGTCCATGAGGAGGTGGCCGCCCACACCCCGCCCTGCTGGGTGAACTCGGTGATCGTGCCGTCCAGCTCGGACAGCCGGTACGCGGTGCTGCCCACCCGGCTCAGCACCATTCCCTCCGCACCCGGTTCCGGGGTGAACGACGTCCCGTCGGAGTTCTTGGCGAAGGTGATCCAGTCGCCCTCCATGGTGTTGACCAGAGCCATTGACGGCTCGGGCAGTTCGAGGGTGGTGTAGTTGACGTCCGCCGCACCCCCGGTGGCACCGCCGTTCCAGGCCGGCCCGAAGGGGGCGACGATCTCGGTGAAGGAGAGGTTGTCCCAGTAGACCTTGCGGCCGGAGCCGCCCTGGGCGCCGTTGTAGAGCCGGAAGAACGCCTCGGTGGCGCCCACCGGGACGGTCATGTCCACCGACAGTTCCTGCCACCCCTCGGTGTAGGCGGCCATCGGCGAGGCGACCTCGGTGTAGGTGCTGCCGACCCGGTGGATACCGACGATCCGCAGCCCCCGGTGGGTGTTCTCGGGAACCAGGCCGGTCGCGGCGGGTACGAAGATCCAACCGGTCATCCGGTACGTCTTGCCGCCGGTCATGCCCAGCCGTATCCCACCGTTGTCGCCACCGACCGCCACATAGGTGTCATTGCTGCTGGTGGTCACCGGGGTGATCTCCAACGAGTCGGCCGGGGTGGTCTCCCCCTGGCCGCGGGCGGTGGAGCGGATCGCCGACGAGGTGGTCGGCACGGTGAAACCGGTCAGGTTCGTGGAGATCTGCTGCTGGTTCGGCGTCAACCGCTGCCCCATCGGCAGGTAGCCGTCGCCGCGCTTGCGCGAGGAGGAGGTGCGCGAGACCGAAAGGCCCAACTCGTCGACATCGGTCGCGGACAGGGCGTGATCGCCGGTGAGCAGGTTGACCGACCCCGGGCCGACCTCGGTGTCCGCGGCACCCGCACCGCTGGAGTCCACCGTCACCCGCACCCACGGAATCGTGTACGCCGGGGTGCTTCCGCTGGCCGTGTAGAGCCGGGCCCGCACCTCCACCACACCACCGGCCAGCCCGAGAGTGTCGGTGGCGTTCCAGATCGCGTACCCGCCCAGCGACGACAGGGCGACCGGGCTGGCCGCGGTCGCGGTGATCGGCACGCCCTTGGCCGAGGTCAGGTTCGCCGACGGGATCGGCAGCACGGCCCCGCCCGGCCCACGCCGGTACTCGAAGTACGCCCGGGTGTAACCGGCGACCGGGGTGGTGACCTCCAGCTTCGTACGCTTGACGATGGTGGCACCGGGCAGCGGCTGCGCCAGCGCCGCGTCACCGGCTTCGAAGACGTACAGGTTCGGATCCGACAGGTTGCCCGCCGAGTCCTTGGCCTGCACGGTCAGGGTGCGACGCCCGTCCCGCGGGCGTAGGGTCACCGATTTGGCGCCGGTGGCCGCGACCGTCGTGGCGGCGGTCTCGTAGTCGAGTTTGTAGACGAAGGCGGCCAGGTCGGTGGTGCCGCTCGCCGGGGTGAAGGTGAAGGTGTCCGGCGCCTCCGCGCCACCGTGCGGCTGCCCGTCGTCTAGGTAGATCGTCGCCGACACGAACGGCACCCCGGGCTTGGTGGTGTCCACGGTCAACGTGGTCCACCCCGTCCACGCGCCGGGGGTGTGCGGGTCCCGCGCCCGGACCCGCCACTCGTACGCGGTGCCGTTGACCAGGTTCACCGGCACCTGCCAGGAGGCGGTCGACCCGTTGGTCCACGCCGGGCTACCCGAACGCACCCCGGAGGTGGACACCACCGCCTGGGTGCTCTTGTTGCGCACCTCGAACTCGGCCTGCAAGGTCTGCCCCGCGTTGGCGTCGGCCAGCTTCGCCGACAGGGTCGGCCGCAGCGATGCGGTCCGGGCTCCCGCCCCGCAGGCGGTGTAGCAGGGTGCGACGGCCAGTGCGGACGGCGCCGGCGGCGCGCTGTTGTAGGTGATCGTCAGCAGTGGCGGACGGCCGCCCTCGGCGGAGTCGAACTTCTTCCAGCCGGCGGTGGTCGACTCGGAGGTGGCCCGCAGCATCACGCTCGCGGTGGACAGGTTGTTGTCGGCACTGTGCTGCAACGCCCCGCCGACCTCGATGTAGACGTACCCGTCGTTGCAGGACGAGTTGTAACCCTTGGTCTCGGTCGAGGTGCCGACCTTCGCCCGCGCCGTGGGCTGGTTCGTCCAGCGCACCGTCGAGGTCACGTTGTCCGTACGCCAGGCCTCCCACGAGGCCGCCTTGCAGGACCAGGAGTGGAAGTTCCACAGCCGCAGCTTCGCCGTGATGATCTTGCTGCCGGCGAATCCGGTCGTGTTGAACCGCAGGTACGAGCGGGCAGTGAACGATCCGCCGTCGTTGGCGTGACCCAGACGCAGCTCGCTGGCCCCGGACTGGTCGCTGGAGTACGTGTTCTGCACGAACGCGTCGAACGACGGCGACAGCGAGGTCGGCGGATCGATCGTCACCGGAAAGGTCAGGTCCTCGCGGGCCAGGAAGTCCGCGTCCGGGGTCAGCTCCAGCACGGTACGGCCCTTGCCGCCCGCCTTCGTACGCAGCTTGACCGGTGCCACGTTGAGGTGCTGGGCGGAATGTGGCGAAACCTTCGCATCCCACATGATCGGCGTCTGCGCCCGACCGACCTGCTTGCCCCGCGAATTCTTCAGCACCAGGCCGCCCATGCCGTCACCGGCTGCGGTCAGCTTGCCCGTCCGCATCGGCAGGGTCAGCTTGCGCACCTGCGCCAGCCCGGCCCGGTTCTTGACCACGAAGTGTTGCTCGAAGCCGGTGGAGTGCACGTGGAAGACCAGATCGACCCCGGGGCGTACCTCCGGGTAGGTGACCGTGCGGCCGTCGAGGACCGGCTCGGGCAACGGACCGTCCCAACCCAACGAGGTCCGCTGCGCACCGGTGCCCAGCGACACCACCTCCCGCTCCCCGGTAGCCGGGAAGGCACCGGCGAAGCTCAGATCGCGGGGGTGCGCCTTCGGCGCCACCGTGCCGTCGGCCCGACGCTCAAGAGTGAGGTCCACCGGCACCCAGGTGTTGTCCCCTCGGCGCACCCGCACCGGAGCGAGGGCCTGCTCCTGGGTCAGGGTGCCGTCCGGGTTGGCGAACACCTGCACGGTCTCCGTGCGCTGGTTCGTCACCTCGACCCGCTCGCCACACAACCGGGCGGCCACCGCTGCGGACACCTCGTCCGGGCGCCCCTGCGGACAGTTCGGCTTCGCGGTCGGCTCCGGCTGGGCGGTCGGCTTCGGCGCGGCCACAGCCCGATCGGGCCGAGCGGGCACCTCCGACATGGTCATTGTGAGCAGTGCCGCCAGCGACACCATCATGGTTCGTTTCAACCAGCGGATAGGTCCGTCCCCGGACAATGCGACAAAGACGCCGCCACGCATCCACTGTTCCGACACTGTCAGCCTCCCCGTAAGGCGGATCTCGACGAAAAGCGAGCGCAGATTATTGAGGAGCACAAACAAGATCAATGCATTGACAGCCGACGCGGCGATCCACTAGATGGCTGGGTAATTCCGCCCCAGAGGCAGCACATGAGGCCGATGATGCAAATCGGACAGACCATCACCAGGTGTCCGATCGATCACCGTCAGTGATGGGCATCGACCGATCGCAATTCGACGGTCATTCACTTACCGTGTCCACTGAGTCACGCAGGTCAACGAGGTGGGCCGCCCGATCGTCCGAACACCGGACGGAGGTGTCCGGAAACCCTGGGCCGATCACCGAACGTAATCCTCACCTCGGACTCGAATGAGGATGAGTCCCGTAGTCAAGAGTCGGACCTGTGGCAATGATCACGAGCTGGCCTGGCGGGAGTGCGGACCACAATCGGGGTGCCGGGCTTTGCCCGGCGATCCACGCCTGTCATGATGCGGCGCATGCCTGTGCATCGGCGTACCGTGCTCGGGGGTGGCCTGGCCGCAGTCACCGCTGCCCTCACCGGCTGTCGCGAACCGGTCTCGCCGTCCTCCGTGGACGCCGCAGCCGCCACCGGCTCACCCACCGGCCCCGCCGCCACGCCGGGCGCCTCGACCTCGGCGGTGCCGTCGTCCGGGACCCCCTCGGCGGCCGGCGCGGTGCCGAGCGCCGCACCCGGCAGTACGGCCGAGGCGGCGGGCGGCGGCAGCCTGAGCGGGCAGGCCGGGATCGGCACCCCCTCGCCGCTGAGCCGGGCCCTGTCCGCTGAGCTGACCCGCCACCTCAAACCGACAAGCGCGAACCCCAACCATCCCGCGTACGCCGGAGCGGTGGCCTACGTGCAGGTCGACGGCAAACTCCTCGCCCGGGCCGTGGTCGGCAAGGCCCTGCGCTACGACGCCGGGCCGGTGCTGCTGCCGGAGTCGAAGCAGGTGGCCATGCGCTACGACTCCATTTTCGACACCGCCTCGCTGACCAAGGTCTTCACCGCGATCCTGACCCTGCAACAGGTCGACAAGGGGCTGATCGCCCTCGACGCGCCGGTCGTGGAATACCTGCCCGGCTTCACCGGCACCGGCAAGAACAAGATCACCGTCGGGATGTTGCTGGCCCACACCAGCGGGCTGCCCGTCGGGGCCAAGGTCACCGGTCTGCCGGACGACAAGGCCCGGCGGGCCGCAGTGCTGGCCACCCCGCTGATCAAGGGCGCCACTCCCGGCACGGTCTTCCGCTACTCCAGCGTCGGGCTGATGGTCGCCGCCCAGCTAGTCGAGCATGTCACCGGGCAGCGGCTCGATCAGGCCCTCAAGACCGGCATCACCGGCCCCCTCGGCCTGACCGACACCGGGTTCACCCCGAAGAAGTGGCTCAGCAGCGCCGACCAGGCCCAGCGGCTGGTGGCCACGGACGCCCGCTCCTCCCGCGGGCTGCTGCGCGGCATCGTGCACGACGATGTCGCCAACCACCTCGGCGGGATCGCCGGGCACGCCGGCATCTTCTCCACCGCCGCCGACCTGACCGTCATCGGGCAGTTGCTGCTCAACGGCGGCACCTATCGCGGCACCCGGATCCTGTCGGAGGCCCTCACCCAGCAGATGCTGACCAACGTCAACGCCGGTCTGCCCGCGGTCGACGCCGAACGCCCCAACCGCACCTCCGACCACGGTCTCGGCGTCGTGCTCAACCAGCCCTGGTTCATGGGCAGGCTCGCCACCAGGGGCACCTTCGGACACACCGGCTTCACCGGTACCTCGCTGCTCGTGCACCCCGGCCGTCGACTCGTGCTCGTGCTGCTCACCAACCGCGCCCACCCCAACTGGAGCTGGGCCGACCCCGACCCGGTCCGGGTCGCGGTCGCCAACCTCTGCGCCTGAGCGGCCCTCCGCTCCCTGCTTCCCGGTACGCCCCACACCTGGCACGGCCCGCACAAAAGGACAAAGAGCCTCGCTTTCGACCAGGAGTGCGGGACGCGCCGAGGTACCCACGCCACAAGGCACTCCCCGAACCTGGTCCGGACGTGTCACGATTCAGAGCACGGCGTGTGAGTGGCGCCCAGGGCTGGACGCGGGGCGCGCCGCGGCGCGATGAGGAGGATGGTCCGGTGTCAGCGGGTGGAGCCCGTCGGGGACGACGGGACAACGGGATCGACGCGAGCGAGTACGCCGTGGCAGGCGACGTCGACCCGCGCGTCGGCGAGCACCTGCTCGACGTGCTGGCGGCCGGCGGCATCGCCGCCTATCTGCAACCCTCGGCGGATCTGAACCCGGTCACCCGCACCACCACGGTGCCTTCTCGACCGGTCGACCGGCTCTACGTGGACCGCTCGCACCTGAGCACCGCCCGGGACTACCTCCACCAACTGTCCGACGAGAATCCGCCCGGGGCCGCCCCCAAGGAACCGGACATCGACGCCGAGTGGGCCCAGATCGTCGCCGGGTTCCACAACTCCCCCGGCGCCGGGGCGCACCCCTGGCCGGCTGCGGAGGACGTGGATGACCCGCCGGGTCGCCCCGGTGGCACCGCCACGGCGACACTGCCGAGCACCGACGAGCCGGCCGGACCGACCACCACCACCCCGCTGCGCCGGTTGCCGTACGCGGGGGACATCTCCGGTGTCTCCGTGGGGCGTGGCCCCCGCGACGGGGACGGCCCCTCGCTGCTGGACGGCCTGGACACCTTCGGCGCGGACCTGCCGGACGACCCGGACGCCGACGAGCGCTACGTGCCGCCGCCGCCCCCGCCCCTGCCCCGGGTCTCGAAGTACGCCGCCGCCGGGGTGCTGGCGGTGGTGTTCGGGTTCGTGCTGTTCCTCTTCCCGGACCTGGTCCCGGCCGACCGGGGGGTGGTCACCCTGCTCGGGTTCACCGGCATCCTCGCCGGCTTCGTCACCCTGGTGTGGCGGCTGCGCCCGGGCGACGAGGAACGCGATCCCGACGACGGGGCGGTCGTCTGAGCCGTCGCGCTGCAGCCGCCCGGATACCGGGACGGAGA
Organism: Micromonospora sp. DT229; assembly: GCF_049844505.1. Classification (NCBI taxonomy): domain Bacteria; kingdom Bacillati; phylum Actinomycetota; class Actinomycetes; order Micromonosporales; family Micromonosporaceae; genus Micromonospora; species Micromonospora sp. DT229. The sequence continues at coordinate 85,587 of NZ_JBNCLD010000021.1, read as the reverse complement.
CCGCCTGCTCCGGGGCATGTAACAGTGGTGTAACTTACTGTCAGTAGGAATACCGTAGAACGTCACGTCACCCCCCTGACTGCCCCGGTTGTTCCTCCTCGTGGCGGTCACTCCCCTGCTGATCGGAATGCCCGAGATGCGACAGAGTTCCCTCGTGGTGGTAGCCAACCGCCTCCCCATCAACGACAACGTGGCGCTCGACGGCGCCTGCGAATGGCGACGCAGCCCCGGTGGACTGGTGAGCGCCCTGCACCCCCTGTTGAGACACACCCCGGCCACCTGGGTCGGCTGGGCCGGCGGGACCGGCCCCGCGCCCACCCTGCCGGACGTCGACGGGGTGCGTATGCACACCGTCCCCCTGACCAGCGAAGACCTGCGCGACCACTACGAGGGCTTCGCCAACGCGACCCTCTGGCCGATCTACCACGACGCGGTCGAGCAGCCCGAGCATCACCGGCGCTGGTGGGACGCGTACCAGCGGGTCAACCAGCGCTTCGCCGAGGCGACCGCCCAGGTCGCCGAGGCCGGCGCGGTGGTCTGGGTGCAGGACTACCACCTGCAACTGGTGCCGGGGCTGCTCCGCGCCCTGCGACCCGACCTGCGCATCGGCTTCTTCCTGCACGTGCCGTTCCCGCCACCGGAGTTGTTCATGCAGTTGCCCCGTCGGGCGGAACTGCTGCGCGGGATGCTCGGTGCGGACCTGGTCGGCTTCCAGCGGGCCCAGGCCGCGCACAACTTCTCCCAACTGGTGACCAAGGTGCTGGGACTGCCGGCCACCGACCGGCGGATCGCGGTCGAGGACCGGATGGTGCGCATCGGGGCCTTCCCGGTCTCCATCGACACCAAAGAGATGGCGGCGCTGGCCGGACGGCCGGAGGTGTCCGACCGGGCCCGCCGGCTGCGCCACGACCTGGGCAGTCCGGAGCAGGTGATCCTCAGTGTGGACCGGATGGACTACACCAAGGGCATCGAGCAGCGACTCAAGGCGTACAGCGAACTGCTGGCAGGCGGGCACGTCAAGGTCCGCGACACGGTCCTGGTGCAGGTGGCGGTGCCCAGCCGGGAACGGGTCGGCCAGTACCAGATCCTCCGCGACCGGGTCGAGCGCGAGGTCGGACGGATCAACGGCGAGTTCGGTCGGGTGGGTGAGCCCGCGATCCACTACCTGACCCAGCCGTTCGACCGGACCGAACTGGCCGCCCTCTACCGGGTGGCGGACGTGATGGCGGTGACCCCCCTGCGGGACGGGATGAACCTGGTGGCCAAGGAGTACGTGGCCGCCCGGGTGGATGACGACGGTGCCCTGCTGCTCAGTGAGTTCGCCGGGGCCGCCGCCGAGTTGTCGCAGGCGTACCTGGTCAACCCGCACGACCTGGAGGGGCTCAAGCAGGGGCTGCTCGCGGCCCTGCGGGCCGAGCCGGCCGATGTCCGGGCCCGGATGCAGGCCATGCGCGCCCACCTGCGGGAACACGACATCCGGGCCTGGGCCCGGTCCTACCTGTCCACACTGGACCAGAGCGGCTCGCTGCTGACCCGGCTCGGCGGCTGACGGCGGCGGACGGGGTCCGCCGCCGTCCCGTCAGGGTCGGTTGGGCTGCTTGAGCAGCCAGTCCAGGATGGCGTCGATCGGCTCCTGCCATCGGGCGTCCAGCATCAGGTCGTGTCCCATCCCCGGAAAGAGCAGGGGAGCCGAGCCGTACCGCCGGGCCGTGCGGGTCAGCGCCGCCGCCGGCACCACCCGGTCGTCCGGGCTGCCCAGGACCAGCACGGGCGGACGGCCCACCGTCGGCTCCGGATCCGCGCCGGTCAGCAACTGCCACTGGGCCCGCCGGGCGGCCCGGCCCAGCCGGGCGGTGTGCCGCCGGGCGTCGGCCTCGGGCAACTCCCGGCTGAACAGCTGGCTGCGACTCAGCCGCAGCCCGCCGCCGAACACCGCCGGCAGGGTGCCGAAGGGGTTGTGGCGCAGCGCCGCCCCCAGGTTCGCCCAGCCGCCGAGGACCGGAGCCACCAGCACCGCCGCCCGGGCCGGGTAGCGGGCCAGGGCGTGCGCCACCACCAGGGCCCCGGCGCCGTGCCCCACCAGCACCGCCTGGCGGGGCAGGCCCGCCGCCGCCTGGACCACGTCGTGGGCGTACGCCCGCAGGTCGGCATCCGGGGCCGGGCCGCTGCCACCGTGCCCGCGCAGGCTCACCGCGTAGGCCGGGAAACCCCGGGCGGCGGTGTGCCCCAGCCAGTGCTCGGCGTACGCCCAGGCGCCGTGCCCGAAGCCGGGTACGAACAGCAGCGGTGGATGCCCCTGCTCCAGTTCCGGGACGACGCTGAGCACCTCACGCCGGACCGGGCGGACCGGACGCGCCCACTCCCGACCGCGCACCATCCGTGGCCGCGCACTCAACTGCGTCACTTGCCCTCCAGGTCGCGCAGCGCACGCTCCAGGGCGCGCAGGTAGTCGACATGACCGACCTCGAACCAGTGCCGGGTCGAGTCCTTGACCCGACCCGAGTAGCGCTCGCCCGCCCTCGAGGTCACCCGGGCGGCGAAGGCGGCGGCGCGTTGCGGGCGGGTCATCCGGCTGTGCAGCAGGCGGGCGAAGAGCACTGCCTGCCAGTGCACCAGTGGGAAGAGGCCGGAGTCCGGTTGGAGCAGGCCGGCGACCGCCAGGGTCGGATAGTTCGGGACGAAGGCGTTGAGCCACAACCGGGGACGGCCCACCCCCTCGTCGTCGCCGAGGATCTTCGCGTCGAGGAACTCGAAGCGCGGCAGGTAGCCGGTGGCGAAGATGACGAGTTCCGGGTCGATCTGTCGGCCGTCGGTCAACTCCACCGAGTGGGGGTGCAGCCGTGCGATGTCCGGCACCGGGGTGATCGCGCCGTGGCCGACGTGGTAGACGAGTTGACTGTTGGCGATCGGGTGGGTCTCGTACACCCGGTGGTCCGGCTCGGGCAGGCCGAAGCGGGTCAGGTCGCCGACGGTCAGCCGCAGGGTGCGGTGGTAGAGCCACTGCCGCAGCCACAGCGGCACCCGCAGGGCCAGCAGGGTGTCGTTGACCTGGTCGGCCGGGCGACCGAAGACGTACTTGGGGGCGTACCAGTAGCCCCGCCGGGTGGAGTGCCAGCAGTGCGACGCCTGCTGGGCGGCCTCCACGGCGATGTCGCAGCCGGTGTTGCCGGCGCCGACCACCAGCACCCGTTTGCCGCGCAGCTGCGCCGGGTCCTTGTAGGAGGAGGCGTGCATGACCTCGCCCCGGAACTGCTCCAACCCCTCGTAGCGGGGCAGCTTGGGTGACCAGTTGTGCCCGTTGGCGATCAGCACGGCGGCGTACCGGGAGGTGCGTTCGGGGCCGTAGCCGCCGGTGCTGCGGGTGGTGACGTCCCAACGGTCGTCCGCCACCGGTTCGATCCGCACCACCTCGGTGCCGAACCAGATGTGCCGACGCAGGTCGAAGTGGTCGGCGTAGCGCTCGAAATAGGACAGCAGTCGGCTGTGGTGCGGGTAGTCCGGCCAGTCGTCCGGCATCGGGAAGTCGGGGAACTGGGTGAAGGGCCGCGACGAGATCAGGTGGGTACTGGCGTACACCGGGCTGCGGTCGTGTCGCCAGTTCCAGGCGCCGCCGATGCCGGTCTCGCGCTCGTAGCAGTCCACACCGAAGCCGTGCTCGGCGAGGTTCTTGATCGCGGTGAGGCCGCTGGCTCCGGCGCCGATGACACAGACGGTGTCACCCCGGTCGGAGACCGGGCGACCGTCGTGGCTGCGGGCTAGCGTGGTCGTCTCCGGATCGGGCCGGCCGTGCTCGGTGGGGGTGGGCACCGGGGATCTCCTTCGTCTCGGCACGCATGCCGGGTCGCGCGAAATCTTCTCCACATCCGCGCGGTATGTCCAGCCCGCCCGAGCGCCGCAGGTCAGCCGGTTGTCGGTAGGAGCAGATCGACGACGATCGGGAAATGGTCGCTGGCCCGCCGGGTCAGGGGGGTGTCCAGCACGTCGTAGTCGACCACGGTGATCCGGGGGTCGACGAAGACCGCGTCGATGCGCCGCCGTGGGTTCGCGCAGGAGTAGGTGAGCCGGTCGGCCCGGTCCGCGGCCACCGCGGCGTCGGTCAGTCCGTCCGCCAGGACGCACCAGGCCGACCCGTCCGGGTCGTCGTTGAGGTCGGCCGCCGCGATCACCGGCCACGGCGCGGCCTGCACCTCCTTCTTGAACAGTCTCGCCTGCTCCGGCCGCTCGACCGGGTCGGTGGCCAGGTGCGATCCGGCCACCGTGAACCGGGCGCCGGTGCCTACCAGACAGTCGGCGTACGCGGCACCACGCATGTGCCGGCCGGGGGTCAGCGGGAACCGCTGGTGGCGTACTTCGGTCACCCGTACCCGCAGGTTGACCAGCAGCAGGTTGCCCAGCGACGGCAGTCCACCGGCGGCGACCACCAGACCCAGGGAGGCGGCCAGGGAGGCGGACTTGGACCGCCACCCGAAGCGGCGTGGTCCCTCCTGGACGATCAGCACATCCGGTGCCAGCTGGCGGGCGACCGAGGCCAGGGCGGTGGTGTCGTCGCGTTGGCCGTGCACGTTGTAGGACACGACGCGCAGCGGCACCCCGGGGGCGGAGTCGGCCATGTCAGATCCGCCGGGCCAGGTCGGCCGCGCCGATGACTCCGGCGGCGTTGCCCAGCTCGGCCGGGCGGATCTCGGCCACCGGCAGCCGGCTGCGCTGGGCCAGCGACTCGGTGTAGGACCGCCGGGTCGGGCCCATCAGCAGGTCACCGGCCTCGATGACGCCACCGCCGATGACGAGCACCTGGGGGTCGAGCATCTGGGCCATGTCCGCAAGGCTGGTGCCGAGCCAGCGCCCGACCTGGGCGAAGGCCTCCGTGGCGACCGCGTCACCGGCCTTGGCCGCGGCGGTCACCATCGGACCGGTGATCGCCTCGGCCTCGCCGGCCGCCAGTTCCAGCAGCGCGGTCGCCCGCTGCGGTTCCTGTCGGGCCGCGGCCCGGGCGAAGCGGACCAGGGCGCTGCCGCTGGCGTACTGCTCGATGCAGCCGAGCCGACCGCAGCCGCACTGGTGTCCGTCCGGGACGGCGAGCATGTGGCCCAGTTCGGCGGCGATGCCGTTGGCGCCGCGGACCAGGCCACCGCCGAGCACGATGCCGCCGCCGACGCCGGTGCCGATGGTGAACATGACCATCGAGTCCTCGGCGTGCCGGGCCGCGCCGTAGCGGAACTCCGCCCAGGCGGCCACGTTGCCGTCGTTCTCGACGATCACCGGCAACCCGACGGCCGTGCTGACGTACGCCCGCAACGGCTCGTCCCGCCAGGCCAGGTTCGGGGCGAACAGCACGGTGGAGCGGCTGGCGTCGATCCACCCGGCCGCCCCGATGCCGACCGCCTGGATGTCGTGCCCGGCGGCCAGTTCGGCGACCAGTTCGATGATGACGTCGCGGGTCTTGCCCACGTCGTCGGCGGGGGTGTCCCGTCGGGTCTGCACCAGCACCGTGCCGGTGTCGTCGACGACACCGCCGGCCACCTTCGTGCCACCCACGTCGACTCCGATGGTCAGCGTCACCGCTGCCACTCCCCTCTGCTGTGCCCCGCGCACACCTGCTCTGGGCCGGTGGTGCGGGTGGTCCCTGAAGTCAGGCGTCGTCGCCTGGTGCGCCCTGCTGCTCGGCGCCGGTGGGCACCGCGGCGTCCGAGGACACGACCCGGTCGTCGCCGTCCGGGGTCCGTGAGGTGGGCACCGCCGGGCGGCCGACCTCCGGCGTCGGGCCTGCGGCGTCCGCGACCGGCCCGGCGGCGTCGACGGGCGGGACGGCCGGGACGGCGCCGTCCTCCGCCCGCGTGGCGGTGGTCCAGACGTCCCGATCCGGTGCCGGCTGAGAATCATGCCCGGTACGGGTCGCCTCGCGCCACACGTGGTCACCATCGGGGCCGGTGCCCGGTTCGTGATAGGGGCCCTCGGGGGTCTCGGTGGGGGCGAAGGCCCGCAGGAAGCTGGCCAGGCCGGCGGCCAGGTCACCGGCACCGGTGGCCAACCGCTCCGCGAACTCCGGACTCGGATCACGTAACGCGGCGATTCCTCGGCAGACCGGGCAGACACAGCATTCCGCCGTACCGGTGGCGAAACCCGCAGCGGTGGCCTGGTCGGACGAGTCCGACGCGCCGTTGTGACCGAGGACACTGGTCACCATCCCGCCGAGTGCGCCCAGGGGTCCCCCATCGGGGCTGGCGGCGGCCAACCGCGCGCTGGCCAGCAGAGTGGCGACCAGCCGCTCCGCCTCCTGCCGGGCCGAACCCGGATCCGTTGCACCCATCGTGGGCTCCTCTGCCGTGAGCGACCGCGCCGTCGGACGCCTCAGTGCGCCGAGCCAGATGCTTCTACCCGGCGCTTGAGCTGCTTCAACGCGGCATCCATGATCATTTTCTCGGCCTTGCGCCGAAACATCCCCAGCATCCCGACCGCGAGCTCCACCTCCAGGGTGTAGGTCACGGTGGTGCTCCCGTCGGCGTTGCCGACCAGGTCGTACGAGCCGCGCTGGAGCTTCTGCATCTTCGACGGCGCCACCAGGTGCCACTCGATGCGGGACAGGTCCTCGGCGTAGGCGTACTCCAGCACGTACTCGTCGGCCATCACCCCGGCGTCCAGGACGAAGCGGACCTGACTGGCGTAACCGTCCTCGTACTCCTCGATGACCTCCGCCTGGCGCACCGCGTCGGTCCAGCGGGGATAGCTCGGGAAGTCGCAGATGACCGCCGCCACCTGATCCGGTGACGCGCCGATGATGATCGACTGGGTGGAGGAGTCCGCCATGGGGGGAGGCTACCCCGCCCCGACCGGGCGGTCGCGCCGCGCCGCCCCACCTGCGATGTGCTGGCCGAGGGTGGGCCAGGTAGGTTTCGGAATGAGCAGACCCGCCGGTGGCGCCCCCGACCGGCCAGTGCAAGCACGAGGGAGTGCAGGTGCGCGAGTTCTCCGTCCCGCCGATCGTCACCGTCGGCGATTCGGCCAACCTCACCGATCCCGTCTGGGACAACGCGGAGGTCGCGCCGGACGCGGTGCAGTTCCTCCGCCGTGACTCCAACGGGGCCCTGGTGGAGGTCACCTGCCGCCAGTTCCGCGACGAGGTGATCGCGGTCGCCCGTGGCCTGGTCGCCACCGGCATCAAGCCCGGCGACCGGGTGGCGCTGATGAGCCGCACCCGCTACGAGTGGACCCTCGTCGACTACGCGATCTGGGCCGCCGGCGCGGTGACCGTGCCGGTCTACGAGACCTCCAGCGCCGAACAGGCCGCCTGGATCCTGGCCGACTCCGGCGCGGTGGCCGCCGTGGTGGAGACCACCGCCCACGCCACCCTGCTGGCCGGGGTCCGGGACCGGACGCCGGAGCTGGCCAACACCTGGCAGATCGACCTGGGCGGGGTCGACGACCTGGTCAGGGCGGGCGCGACGGTGGAACCCGCCGAGATCGACCGACGGCGGGCCGAACTGCTCTCCTCCGCGGTGGCCACGATCATCTACACCAGCGGCACCACCGGCCGACCCAAGGGCTGCGTGCTGACCCACCGCAACATGTACACCGACATCGCCAACGCGGTGCCGGTGCTGCCGAACCTGTTCGGCCCGAACGCCTCCACCCTGCTCTTCCTGCCCCTGGCGCACGCCTTCGCCCGGCTCATCCAGATCGGTGTGGTGCAGGCCCGGGCCACCATGGCGCACTGCCCGGACGCCAAGAACCTGGTCGCTGAGCTCCAGGAGATCAAGCCGACCTTCGTGCTCTCCGTGCCCCGGGTCTTCGAGAAGGTCTACAACGGCGCCAAGCAGAAGGCCGAGGCCGCCGGCAAGGGCAAGATCTTCGCGCGGGCCGAGGCGGTCGCCATCGCCTACAGCGAGGCCCTGGAGACCCAGGCCGGGCCCGGCCTGGCGCTGCGGGTCCAGCACGCCCTCTTCGACAAGCTGGTCTACGGCAAGCTGCGGGCCGCCCTCGGCGGGCGCTGCCGCGACGTGATCTCCGGCGGGGCACCCCTCGGTGCCCGACTCGGGCACTTCTTCCGGGGTGTCGGAGTGACCGTCTGCGAGGGGTACGGGCTCACCGAGACCTCCCCGGCCGCCTCGGCTAACCTGCCGGGCCTCACCCGCATCGGTACGGTCGGTCGGCCGCTGCCCGGGGTGACCATCCGGATCGCCGACGACGGCGAGGTCCTCATCGCCGGTGACATCGTCTTCCAGGGGTACTGGCGCAACGAGGAGGCCACCGCCGAGGCGATCAGCCCCGACGGCTGGTTCGCCACCGGCGACCTCGGTCAGCTCGACGGCGACGGCTTCCTGACCATCACCGGCCGGAAGAAGGAGATCATCGTGACGGCCGGCGGCAAGAACGTCGCCCCGGCCATGCTGGAGGACGAGGTGCGGGCGCACCAACTGGTCAGCCAGTGCGTCGTGGTGGGCGACCGGCGGCCGTTCATCGCCGCCCTGATCACCCTGGACGAGGAGGCGCTACCGGCCTGGTTGGAGTCGGTCGGCCTGCCCGCCGACACCAGCGCCGAGAAGCTGCGCGAGCACGACGGGCTGCGCGCGGAGATCCAGGGCGCGGTGGACCGGGCCAACCAGTCCGTCTCCAAGGCCGAGGCGATCAAGGTGTTCCGGATCCTGCCCCAGGACTTCACCGAGGCCACCGGCGAGCTGACCCCCTCGCTGAAGGTGAAGCGCCAAGTCGTACACAAGACGTACGCGGCGGAAATCGCGGACATCTACCGCGGCTGACTACGATCCGTCACGTGTCCGCCTCGACAACCGCCCTGGCCCGTTCCCATCCGCTCGCCTCGGCGACCCGGGTGGTCGTGCTCGCACTGGTCGCCGTCCTGACCCTGCTGGCCACCCGTGACCTGACCCAGCTCTGGTGGATCGTGCTGCTGGCGGTCGCCGGTATGCCGGCCTCGCTGGCCCCCGAGCACTGGCTGATCGGACCGATCAGCCGGACGGCGGAGGTGGTGGTGCTGGGCCTGGCGGCGAGCCAGGTGGCGGCGGTGGCCACCATCGGGGGACACATCGACGGGCTCGGGGCCTCCGCGGTGCTGCCGTACCTGGCGGTGCCGGTGACGGTCACCGCGCTGCGGCGCCGCTTCCGCGAGGGGGCCCTGCTGATCGCCACCCTCGCGGGCACCCTGCTGATCGCCGGCGGGTTCACCCTGGTCGGCGGGGTCCGGCAGCTGACCCAGACCGGTTACCTCGTGGTCTGCGCCCAGTGGCTGATCCTGGCCGTACTCGGCCTCTACGCGGCACAGACCCTGCACCGGGTGATGCAGCTGCGAAACGACGCCAAGCCCCAGCCGTACGCCGAGGCGACCCGGCTGCTGACCCAGCTGCGTACGGTCGCCCGCCAGCTGCCCGGCGCGACCCTGGACCCCGGTGGGATCTCCGAGCACCTGCTCGAGGAGTTGCGCACGGTGGCCCGTACCGACCGGGGGGCGGTGCTGTCCGCCAGCGGCGGGGGGCGGCTGGTGGTGCTCGCGCAGATCGGCGCGGACCGGGTCGACTGGGAGACCACCCTCGACGCGGACTCCGCCATCGCCGACGCCTGGGCCAGTCAGCAGCCGCAGACCGCGGCCCGATCCCAGTCCCGGTCCCACCGGGGCGGGGAGGTCTCCGCGCTGATCGTGCCGCTGGTCGCCGGGGTCCGTACGGTCGGTCTGGTGGTGTTGGAGGCCGACGCCGGGCACGCCTACCCGCCCTCGGTGACCGCCGAGGTGACCGGGCTGACCGGCCCGGCGGCGCTGCGCCTGGAGGCCGCCCTGCTCTTCGACGAGGTGCGGTCGCTGGCCACCAACGAGGAGCGGCAGCGCCTGGCCCGGGAGATCCACGACGGGGTGGCCCAGGAACTGGTGATGGTCGGCTACGGCATCGACAACGCCCTGGCCACCGTGCACGAGGACACCGAGGAGACCGCCGAGAGCCTGCGCACCCTGCGGCAGGAGGTCACCCGGGTCATCACCGAGCTGCGGTTGAGCCTGTTCGAGCTGCGCAGCGAGGTGGACCGGCACGGGGGCCTGGCCGCCGCCATCGCCGAGTACGCCCGCACGGTCGGCGCCTCCGGCGGGCTGCGGGTGCACCTGTCACTCGACGAGTCCACCGCCCGGCTGCCCGCCGCCACCGAGGCCGAGTTGCTGCGCATCGCCCAGGAGGCGGTGACCAACGCCCGCAAGCACGCCGGCGCCGCCAACCTCTGGGTCACCTGCGAGGTGGATCCCCCGTACGCCCAGATCGAAGTGTCGGATGACGGTCACGGCATAGGTGACCAACGTTCCGACGGGCACTATGGGCTTGCGATCATGGCCGAGAGAGCGGAACGTATCCGGGGCCGGTTGGAGATCCGACCACGTCAACCCAGTGGGACGACCGTAGCGGTGGTGGTCGGCTCGTCGCCCCGGCGCGATAACCTTCGCGGTAGCGCCGCCGCAGCAGAAGGGGAGTAACCCGAGGATGACCACAAGTCCGACACCGGCTACCCGTACCAAGGTCCTCCTTGTCGACGACCACGACTTGATCCGGAAAGGCCTGCGGCACGCCTTCGAGCGCGACCGGCAGTTCGAGGTCGTGGGTGAGGCTGCCACCGCGGCGGAGGGAGTACGGCAGGCCGGCGCGTTGCAGCCGGATGTTGTGATCATGGATCTGCGGCTGCCCGACGGCAGCGGCCTGGAGGCCACCCGGGCGCTGCGCAAGTCCAGCGCCTCGATGGGCATCGTCGTGCTCACCATGTACGCGGGCGACGACCAGCTCTTCGGCGCCCTGGAGGCCGGGGCCAGCGCCTTCGTGCCGAAGACCGCGCCGGCCGACGAGGTGGTCGCCGCCGCCCGGCACGCCGCCTCCTCCCCCAGCGCCTTCACCGCCGCCGACCTCGCCGAGGCGATGAAGCGTCGACTGGCCCCCTCCGGCCCGCAGCTGTCGCCGCGCGAGGGTCAGGTGCTGCGGCTGCTGGCCGACGGCATGAGCGTCGCCGGCATCGCCAAGCAGTTGTTCGTCAGCGAGTCGACCGCCAAGACCCACATCTCCAAGCTCTACGAGAAGCTCGGCGCGGCCAACCGGGCCCAGGCCCTGATGACCGCCCTGCGGCTCGGTCTGCTGGAAGCCCCGGACGCACCCAAGTTCTAGGTAACCCAGAGTGCACGGATGATCCGTGTCCGTCACCGTGCGGGCACGGATCATCTGTATCGACCGCCATCTTGCGACACACTATGGTTTCGGTGACGAAAGTGGGGCAGAATCCCCGCCTGGGCGCTGACGCCCGACATGGTGTGCGGAGGAGACAGCAGGATGCAGCGGCCGGACTGGGCGCCCGAGACGATCGATGTCGAGCGGCCCAGCGTCGCTCGGATGTACGACTACTACCTCGGCGGTTCGCACAACTTCGCGGTGGACCGGGCGGCGGCCCAGGCCATGGTGGCCGCGGTGCCGGAGGCCCCGCTGATGGCCCAGGCCAACCGCGCCTTCCTGCGTAGGGCCGTGCAGTTCCTCACCGAGGCGGGCGTCCGGCAGTTCCTGGACATCGGTTCGGGCATCCCCACCGCCGGCAACGTGCACGAGATCGCCCAGCGGCACGCCCCCGACTCCCGGGTGGTCTATGTCGACGTCGACCCGGTGGCGGTGGCCCACAGCCGGGAGATCCTGGCCGGCAACGAGGGCGCGACCGTGATCCAGGAGGATCTGCGCCACCCCGAGCGCATCCTCAGCCACCCCGAGGTACGCGCCCTGCTCGACTTCTCCCAGCCGGTCGCCGTACTGGTGGTGGCGGTGCTGCACTTCGTCGGCGACCAGGACCGGCCGGCCGAACTGCTGAGCACCCTGCGGACGGCGCTGGCTCCGGGCAGCTACCTGGTGCTCTCCCAGGCCAGCGACGACGGCCGCAGCGAGGCCGAACGCGCCGAGGCGCAGAAGGTCTACCAGCGCACCGACAACCCCCTGTGGGTACGCAGCCGGGCCGAGCTGACGGCCTTCTTCGAGGGGTTCGATCTGGTGGAGCCCGGGGTGGTGTGGGTGCCGCAGTGGCGTCCGGAGACCCCGGACAGCGTCGAGGACGCCGAGCGGGCGGTCTTCCTAGGTGGGGTCGGGCGGCTCGGTGGCTGAGCCGGCGGACGACCTCGCCCGGGTGGGGGTGTTCGCTCGGGCCTGGGCCAAGGCGCTGACGGGCACCAGCTACTTTCCGCTGACCCACGCCCAACTGGAGACGCTGTTGCAGCGGCTCACCGATCAACTGGCCGAGGCGCTGCGGACCGAACCGCTGGACCTGCGCGCCGGGCATCGGGTGGCCGCCGAACTGGTCGCCGCGCACATCGCCTCCGCCGAGGCCCTGGGTCGTACCGTCGAGGTGATCCAACTCCGGCTGGTCCGCGACCTGGACCTGGTCGCGGACGACGTCGCCGACCGGATGGCCCGGCTGATCGCGGCGATCGCCACCGGCTACGCCCGCGCGCTGCGCGACCGGACCCTGGACGAGCAGGAGGCGATCCGGCGGGCCGCGCAGACCGCCCGCGCCGAGGCGGAGCGGGCGCTGCGGGCCAGCGAGGCCCGCTTCCGGCATCAGGCCACCCATGACCCCCTCACCGACCTGCCCAACCGGACGCTGTTCGCCGACCGCCTGGCCTCGCTCTGCGCCGGAAATCCCGCCGGTGACCACCGGGTCGGGCTGTGCTTCCTGGACATCGACCGGTTCAAGCGCATCAACGACTCCTACGGCCACCAGATCGGCGACCGGGCCCTGGTGGCGGCCGCGCAGCGGCTCAGCCGCGCCGTGGAACCCCACCTGGTGGCCCGCCTCGGCGGGGACGCCTTCATGATCCTGGTGGAACGCTCCACCGGCACCGGGGACGTGGTGGCCGTCGCCGAGTCCGCCCTGGCGGCGATGGCGGAGCCGGTGCTGGTCGGCGGGCATGACATCACGGTCACCGCGAGCGTCGGTGTGGTGGAGCGGCGGGTGGCCGGCACCACCCCGGACGACCTGCTGCGGGCGGCCGGCAGCACCCTCCAGTGGGCCAAGAACGCCGGTGGCGCGGGATGGGCCCTGTACGACGCCGAACGCGACGGCCGGGAACAGGCCCGGCAGGCGTTGAGCGCCGCCATCCCCGGCGGGCTCGAACGCGGCGAGTTCTACCTCGACTATCAGCCGCTGACCTCCTTGCAGGACGGTTCGATGCTCGGAGTCGAGGCACTGGTGCGCTGGCGGCACCCGCAGTTGGGGGTGCTGCGTCCGGACCGCTTCATCGGGTTGGCCGAGGAGACCGGCCTGATCGTGCCGCTGGGCTCCTGGGTGCTCGCCGAGGCCTGCCGGGAGGCGGTCGGCTGGTCGGCCGGCACCGGGGAGCCCCCGTACGTCAGCGTCAACCTGGCGGTGCGTCAGGTCCGCCGTCCCGACCTGGTGCAGGAGGTGTGCGGTCTGCTGCAACGCACCGGCCTGCCACCGGACCGGCTCCAGTTGGAGATCACCGAGAGCATGATGATGAGCAGCGCCGAGCAGCCGGTGCGGGCCCTGCGGGCCCTGGCCGACCTCGGTGTCCGGATCGCCATCGACGACTTCGGCACCGGTTACAGCAACCTGGCGTACCTGCGGGACCTGCCGGTGACCGAGCTGAAGGTGGCCGGGGAGTTCGTCCGGGGGCTGCGCGCCCCGGAGGCCCCTGACGAGCGAATCCTGGCCTCGCTGGTCTCGCTGGCCCACGCCCTGGACCTGACGGTGACCGCGGAGGGGGTGGAGACCGTGGGGCAGGCCGAACGGCTGCGCGCGATCGGCTGTGACGCGGGTCAGGGCTGGCACTTCGGCCGCCCCGCCCCCGCCGAACACATCCTCGCCCGCCTCCGCTGAGGCAGGGCCCGCCTTGACGGTTCAGCCGTGCAACAGGGCGCTCAGGCGTTCGGCCTGGGTCTCCCAGCGCCACTCGTCTTCCACCCAGGCCCGACCGGCCGCGCCGAGGGTACGGGCCAGGTCCCGGTCGGCCAGCAGGGTGCCCACCCGGTCGGCGAGTTCGGCGAGATCCCGACCGTTGACGACATAGCCGGTCTCCCCCTGCCGCACCGCGTCCGGCGCACCCCCGGAGTCACCGGCCACCACGGGCAGGCCGGTCGCCGACGCCTCCAGGTAGACGATGCCGAGCCCTTCCACGTCCAGCCCTCGGTTACGGGTACGGCAGGGCATGGCGTACACGTCACCGGCGGCGTAGTGGGCGGGCAGTTCCGCCGCCGGCACCGAGCCGGTGAAGACCACCTCCCGTTCCACGCCGACCTGGCGGGCCAGCCGGGTCAGGGTCGCCCGGTACGGGCCGCCACCGACCACCAGCAGGGCCGCGTCGGGCACCCGGCGGCGAATCAGCGGCATGGCCCGGATCAGCATGTCCTGGCCCTTGCGGGGCACCAGCCGCGAGACACAGACCACCACCGGCCGGTCGGCCAGCCCCAGCCGGTGTCGTACCCCGGAGCCGTCGACCCCCGGGTGGTACAGCTCGGTGTCCACGCCGGGGGCCAGCCGCCGCAGCTCGGTCACCCCGTCCAGGGCCCGGGCCAGCCGGGTGCGGGTGTACTCCCCCAGGTAGGTGACCACGTCGGTGCCCCGGCCGATGCGCCGCAGGGCGGTCCGGGCCAGCGGCAGCGCAGCCCAGCCCACCTCGTGCCCGTGGGTGAGGGCGACCACCCGGCGTACGTCGGCCCGGCGGCGCAGTCCCGCGGCGAGCAGGCCCAGCGGGGCGGCCGCACCGAACCAGACCTTGTCGCAGTCGTACTCCCGGGCCAGCCGGGCCGCCCGGCGGGCCACCAGCGGGGTCGGCAGCAGCATCCGGGTGCGCTCGCGGATCACCTCGAAGGGCTGGTCGGCGTCGAACTTGTCGGCCTCCGGCCAACTCGACGCGTACACCACCACCGAGTCTGTCGGCTGGCGTACCGCCAGGTTGTGAACGAACGACTGGATGCCGCCGGGTCGGGGCGGAAAGTCGTTCGTGACCAGCAACGTGCGACCCATCAACCGGCCTTTCTGGCGTACGCGCGGGCGGCGGCGATCCGCTCCACGGTGGAGGGGTGGGAGGCCGAGTAGAGGTACTCCCAGCGGGGTGGATCCGGGTCGGAGAGGTTGACCGAGGACAGTCGCCGCTGCATCGACTCGTAGGCGGCCGGGTCACCGGTGAGGGCCAGCGCGTGCGCGTCGGCGCGGGCCTCGATCCGCCGCGACATCAGGGCCTGCACCGGGGTGAAGACCAACCCGGCGACCGTGACCAGGGCCAGCAGCAGCCCGAAGGCGCGGGGCTCGGCGATCGAGTCGACCCCGGCCAGGCGCAGCAGCGGCGGCCAGGAACCGATCAGGTAGAGCGCCACCACGGCGGCTGCGGCGCCGAGGGCACCGGTGAGGGTACCGACCGGCACGTCCCGGTCCTTGGCGTGACCGAGTTCGTGGGCCACCACGGCTGCCACCTCGGCATCGGTGCCCTCCCGCAGCAGGGTGTCGTAGACCACGACCCGGCTGGTCGGGCCGTACCCGGACACGTAGGCGTTGACCGCCCGGGTACGCCGGGAGGCGTCCGCGACCAACACGTCGCGCACCGGTACCCCGTCGCGGGCGGCCAGGTCCATCAGCTGGGTGCGCAGCGGACCCGGTTCCATCGGGCTGAACCGGTTGAACACCGGCTCCACCAGCACCGGCAGGACGAAGGACAGCAGCGCCACCAGGATGGCCGCCCCGGCCGCCCCGAAGGCCCACCACCAGCGGGGGGCCAGCCGCACGATGGTGTAGAAGCCGAGCAGGGCCACCGCGCCGATGACGGCACTGATCGCGTACGACTTGAGCAGGTCGACGGCCCAGCCGCCCCAGCCGTTGGTGGCCAGGCCGTACCGGCTGAGCACACTGTGCCGCCAGGCGGCCAACGGCAAGGTCACCAGGTCGGCCACGAGCACCACGGCCAGCCCGCCGAGGATCGCCTGCGCCGTCCAGTGGTCGCCGAAGGGGCGCCCGGCCAGTTCGATCAGGCGACTGCCCAGCGGGGTCAGCCCCAACAGGAGGGCCACCAGCAGACCCAGGCCGAGCCCCGTCCAACTGCCGGGGCGCAGCGCGGAGCGGAACTGCCGGGCCCGTTCCACCTGGTCGGCGGGGAGTTCCCGGAGGGCGGCCAACTGGTCGGCGCGGGGGGCCGGTGGGCGGTGCCACGGGATCAGCACCAGCGCCGCCACCAGCAGCGCCAGGCCGAGACCGGCAAGGGTGAGCACCGCCCAGCCGCGCGGGCTCACCGCGGCACCCCGCCCGGTCGCGGCGACCCGACGCAGCGACCGGTTCGGAACCGGCCGTCCGCTGTGCGCCTCATTCCGTCGCTCCTGTCGCCATGGGACGCCAATCCTATTGCCCGACCCGCCCACTCCCCACGCGAGTGGATCACAGGGGTCGATCAGGACCGGGACAGGCGACGCAGCAGGGAGTCCGCGCCGAGCGGGTAGGCGCCGTGTCGGCGTACCCCGTCGGCGACCTCGCGGTCGGAGGAGACCACCACCACCGGGCGGCCCGGCGGCTCGGCCCGGACCAGCCGGCGGATCAGCTCGTCGGCGGTCTCCCCCTTGCGGGAGAAGAGCACCCGTACCCCCCGTGGGGTGGGTGGCAGCCCGTGCATCCGCTCGGCTCCGTCGAAGACGACCGTGACCTCGTCACCGGTCTGCGCGGCGATCCCACCGAGGCCGGTGATCAGCCGCTTGCGCTGCTGTTCCAGGGACATCTCCCCGAAGCCCCGTTTGGTGACGTTGTAGCCGTCGACCACCAGGTGGGCGCGGGGCAGGGCGAGCAGTTGATCCAGCCGGGCCGGGTCGTCGGTGTCCCGGGCGCGGGTGGCGGCCCCGCTGGGGGTGGCCGTCGAGGAGTCCGCGAAGGAGTCCGCGACGAAGTCGGCCGGCAGCTTCTCCACCGGGTCCAACGCCAACTCCCGGCGCAACCCGACGGCGGCCTGGGAGATGGTCTCCAGCAGCAACCACAGGCGGGCGTCGTCGACCGACCGGGCTTCCTTGGCGCTGGCCCGGGCCACCCCGGCCGCCGCCTCGGCCTCGGCCAGCCGGGCCCGGGCCCGACGCAACTCGGCGTCCGCGTCCGTGGCGGCACGGGCGGCGCGGCCCCGCTCCGTGGCCAGCAGCTCGGCCGCCTTGCGTTCGCGGGCCTGACTCTCCCGCAGCGTACGGGCCAGCTGGCGGGACTCCTCGCGTAGTTGGCCCAGTTCCTCGCGGACCCGGGCCAGTTCGTCGCGCAGCTTGTCGGCCTCGACCCGGGCCACCGCGCGGTCGTGTTCGGCCCGGGTCGCCCGCTGCTCGGCCTGGCGCACCAGTTCGGCCACCACTGCGGTGTCCGCCTCGGCGCGTACGGCCGCACCGCTGGCCTCGATCAACTGCCGCCACCCGCGGGGCCGGGCCAGGTAGGCCAGGGCGGCCACCTCCACGGGGTCGGCGGCGGCGGGGGCGGTCCCCTCGATGACGGCGGCGCCCAGGTCACCGGCGTCGGCCAGCACCCGGGCGGTGACCCGCTGACGCAACAGCGGATCGGCGGCGAGTTGGGCGGCGATCACGGAGGCGCCCAGGCGGGCCCGCCGGTTGGGGGCGAACTTGGCCACCCGACGCAGCGGCACGGGCACCTCGTCGGCCGGCAGGCCGGGCAGCACGGCGGCGGTGAGGGAGACGATCCGCTGCCGAACCGACTCCGGCAGGACCGGCTCCGGCTCCGAGGTCTGCTCCCCCTCAGCGCCTGCCTCCGCCCCGGGCGACTCGCCTGCCTCAGCGCGGGAGGACTCGGCTGTCTCCGCGCCAGGCGAATCGGCTGTCTCCGCGCCGGGGGACTCGGCTGTCTCCGCGCCGGGGGACTCGGCGGATTCGCCATCGGTGGTGATCTGCGTGCCGGGTGGCTGCGCCGGATCGGCGACGGCGGGGTTCTCAGCGGCGTCACCGGCGGCCGGCACCGCGACGACCTGCTCCTCCTGAGGGAGGTTGTCGTCGTGCGGCTCGGTGAGGGGCATGTGGCAAGTCTCCCACCGCGACCGGGCCCACCGCCCGGTGAGTGAGCCGATCTCTCATCCTAGACCGGTGGTGGCGAATGAGACCGGTGGGGCGCGAGTGTCGGACCGGCCGGTTACCGTGCCGCCGATGGCAGCACAGGAGTATCTCCAGCCGACGCTTGCCGGGCTCGACCCGGCCACCGAGGGCGTCGACCCGGCCCTGCCGCTGTATGCGACGACCTTCGTGGTGGTCGATCTGGAGACCACCGGTGGGGCACCGGACGGCGGCGGCATCACCGAGATCGGCGCGGTGAAGGTACGCGGCGGCGAGGAGTTGGGGGTGTTGGCCACCCTGGTCAACCCCGGGGTGCCGATTCCGCCCTTCATCACCGTGCTGACCGGCATCACCGAGGCGATGGTGCTGCCCGCGCCCCCGATCGAACAGGTGCTGCCGAGCTTCCTGGAGTTCGTCGCCGATGCCGTGCTGGTGGCCCACAACGCCCCGTACGATGTCGGTTTTCTCAAGGCCGCCTGCGCCCGGCACGGCTACCGGTGGCCGAACCCCCGGGTGTTGGACACCGCCGCCCTGGCCCGGCGGGTGCTGCTGCGCGACGAGGTGCCCAACCGCAAGCTCGGCACCCTGGCGGCCTACTTCCGGGCCGGCACCACCCCGACCCACCGGGCGTTGGACGACGCCCGGGCCACGGTCGACGTGCTGCACGGGCTGATCGGGCGGCTCGGCGGGCACCGGGTCGACACCATCGGCGAGGCCATCGAGTTCACCCGGGCGGTCACCCCCACCCAGCGCCGCAAACGTCACCTGGCCGATGGGCTGCCCCGCTCCCCCGGGGTCTACATCTTCCGAGCCGCCGACGACCGCCCGCTGTACGTCGGCACCTCACGGGACATCGCCACCCGGGTCCGCAGCTACTTCACCGCGGCGGAGAAGCGGGCCCGGATCTCGGAGATGCTGGCCGCGGCCGAGCGGGTCGAGGCCCTGGAGTGCGCCCACTCGCTGGAGGCGGAGGTCCGTGAGCTGCGGCTGATCGGGGCACACGCGCCGCCGTACAACCGGCGGTCGAAGTTTCCGGAGCGGGTGGTCTGGCTGAAGCTGACCGACGGGCCGTACCCCCGGCTGTCCGTGGTGCGGGAGATCTCCCCTCAGGACCGCGCCTACCTGGGGCCCTTCTCCTCCCGGCGGGCCGCGGAGCTGGCCGCCGCCGGCTTTCACGACGCGGTGCCACTACGCCAGTGCACCCACCGGTTGTCCCTGCGTACGGTCACCCCGGCCTGCGCCCTGGCCGAGCTGGGCCGTTGCCCGGCACCCTGCGAGCACCGGATCACCCCCCAGGAGTACGACTCCGTGGCGGTCACCCCGTTCGCCGAGGCCACCACCGGCGACGCCCAGCCGGTGGTGGAGGCCCTGCTGGCCCGGATCGAGGCCCTGGCCGCCGGGCAGCGCTACGAGGAGGCGGCCGTGCTGCGGTCCCGGTTGGCGGCGGTGCTGCGGGCGACCGTACGCATGCAGCGGCTCGCCGCCCTGACCGGGATCGCCGAGCTGGCCGCCGCCCGGCCGGCCGACGGCGGCGGCTGGGAGCTGGCGTTGGTCCGACACGGTCGACTCGCCGGGGCGGGGGTCAGTCCACCCGGGGTCCATCCTCGACCCACCCTGGCCGTCATCCGGGCGACCGCCGAGACGGTGCCGGCCGGGCACGGTCCGGTCCCCGCAGCCACCCCGGAGGAGTCGGAACGGATCCTGTCCTGGCTGGAACGACCGGAGACCCGGCTGGTGGAGATGTCGGCCGGTTGGGCCTCCCCGGTACGCGGCGCGGCTCGCTTCCGTGACCTACTGACCAAGGCCGAGAGCGCAGCGTCCCATCAACTCTGGTCCGAACGCCCATGAGCAACTGTCCGATCGGACTACGTCGACTCACTTAGTCTGTTATGGGAGTGCAGTCCTGCCCGTTTCGAGGTTCTGCTCCCGGTTGTCGATCCGCCGGCTTGCCGGAGCGGAAGTGAGGGGGTGTCCCACGTGGACGTCGACGCCGGACGCGGCGGCGCCCTGAGGGGCGCACTACCCGCCCAGCCAGGTGAACTGCCGCTAGCCCGCCGCCTCCGGTCGCTGCTGACCTGGCCGACCACCGACACCGAACCGGTGGGCCACCTGGTCCGCACCCACCGCAGCATCCACGCGGGTGCCGACCCGGCGGTGCTGCGCCGGTCGTACACCATCGCGGAGAACATGCACCGCGGCCAGTTCCGCAAGAGCGGGGAGCCGTACATCACCCATCCGCTGGCGGTCGCGCAGATCTGCGCCGAGCTGGGCATGGACACCACCACGCTGGTCGCGGCGCTGCTGCACGACACCGTGGAGGACACCCGCTACACCTTGCAGGCCCTCGCCGAGGACTTCGGCCACGAGGTGGCCCACCTGGTCGACGGGGTGACCAAGTTCGACAAGGCGTTCTACGGCCAGGCCGCCGAGGCGGAGACCATCCGAAAGATGATCATCGCGGCCGGTAAGGACGTCCGGGTGTTGATCATCAAGTTGGCCGACCGGCTGCACAACATGCGCACCCTGGGCGTACGCTCGGCGGCCTCGCGGGAACGCATCGCCCGCAAGACCCTGGAGGTGCTGGTACCCCTCTGTGACCGGCTGGGCATCCAGACCCTGAAACGGGAACTGGACGACGTGGTGCTGCTGCACCTTCAGCCGGAGGAGCACGCCCGCATCGCCCGCCACGTGCACGACCGCCCCGGTTGGGAGAACTACCTCGCCGACGTGGTGGCCAAGGCCAAGGTGGCGCTGCGGCGCAGCCGGGTGGACGCCAAGGTGGCCCCCCGGCCCCGGCACCTCTACTCGATCTGGAAGGACACCGTGGCCGGCGGTCACACCGTCCCGTACGACCTGCCCCGCATCACCATCGTGGTGGACGGTCCGGCCACCGACTGCTACGCGGCCCTCGGCGCCATCCACGGCCTCTGGCGGCCGGTGCCCGGCCGGTTCAAGGACTTCATCGCCTCACCGAAGAACAACCTCTACCGCTCCCTGCACACCAGCGTCTGCGGCCCCTCGAACCGGACGGTCGAGGTGCTGATCCGCACCGAGGAGATGCACCGCTCGGCCGAGTACGGGGTGGCGGCCGACTTCCGTTTCCCCCGCCCCGGCGCGACCCCGACGGCCTGCGCGGAACAACTCGACTGGCTGCGCCGGGTACTGAACTGGGAGCAGGGCGCGGCCGATCCGGCGCAGTTCCTGGAATCGTTGCGCAGTGACCTGGCCGAGGCCCAGATCCAGGTGGTCACCGAGGGTCGGCAGATCGTCCTGCCGGCCGGGGCCACCCCGGTCGACCTGGCCTACGAACTGGGCACCGACCGGGGCGAGCGATGTCTGGCCGCCCGGGTCAACGGTCGACTGGTGCCGCTGTCCTCCGCCCTGGAGGAGGGCGACGTGGTGGAGATCTTCACCGAGACCGACGAGGAATCCTCCCTGGACGCGGAGGTGGCCCCCCGAGGCCCACGCCGCGAGTGGCTCGGCTTCGTCAAGTCGCCGCACGCCCAGATGCAGATCAACCGCTGGTTCGCCGAGCACAGCGAGCCGGGCATCTCGATCAGTGACAAGGTCCGGCTGGGCCGGGCCACCATCGGGCTCGCGCTGCGTCAGCACAACCGGGGACTGGCCAGCGACCTGCCGCTGCTGCGACTGTCGGAGGAACTCGGCTACCCCGACCTGGAGACCCTGCTGGTCGCGGTCTTCGACCGGGTCCTCGAACCGGACGCCGTCGTACGCCAACTCATCGACCTTGTCGACCATCGACAGTGAAGTAAGCACGGACAGTGACGCGCCGGGCGCCCCGGGCGCGAAGGGGTCTCGTGGCCACTAGCCTGAAGCCATGATCCCCCGCTCGCGTCGCATCGGGCGCGCCGCCGTCTACCAGATCTTCTACCGGCTACCCCTGCCGGTGCGGCGTCGGCTGGTGCGCCTGGCCGTGCCGAAGTACATCGTCGGCGCGGTCACCCTGGTGCACGACAGCGAGGCCGAGGGAGCGGGACGGCTGTTGCTGCTGCGCCAGCCGCCGGGTCGGGGCTGGTCGCTGCCGGCCGGACTGCTGCAACGCGGCGAGAACCCCGCGGTGGGTGCGGCCCGCGAACTGCACGAGGAGGCCGGGGTACGACTGCCGCCCACCCGCCTGACCCCGGCCACCCCCAACGCGGTGGTCCATGCCAAGGGCTGGGTGGACATGGTCTTCATCGCCGAGGTGCCGGCGTCGAGTACCACCCTGACGGTGGACGGGGCGGAGGTCTTCGAGGCCGCCTGGCACCCCCTGGACGACCTACCCAAGCTGACCTGGCCCACCGCGCGACTGCTCGCCTACTACGACATCGGCCCGCTGGCCGGGCAGTTCCCGCCACCCCTGCCGGACACCCTCCCGTGACCCACCCGCCCACACCGGCCGCCTCGGCTGCGCCGGTGGCAGCGGCCGTCAGCCTGCCCAGGGAGGGCTCCGAGCCGGTGGCCGGCTACGACGGGGACCTTTGCGCGATCGTGCTGGCCGCCGGAGAGGGCACCCGGTTGCGCCCGCTGACCGAACGGCTACCCAAGGCGCTCTGCCCGGTGGGCAACATGTCGCTGCTGGATCGCGCGCTGGCCCGGCTGGCCGGGCTCGGCCTGACCGGGCCACAGCGGGTCGCCGTCAACGCCTGCTACCTCGGTGACCAGGTGATCGACCGGGTCGGCACCCGAGCCCACCTGTCCGTGGAGCAGGGTGCCCCCCTCGGCACCGCAGGCGGGGTGGGTAACCTGCGGGACTGGATCGCCGGCCGGGGCGTACTTGTCGGCAACGCCGACGCCTACCTGGCCGATCCGACCTCGCCACCCGGGCCCGACATCGCCGCACTGTTGCACGGCTGGGACGGCGACTCCGTACGCCTGCTGGGCCAACCGGCCCCCGACCCGAAGGCGCCGGGCACCTTCGACGGGCACCTGTTCACCGGCTTCTCGCTGCTGCCCTGGCGGCTGGTCCGGCAGTTGCCGCCGACCTTCGGTGACCTGGTCCGGGCCCTCTGGCGGCCGGCCGAGGCCGCCGGCCGGTTGACCGTGATCCCCTACCGGGGCACCTTCTACGACACCGGCACCCCGGCCGACTACCTGGCCGCGAACCTGCACGCCGCCGGGGACACGAGCCTGATCGATCCCACCGCGACCATCACCGGCGACTGCCACCACTCGGTGATCGGGGCCGGTGCCACCGTACGCGGCACGGTGACCCGCTGTGTGCTCTGGCCCGGTGCCACCGTCGGCGCCGACGAGCGGCTGCACGAGGTGATCCGGGTGGACGACGACCTCACCGTCCCTGCGGCTGACCCGTCTCGCGGGCCCTAGCATGGGCCTGGAACACCGACGAACGGAGAACCTCCAGTGATCACCGCGATCGTGCTGATCGACTGCGCCACCGACGCGATCCCCGAGGTGGCCGAGGCCCTGGCGAATCTGCCCGGGGTGAGCGAGGTCTACTCGGTGGCCGGGCACGTGGATCTGATCGCCATGGTCCGGGTCCGCGAGTTCGACCAGATCGCCCAGGTGATCGCGGGCAGCATCTCCAAGGTGCCCGGGGTGCTCAACACCGAGTCCCACATCGCCTTCCGCGCCTACTCCCGCCACGACCTCGAAGAAGCCTTCGCCATCGGCCTAGCCGGCGCCGACTAACCCCTCACCCCTCACCCCTCTCCCTTCCCCTCCCACCCCTCCTCCCTCCCAGCTCCGCGATCTTGCACTTTTGGTCGCCGAAATGCACACTTTATCCGGCTTTGCACCGACAGAAAGTGCAAGATCTGCCGCAGAGAGGCGGTGGGGCGCAGGGCGGGGGGCGGGGGGCGGGGGGCAGGGGCGAGCCGGCCCAGCCGGGGTGGGCTGGGCCGGCTTTGCGTACCGATCGGCGTCAGCTCTGCTGCGGCACCGGGGTTTCGGTGATGGTGTCGCTCGGAGCCGGGGACTCCTCGGTGGAGGTCCCACTCGGGGCCGGCGTGGTGCCACCCGGAGTCGGCGTGGTGCCGCCCGGGCTGGGCGTGCCGCTGGCGCTGGCGCTGGCGCTGGCCTCCGGCACCGGGATGCCGAGTTCCTCAGCCAGTTGCACCAAGGCGTCGTAGTGCGCCTGCAGGACCGGCAGCGCGGTCTGCGCCAGCTGGACCACCTGGGCCTCGGTACCCTGCGAGATCTCCGTCTGGGTGGCCTGGATGGACTGCAGGTGACCGGCCAGCCCCTGGGTCACCCAGAGCCGGTCGAACTCCTCACCACTGGCGTTGTTCAGCTGGTCGAGAGCCGTCCGCTGATCAGGGGTCGGCTCCTTCGGCAACTGGACGTTGAGCTGCCCGGCCAGGTCCTTCACCT
The DNA here is from genome assembly GCF_049844505.1 of Micromonospora sp. DT229. Lineage (NCBI taxonomy): Bacteria > Bacillati > Actinomycetota > Actinomycetes > Micromonosporales > Micromonosporaceae > Micromonospora > Micromonospora sp. DT229. Next base: position 61,222 of record NZ_JBNCLD010000021.1, on the reverse strand, counting down.
GCTGGTCGAGGTCCTGGTGATCGGTGACGATCATCTGCGCCAGATCCTTGACCTGCTGGTCCTGCGCCTTCTTCTCCGCCAGCTCACCGGCCTTCACCTCGTAGAGGTTGACCTGGTGGACCGCTTGCAGGTACTGGGTGTCCTGCTCCGACGGCTGTGCTGCCTGCGCTGCTGCGGCGGGCGCGACTCCCACCAGCACCAGTGCGGCCAGCAGGCCGAGGCGTTTGATACCCAACATGCTTCCTCCCCGTTGAGACGTTGGACCGCACGGATACCCGGCTGACCGGGGTTATTCCTGCGTTCCGGTGAGGGGCGGGAAGCTCCGCCGAGGCGGGGGAAAGCCGAACAAGGGCGTGGGGCCCCCCCGCAAAAAAACGCGGGCGGCCCCGCACCACAATGGGCTAGTAAAAACATCGGCAT